>JBIOJB010000013.1:0-39698 GCA_044450465.1 Candidatus Dormibacterales bacterium | reverse complement strand
TCGTGCGCCTCTGGCGACAGCGCGCCGAGCGACATGGCGGTGCTGACGAAGCGCTTGACCATGCTGCTGGCCGGCTCAACCTGCTCCAGGCTGAGCGGAGAGCCGGACTGCTTGAGCTTCAGCATTTCGCGCAGCGTCTGAGGCTCTCCCATGGCCGAAAGGCGGCGCCACTCTCGATAAGCATCCTGGTCGGCGCCTCGCGCGGCGCTCTGCGCGGCGCGTACGGCGGCGGGGTTGTAGGCATGATGCTCGCCCGCCTTGCGGAACCTTATTCGCCCGTGATCCTCGAGGGCCGCCGCTCTGTCCCTGATGAGTCGCTCGAGTCCGGCCAGGTCGATGCCACCGAGGAGCGACGGAACGCCTGGAAAGCAGAGCTCCATCACCTCGGCGCCGAGGCCGAGGGCTTCGATGGCGTTCGCCCCTCGATAGCTCGCCACGCACGAGATGCCCATCTTCGCCATGACCTTCAGGAGGCCGGCCTCAAGGGCTTTGCGGTAGCGAGGCGCACCCTCCTCCCCGGCCGTGGCAAGAGCCAGGTAGGGATGAACGGCTGTGGCGCCGACCGTCACCAGGCAGGCCAGGTCGTGGACGTCGACCACATCCCCCGCGATGGCGATGACGTCGTTGGTCATCCTCTTGCCTTTCGCCAGCAGGTGCTCGTGGACGGCCCCGACAGCCAGCGCCATCGGTATGGGCAGCCGGTCTGGACCGGCGCGCCGGTCGCTCAGTGCGACCGTGCCGGGCGCAGCTTCCGCTTCCCGGTTCAGCCGCAGCAGCGCACTGCGCAATGACTCGCCCGCGGAGCAGGTCGCGTCGATAACCGTCGCGTGCTCCAGCACGCGGCCCAACTCGGGGGCGCCGAGCACGGGGGAGTCGAGCTCGAGCACCCTGCCGCCGGCGGGAACGGCGGGGTGGTGCTGGCGGCGGAGCTCGCGATCGGCGCCGCCTTCCGGTTCCAGCGTGTGGTGCCGCGGCCCGACGAGGACGCGCAGCGACATCACCGATTTCTCCCTCAGCGGATCGATCGCCGGGTTGGTGACCTGGGCGAATCGCTGCCGGAGGTATCCGTAGACGCGGCGGGGCGTGCGCCCCAGCGGCGCGATCGGCGTGTCATCGCCCATCGAGAACACTGGCTCGGCTCCCGTCTCCGCCATCGCGCTGACCACGAACCTGACGTCTTCGGCGCCCCACCCGTGCCGCGCCTGATGCGGAGCCGGCAGGTCGAGTGGCTCGACCGTGCCGTGGTGGCGCTCGACCGGAACCAGGATGCGGTCGGCGAGCATCCCGTAGTCGTGACGCTGGGCGGCCCGTGCCTTGGCGTCCGCGTCGCGAAGGATCGACCCGTCGCGAGTGTCGACCATCAGCATCTGACCCGGGCCGAGACGGCCGCGCTCGATGACCCGCTCGGGGCTCATGGTCACCACGCCGGCCTCGGATGCGGCAGCGATGAGGCCGGTGTCCGTTCGCTGCCAGCGCAGCGGCCGCAGCCCGTTGCGATCCAATGCCGCTCCGACCACCTGACCATCGCTGAACGCCAGCGCGGCCGGACCGTCCCACGGCTCGAAACGGATGGACTGGTAGCGGTAGAAGTCACGCACCGAGGCGGCGAGATCTCCGCGACCCTCCCAGGCGTCCGGGACCAGGCTCATCATCGCCTCCGAAACCTCCCAGCCTCGACTCACCAGCAGCTCGAGCGCGTTGTCGAGCGAAGCGGAGTCGGAACCCTCGGGCCAGATCGCCCCGCGCAGCTCCGGCTCCAGGTCGGTCTCTCGCGCGCGCATCCACGCACGGTTGCCGGCGATGGTGTTGATCTCTCCGTTGTGGGCCAGCATGCGAAACGGCTGCGCGAGCCGCCAGTCGGGCAGGGTGTTGGTCGAGTAGCGCTGGTGGAAGATGGCGAGCTTGCTCTCGCAGCTGGAGTCTTGAAGGTCGAGGTAGAAGTCGCCGAGCCGCGTGCCGGCCATCAGTCCCTTGAAGACGAGGGTGCGAGCCGAGCAGGACGGCAGGTACATGCGCACCAATTCCGACTGGGCAGACTTTTCGGCGTGGCGACGCGCTCGGTGAAGGCGCTGCTCGAATTCGTCGGCGCTGAGGTCCGGGTTGACCACCAGGCCGTGCCAGATCTCCGGCATCGTCTCCCGGGCGCGACGGCCAAGGCTCGTCGGGTCCGTGGGCACGCGTCTCCACTCGACCTGCTTCAAGCCCGCGCGTCCCAACGATTTCAAGACAATCGAGCGCGCGCGCGGGTCCCAGGAGAAAAGGCTTGCCACGCCGAATCGGTCGCCGAGCAGGCGTTGCGGCACCTGGATCAGCAGTCCTGCCCCGTCGCCGCTTTTTCCGTCGGCGTCGAGACCTCCGCGATGAGCCAGCCGGGCCAGCGCTTCGACGCCAAGAGCCACCGCGTCATGGCCGGGCTCGGGCGTGGCGACGAAACCCATGCCGCAGGCCGCCCGGTGCGCGGGAAGGTCCCCCGGCCAGGCAAGGCGTGATCGATTCAACGCTGGGGGCACTGCGGCGAGCCTAATGAATTCGCCGGCCGGCAAACTAGTCGGCGAGCGCCAAAACAAAGTCGATCTCGTTGGCGGCGACCACCTAAGCAGTCAGAATCCGAGGAGCGCCTGAACCCTCAAGGCGACCGCGATGTTGAGTCGGGTCTCGGGGTCTTCGAGGTCGACCGAGCTGATCTCGCGGATCCGGTCGAGGCGGTAACGCAGCGTGTTCGGATGGACGCGAAGCCGCTGAGCCGCCCGCTGCTGCTCGCCCGTTTCGAGGTAGGCGCGCAGCGTCGCGACCAGGTTGCCCTTACGGGCTCGATCGTGCTCGATGAGTGGGCCAAGGTGCCGGCGGCTGTAGTCGACGAGACGTTCGTCGGTCACCGCCGCGAGCAGTCCGGTGAGACCGAGCTCGGGCACCGCGATGACCTGGCTCCAGCGCTTGAAGCGCGCCAGCGATTCCATCACCGACGTCACCTCGCGCAGCGCGCCGGAGACTCCCACGGGCGCCTCGGTCGGTCCGCTGAAACCGACCGAGACCGTGAAGCCAGGCTTCCAGTCGGCGATCGCCTGACGGATCGACTGGCCGAGCGCGTGGCCGCGCGCCTGGTAGTCGCCGGTCTCCGTGCCGAGCGGGAGCAGCGAGACGACCTGGTCCGACCGGCCCTGGAGCAACGCCCTGGGGTGGCTCGCCCTGACCACGCCTGTGACGCGGCGGAGGAACTCGCGCTTCAGCGCCTGGATGGCGTCTTCTGAGATCTGCCTCGCCTTGTTGAACCCTCTGAAGTCGTCGATGTCGACCAGCATCACGACATGGCTGCCACCGAGCGGATACCCGACGTGGCGGGCGCGGCGCTGCGCGGCTGCGTCGTCTCCATAGGTGGCGTGGAGGAGGTCCTCCAGGAACTCGCCGCGGACGCGGCCCTCGACGTCGGCCAGCTCGCGCTCCTTGGCGATCTCGAGGGCGAGGACGAGCGCCGCCTGCTCGATGGCCATGAAGGCCAGCTCTTCGTTGTGAGGCGGGTGATCCAGGATCGAGATGTAGCCCAGCACCTGGTTCGCGGCCAGGATCGGCGCGATCAGGCGCTCACGCGACATGCCGAGGTGAGGAAAGGCCGGCACCTTCACCGGCCCCCGCTTGGCCTCGACCTCCCGAAGCAGACGCTGAATCTGGGGGTCGAACAGCACGCGCTGAGGGGTGCCCTGGCGGAGGATGGTCTCCTTGCGGTGAGGGTCCGCGCTGCCGCCCGCGTGGGCGAGCAGGTGAAAGCTCGCGTCCTCGATGACGACCGCGCTCTCGAGCAGCTCCGCGAGCGTGCGGCAGATCTCGCTGCTTCCCTTGCCGTCGAGCACCAGCTCCGTGAACCGGCTGTGGATCTCGAGCGAGCGCTTGAGCCGCCAGTGCTCTGCATTGATGATCCGCTCGAGCAGCGGAGCCATGAGATCGATCAGGTGCACGTCGGCGCCGACGGTGATGAGCGGAACCTCGAGGCGATCGGCTTCTGAGATCATCTGGGCCGGCAGCTCCTGCATGTACGGCTGCGGTCTGATCACCAGCCCCGCGCCGCCCGAGCCGGCGATCCGGGTGACGAGCCTGACCTGCGCGTCCGGATCGTCTTTGATGGGAAATCCGGTCGTGAACATGAGGTCGCCGGCGCGGGGCTGAACCTCTGGAGTCTCCATGATCCGGGCCCACTCCACGGGCCGGTCGAGCCCCGCCTCCCCAGCCACGAGCTTCGGCTCCGCGAGCATGTTGCGCATGGCGTCTCGCACCGTGGGCTTGGGCTGGATCACAGCCTCCTGGGACCTCCTGGCCGCCGTCACACGATGATTATGGTGTGGCCGGCCTACAAACGTCATTGAACAGGGTTTGTGTCGCGCCCACTAGGAGGCCAAATGGCCCGGTGCGTAATCTCGTGTCATGACCTACGAAGAGGCCCCGACCTGCAACCGGCACGACGTCAACATCGTCCCGATGCGCCTCCGGACCATGCACTCCGACTCCAACGTGCCTGACGTCGTGATCGGCCTGTTCGAATGTCCCGAGTGCGGCCACGAGCTGCGACGGCCGATCCCCCCGGAGAAGAGCGCTTAGCGCACTCGCTCGCCTCGCGGTGAGGGGCCGGCGGCGCTCACCCGCGCTGGATCAGCTCCCGGAGGACCAGGGGCAGGATTCCGCCCTGGTGGAGGTAGGAGACCTCGGTCGGGTTGCCCACGCGTGCATGCGCCGTGAAGCTCGTCTTCTTGCCGTCGTCGGCGACGGCCTCCACAGTGAACGACTGGCCGGGGCGAATCGATTCCAGTCCTCGGATCGAGTAGCGCTCGCGCCCGGTGAGGCCTAGAGACCGCGCGCTTTTCCCGGTCTCGAACTCGAGCGGCAGGATTCCCATCCCCACGAGGTTCGAGCGATGGATTCTTTCAAAGCTCTCGGCGATCACCGCGCGCACGCCCAGCAGGAGTGGTCCCTTCGCGGCCCAGTCTCGCGAAGAGCCTGACCCATACTCCTTGCCCGCGATGACGATCAGGGGCACGCCCTCAACCCTGTAGCGCTGCGCCGCCTCGAAGATCGTGGCCTCCTCGCCGTCAGGCATGTGCCTTGTCCAGTACCCCTCGCGCTCGACGAGCGAGTTGCGAAGCCTGATGTTGCCGAAGGTGCCTCGCTCCATCACCTCGTGGTTGCCGCGCCTCGCCCCGAAGCTGTTGAAGTCGGCCTTCTCAACGCCATTGGCGACGAGGTAGCGGCCGGCGGGGCTGTCGACCGGTATCGCTCCGGCCGGCGAGATGTGGTCCGTGGTCACAGAATCGCCCAGGACCGCGAGCACGCGCGCGCCCAGAACGTCCGCGACGGCCTTTGGCTCGGGCGCGAATCCCTCGAAGTAAGGCGGTTCCTTCACGTAGGTGGAGCCCGGGTCCCACGCGAAGATCGGACCGGTGGGCGAGTCCATCTCCTTCCAGTGTTCGTCGCCGTCGAAGATCCGCGAGTACTCGCGCTTGAACATGTCCTGCTGCACGCACTTCTGGACCAGGGCATTCACCTCTGAAGGCGAGGGCCACAGCTCGGCCAGCATCACCGGCCTTCCATCGGGCGTATGTCCCACGGGGTCGTGGGCCAGGTCGATGTTCACGGTGCCGGCGAGAGCGAACGCAACCACGAGTGGGGGTGAAGCAAGGTAGCTCGCCTTGACGAGGGGGTGAATGCGCGCCTCGAAGTTGCGGTTGCCGGAGAGCACCGCCGCAACGTTCAGGTTCGAGCCCGCCACGGCCGCCTCGACCTCGGGACTGGCGAGCGGCCCGGAGTTGCCGATGCACGTGGTGCATCCGTAGCCAACCAGAAAGAAGCCAAGCTTCTCCAGCGGCTCCATGAGCCCCGCCGCCGACAGGTAATCGGTCACGACCCTGGAACCCGGGGCAAGGCTGGTCTTGACGTATGGCTTCACCGAGAGACCGAGCTCCACCGCCTTCTTGGCCAGAAGTCCCGCCGCGACCATGACCGAGGGGTTCGACGTGTTGGTGCAGCTCGTGATCGCCGCGATCACCACCGATCCGTTCTCGACCGTGGCCAGCGGCCTGGCCGCGACGGCCACCCCGGCGCGGCCGTCGATCGGTCCGCCCTCCTCGGTGAGACTAGACGGCGCGTCCGGATCGGGCTTCCCACCGCCGCCGAGGGCTTTCGTGAAGCTCTTCCAGATCTCGGGCAGGGCCACGCGATCCTGCGGGCGCTTCGGCCCGGCGACGCTGGGCTCCACTTTGGCGAGGTCGAGCTCGAGGAGCTCGCTGAACGCTGGCGCCGGGGCCCCATCCGCGCGGAACAGCCCCTGCTCCTTCGTGTAGCGCTCGACGAGATCGATCTGCTCGCGGCTGCGGCCCGTGACCTCGAGGTAGCGCAGCGTCTGTGCGTCGACCGGGAAGAGCGCCGAAGTAGCCCCGTACTCGGGACACATGTTGCTCAGCGTCGCGCGGTCGGGAACCGAGAGGCTCGCCAGGCCGTCACCGCAGAACTCGACGAACTTGTCCACGACACCGTGCTTGCGGAGCATCTCGGTCAGGGTCAGCACCAGGTCGGTCGCCGTCGACCCGGGAGGCAGGGCACCGAGGAAGCGCACGCCAACCACGATCGGCGTCGCGAGGTACGCCGGCTGTCCGAGGATCGCGGCCTCGGCCTCGATGCCGCCGACGCCCCAGCCGAGCACCCCGAGGCCGTTGACCATCGTCGTGTGCGAGTCGGTGCCCATCAGGGTGTCCGGGATCGCCACCTGGCGGTCGCCAAGCGCTCGCACCTGAACCACCTTCGCGAGGTGCTCGAGATTCACCTGGTGGCAGATGCCCATCCCCGGCGGCACGAGCGAGAAGTTGTTGAAGGCCTGCTGGGCCCAGCGGAGAAGCGCATACCGCTCCCTGTTCCGCCCGATCTCCTTCTCGATGTTGCGGGTGTACGAGTCGCGTAATCCGAACGAGTCGACCTGCACCGAGTGGTCGATCACCAGGTCGACGGGGACCAGGGGATCCACCTGGCCGGCGTCCTTGCCGGCACGCCTCATCGCTGAGCGCATGGCGGCGAGGTCGACCACGGCGGGTACGCCGGTGAAGTCCTGCATCAGAACCCGAGCCGGGAGAAACGGCAGCTCAGAGCTCTCCGGCGGGGGAGATGGCCACGCGGCCAGGCTCAACACATTCTTCTCGGAGGTGGTGCCGGACCCGGCCAGGCGGATCAGTCCCTCCAGGAGGACCTTCACGGTCATCGGCAGCGCCGACGGGTCTTTTGCGCCCGCTTTGGGCAGCGCGCTCAGTGGATGGAAATCAAGCGCCGTGCCGGCGAGCCGAGACCGTTCAATCATGTCCAGATCGTACTAGCGGCCGGCCGCACGCATGGCGCGGGCGATCCGGAGCGGGCCGCTCGCTCGCTCTATCTCTTCCAATGGAAGGGGCAAGGCCAGGCGCCAGTTGGGTCGCTCCGAGGTGGTGCCGGGCGTGTTCGCGCGCTCCTCCACGCCAAGCGCGTCCTCCAGGCAGGCGAGCACGACTCGCGAACGCCCGCGGGCCAACGCCGAGTACGCGGCGACCGCGACGTCGACGGGTGGAGAGGGGTCCGCAAGCCCGGTCGTTCGCACCAGGCTGTCGCGCAGACCGTGCAGCCGGTGGTCGGGCTCCGTCAGCGTCCAGAGCCCGGCCACCGTGGGCAGGTCGTGCGTGGTGATCGCCGCCACGGAGTTGAGCGGCCACCTGCCAGGGAGGGCCCGCTCGAACCAGAGCAGTCGGTAGGACAGCGAGCCGATGGCGCGCAGCCGCCGGCGCGCGGCCGGTTAGACCAGGCCGAGGTCCTCGCCGATCACGAAGGCTCCGGCGCGGCGGCTCTCCGCGGCGAGCAACCGGAGCAGCGCGGTGGCGGGATAGCCCACGTAGGCGCCCTCGGAAGCCGTCATCCCCGATGGGATCCAGAACAATCGGAAAAGGCCCATCACGTGGTCGAGCCTGATGCCGGACGCGTGCTCGAAGGCCGCCCGTATCGCATCGGTGAACGGCTCCCACCTCGCGCGTGACAGCTTCCACGGGTCGAAGGCCGGAACGCCCCAATCCTGCCCGTCCTGGAACATCTCGTCGGGCGGCACACCGACCCTCATTCCTGGCGCGAGGAGGTCCTGCCAGCGCCAGGCGTCGAAGCCGTCGGACGCGAAACCGATCGGAACATCGGTGATGATGCCGATCTCTCTAGCCGCTTTGGCCAGCTGGCGGTCCAGGTGGAACTGCACCCACCGGTGGTAGGCCACGCGCGAGGCCAGCCCCTCGCGGGCCGCGTCCATCCCGGCGGCGTCGGGCCGCCTCACCTCTTCGGGCCAGTCCCTCCAGGCCGGTCCGTGGCGTTCACAGAGCGGGCAGAACGTGGCGAAGTCGCGCAGAGCTTTTCCCTGGCGGCGTGCCCATGGCCCTAGGCCGGGCGGTTCCGGAGCCACCCCGAAGATGGCCTCGAGTGCGGCGGACTTCAGCTCGAAAACGCGGTCGTAGTCGATCCGGCGCGTCCGGTTCAGCGCAATGGCCTCTTCACGCAGCGGGCGGAGCGAATCGGCTGCCAGCTCGGCCCCGAAGACCTCTTCGACGTTCATGTGGATCACGTTGCGGAACCGCCTCGTCGAGGCGTAGTAGGGAGATGCCTCGTAAGGCAGGTGTGGGTTCTGGGCACCGAGCGGATTCAGCAGGAGGTGCGACGCACCCTCCCTTCGAGACCAGCGGGCAAACCGCCGCAGGTCCCCGAAGTCGCCCACTCCCCAGCTCGTGCTGGAGCGGAGTGCGTAGAGCTGGACGGCCCAACCCCAGGCTCGATCAGGGGCGGCGGTGCCGGGTCCCGCCGGCGCCCTGGGCCGGCGCCGGATCGGCGGCCGGTCTGTCGTCGCCCCGAGGGCGTGGAGGATCGCAGCCTCGGTGGCGGGCGAACACTCGACCGTGTCGCCCTGCCAGCCCCGATAGGCCGGAAGGATTCCCCAGCGCCGGGAACGAGGTGACATCGCGGGCAAGTATCGTTTCATCGACGATGGAAAGGCTGGGCCCCGAGCTCCGCTGATGGCTGTCAATGCTTCGCTCGGCGGAGCGGTCCGGCGGCGAGAGGACCCTCGATTGGTGACGGGGACCGGGCGCTTCACCGACGACGTTCATCCGGACCGCTGTCTTTACGCGGTCTTCGTCAGGTCGCCGCTCGCACACGCACGCATCAGGGGCATCGACGTGTCCGCAGCGTCCGCGATGACCGGGGTGGCGGGTGTATTCCTCGCACGAGACCTGAACCTCAAGCCGCAGGAGTTCCCGTCGCTCGACATGTTCGCGCGGCCTCCCCTCGCCGCCGAGGTCGTGCGGTTTGTCGGCGACGCCGTGGGTGTGGTCGTCGCCGAGTCCCGCGGCCAGGCCGCTGACGCCGCTCAGGCGGTCGTCGTCGATTACGACCCGCTGCCGGTGGTGGCCGAGCCGGAGGCGGCGCTTGAGCCGGGTGCGCCAATCCTTCACGCAACCAACGGGAGCAACCTCTCGTCCTCGATCGAGATCGGCGAAGCCGGCGCGTTGGAGGGAGCCGAGGTGGTGGTTCGCGGCCGCTTCGTCAACCAGCGAGTCGCGGCGGTGCCGATGGAGGCGAACGCAGTCGTCGCCGAACCGGACGGTGATGGCGGCCTCCGCATGTGGGTGTCGACGCAGGTACCGTTCCGCGTTCGATCCGAGGTGTCGGAGCTGGTGGGGGTTGCGGAATCTGCGGTGCGCGTCATCGCCGGCGACGTGGGTGGTGGGTTCGGGGCCAAGCTGCCGACCTATCCCGAGCAGAGCGTGGTGGCGGCCGTGGCGCTTCGGCTGGGTCGTCCCGTGTCCTGGTTCGAGTATCGGAGCGAGAACCTTGTGGCCATGACGCACGGCCGCGCGCAGGTGCAGGACGTGGCGATCGGTGCCACTCGCGAGGGCAAGGTCGTCGGGCTGGAGGTGACTGTGCTTGGCGACGCCGGCGCCTATCCGGGGCAGGGCGCCGGGATGCCGGTGTACACGGGCCAGATGTCGTCGGGGGCGTACGACATTGCAAAAGTTCACTTCCGGGCCCGCACGGCCGCCACGAACACCTCCGTCATCGCGTCCTATCGAGGCGCGGGGCGGCCCGAGGCGACCTCGCTGATCGAAAGGGCGATGGACATGCTGGCGGCGGAGCTGCACCTGGACCCGGCGGAGCTGCGCCGGCGCAACCTGATCTCTGGCGAGTTTCCGCACACCACCGCAACCGGGGTCACGTTCGACTCGGGCGACTACGGGCGGGCGCTGGACCTAGGCCTCGAGAGGGCGGGCTACGAGCGTCTTCGCGCGGAGCAGAGGTCGCGCCGCGAAGCCGGCGCGCGACTCCAGCTTGGGATCGGCCTTTCGCTCTACGTCGAGGTGACCGGCGTGCTCACGCCGATGGAGTACGCCGCCGTCCGGATCGAGAAGGACGGCTCCATCGTCGTGCACTCCGGCACCACGTCGACCGGCCAGGGTCACGAGACCGCCTACGCGCAGATCGCTGCGGCGCTGCTCGACGTGCCTTACGAAGAGGTGCTCGTCGTGGAATCCGACACCGGCCGGGTGTCGACGGGCGACGGCAGCTACGGCTCGCGCTCTTTGCAGATCGGGGGCAGCGCAGTGCGCGCTGCCTGCATCTCGGTCGTGGAGAAGGCCAGGGAGGAGGCGGCGCGCCGCCTCGAGGCCGACCTCGACGACATCGCACGCTTCGACGGCGGCCGGTTCGGTGTCAAGGGCGCTCCGGGTTCTTCTTTGACCTGGGCGCAGCTCGCGGCCGACAGTGCCCTCGTGGCCGAGGAGGATTTCTTTCAGACCGACCAGACGTTTCCGTTCGGCTGCCACGTGGCCGTGGTCGAGGTCGACGTGGAGACCGGGGACGCGCGCCTGATCCGGCACATCGCGGTGGACGACTGCGGCACGGTGCTCAATCCGATGCTGGTCGAAGGTCAGATTCACGGAGGCGTCGCGCAGGGCGCCGCCCAGGCCCTGTACGAGGAGTTCGTCTACGACCGCGACGGCAACCCGCTCACGATGACGCTTGGCGACTATGGGATTCCCTCGATCGGAGAGATCCCGCAGGTGGAGACGGTCCGCATGGAGACTCCGACACCGCACAACCCGCTTGGCGCAAAAGGAGTGGGCGAATCGGGGACGATCGGGTCGACAGCGGCGGTGCAGAACGCCGTGGTCGACGCCGTGTCACACCTCGGCGTCCGCCACATCGACATGCCGATGCACCCGATGAGGGTGTGGGAGGCGATCCGCTCGGCCCGTCCGTAAGGGTCTGCCGCAGACGTCTGGGGGGCCTTAACAGGCGGGCTTGCGGCCAGAACGCATGTTCGTATGCTGGCCCCATGGACCGAGCTGTGGTCGCCGACGTCGCTCCGAGGTCACCAGGAGAGGAGCTTCGCGAGAGGCTCATCCGGAAGCGGCACGCCATCGACCTCATGGAGCTGTCGTTTGCCGAGGACGCGGCCGGGTTCGCAGCCCTCAACGAGCACGACGAGCTTGGCTACGTCAGCGCGATCGACTGGATCCGCTTCAACTGCCACATGACGAGCGGAGGAGCAGCCGACCGCGTTGCGGTTGGGCAGGCGATGGACCGGATTCCGCGAAGCCTGGAGGCGGTCGCCCACGGCGAGATCGGGCTCGCGCACGTCACGGTGATGGCGCGCACCGCCGACGCGCTGCAGGATCGGTTCGACGAGAGGCGATTGATCGATTTCGCGCGGGAGCACTCAGCCGGCAAGTTCCATTACTTCTGCCGGCACGCCAGGCACGCGGCGGACGCCGCCGGGTACGTGGCGGAAGAGGTTGAGCAAGTCGAGAACCGCCGCCTCACGCTGAGCACGTGGATCGACGGCACGATGGTGCTCAGCGGCGTGCTGGACGCCTTCGGGGGCGCCGCACTGCGTACAGCTCTCGAGCCTCTGGCGCGCAGGTCTGGCGACGGCGACCGGCGTGAGCGCGACCGACGGCTGGCGGATGCCCTGGTCGAGCTCGCGTCAGGTGGACGTCAGCAGGCCAGCCTCCAGGTCACGAGCTCGGTGGAGACCCTGCTCGGGCTGGCGGGCGCGCCCGCGGCCGACGTTGAGTTCTCGCTGCCGATCTCGGCCAAAGCGGTCGAACGCCTCGCCTGCGACTGCAGCGTGACGCGCGTGCTGTTGGATTCGGATTCCGTCGTGATCGACGTCGGACGCTCCAGGCGGGTCGTTTCCGGAGCGGCTCGTCGCGCGCTCAACGCGCGTGACGGATCGTGCCGGTGGCCAGGCTGTGACCGGCCACCGTCGTGGAGCGTCGCGCATCACGTCGTGCACTGGGTCAACGGCGGCACGACGGATCTCGACAATCTCGTGCTGCTATGTCACCGCCATCACTGGATGGTCCACGAGGGAGGGTGGCAGCTTGTCCGGGTACGCGACGGGAGGATGCTCGCCATCCCCCCGTCGGTCACCTTCGGATCCAGGCCGGAAGGGCCGGACTAGTTCGTCACGGACAGTGCGAGATCAGGAACTGCGCTTCGCTGATGAGCTGGCTTGCCGTGCCGGCGGCAAATCCTGTTCCCCCGAGAGCGAATGTGCCTTGTTGGCGGGCAATTTTGCACGCTTTGAAGCGTCGCGCTATATGGCTTTATCCCTCTTCTTCGTAGCCCAGGTTCGGGCGGAGCCACCGCTCCGTTTCGGCGAGCGTCATGCCCTTTCGGCGGGCGTAGTCGGCGACCTGGTCGCGGCCGATCTTGCCGACCATGAAGTACCTCGAGTCGGGATGTGCGAAGTAGAGGCCGGCCACTGCCGCTGTCGGGGTCATGGCGCCTGACTCGGTCAGATCCATTCCGATCGATCGAGCCTGAAGGAGATCGAATAGCTTGTGCTTCTCGGAGTGGTCGGGGCAAGCGGGGTAGCCGAAAGCCGGCCGAATACCGCGATATTTCTCCTGCACCAGGTCTTCGTTCGACAGGCGAGGGCCGGTCTCGTACCACTCGCGGCGCACCAGCTCGTGCAGATGCTCGGCGAAAGCCTCGGCGAGCCGGTCGGCCAGCGCCTTGACCATGATCGCCCGGTAGTCGTCGTGCTCGGCAGTGAACCGAGCTGCCAGCTCGTCGACGCCAATCCCCGCGGTGACGGCGAACGCACCGATGTGGTCACCGCCGGCAGCGACGAAGTCGGCCAGAGAAAGGTACGGCTTGCCGTCGCCGTGGTCGACCTGCTGGCGCAACATGGGAAATCGAGGTCCTCCTTCCAGCGCGATGTCGTCGCCATCGGACGCCGCCGGCCAGAATCCGTATACGCCACGGGCCTTCACCCAGGACTTGCGCGTGATGTCGTCGAGCATCTCCTGGGCATGCTCGAAGAGCTCTCTCGCCGCCGCGCCATGAGACGGGCTGTCGAGAATCGCGGGGTACTTGCCCTTCAGCTCCCAGGCGTGGAAGAAGAACGTCCAGTCGATGTACTCGCGCAGTACGGACAGCTTGGGCTCGATCACACGCGAGCCGGTGAACGGCGGCGTCGGAAGGTCTCGGAAGTCGAGCTTGAGCCGCCTGGCGCGGGCGTCCGGTAGGGGCAGAAGCGCGCGGCGCGAAGCAGAGTGCTGGGCGCGGAGCTTTTCCTGCAGGGCCATGTTGTCAGCGTCGAATCCAGGCCTCCGGCCCTCGTCCAGAAGGTCGGAAACGACCCCTATCACCCGCGAGGCATCGAGCACGTGGACGGTCGATCCGTCGTAGGCGGGCGCAATCCGCACGGCGGTGTGCTGCTTGGACGTCGTCGCGCCGCCGATGAGAAGGGGTAATTGAAAGCCCCGGCGCGTCATCTCTTTGGCAACCAGCACCATCTCGTCCAGCGACGGGGTGATGAGCCCGGACAGGCCGACCACGTCCGCTCCTAGCTCGACGGCGGTGTCGAGGATCTTGTCGGCCGGAACCATCACTCCCAGGTCGTGAACCTCGTAGTTGTTGCAGGCGAGAACCACGCCGACGATGTTCTTGCCGATGTCGTGCACGTCGCCCTTGACCGTCGCAAGCACGAGGCGGCCACGCACGTGCCGGGCTCCGGTCGCCTCCTTCTCCGCCTTCATGAACGGCTCGAGGTAAGCGACCGCCCGTTTCATGGCGCGCGCGCTCTTGACGACCTGGGGTAGGAACATCTTCCCGGCGCCGAAGAGGTCTCCCACGACCTTCATCCCGTCCATGAGCGGGCCTTCTATGACCAGGAGCGGCTTGCCGTACTTGACGCGCGCTTCCTCGGCGTCGCTCTCGATGTATGCGACCTCGCCGTGAAGCACCGCATGCTTGAGGCGATCCTCGACCGTCCCGTCCCGCCAGCTCAGGTCGATCTCGCGCTTCGACCCCGAGCCGGACACGGACTTTGCGAATTCGACCATACGCTCGGTGGCGTCGGTCCGGCGGTCGAAGATGTTGTCTTCGACCATCTCCAGCAGGTCATTCGGGATGTCCTCGTACACGACCAGCTGGCCGGCGTTCACGATGCCCATGTCGAGGCCGGCGCGGATCGCGTGGTAGAGGAACGCCGAGTGGATCGCCTCGCGGACGCGGTCGTTGCCGCGGAAGGCGAACGAGAGGTTGGAGATGCCTCCCGACACCATCGATCCCGGGCACACCTTTTTGATCTGCTTGGTCGCCTCGATGAAGGCCTTGGCGTAACCGGAGTGCTCCTCGATCCCGGTGGCGATGGCGAGGATGTTGGGGTCGAAGATGATGTCCTCCGGCTGATAACCGGCTTTTTCGGTGAGCAGCTTGTAGGCGTGCGCGCAGATGTTCACCTTGCGTTCGACTGTGTCGGCTTGCCCCTTCTCGTCGAACGCCATCACCACCACCGCGGCGCCGTACTCTCGCACCTTGCGCGCTTTCTCGAGGAAGGCCTCCTCGCCCTCTTTGAGGCTGATCGAGTTGCAGACCCCCTTGCCCTGCAGGCATTTGAGTCCAGCCTCGAGCACCGACCACTTGGAGCTGTCGACCATGACGGGGATGCGCGCGATCTCGGGCTCGGTTGCGATGAGGTTTAGGAAGCGCACCATGGCGGCCTCGGAATCGAGGAGGTCGGCATCCATGTTCACGTCGATCAGGTTTGCCCCCCCGCGGACCTGGTCGAGGGCCACCTGCACCGCACCCGTGTAATCGCCCGACTCGATGAGACGCCGGAACCGAATCGACCCGGTGACGTTGGTGCGCTCTCCGATCACCACAAAACCTGAATCGGGGCCGATCCCAAATGGCTCGAGGCCGCTGAACCGGGGTCGGTGAGCCGGCGTTGGAACCCGTCGCGGAGCTACGCCAGTGAGCGCCTCGCGAATCTGCCGGATGTGCTCTGGGCCCGTGCCACAGCAACCCCCGGCGGCGTTCAGGAAACCCGCTTCGGCGAACTCCTTGAGCAGCCGGCTGGTGATGGGCGGTGCTTCGTCGTAGCCGCCGAAGGCGTTGGGCAGGCCGGCGTTCGGATAGCACGTCACGTAGAGGGGCGCGATACGCGAGAGAGCGTCGAGGTAAGGCCGCATCTCTGTCGCGCCCAGCGAGCAGTTGATCCCAACGGCGAACGGATCAGCGTGCTCGACAGAGGTCCAGAACGCTTCGACCGTCTGGCCGGAAAGATTGCGGCCGCTGCGGTCGACAATCGTCACCGACAGGAACAGAGGCACGTCGGGAGCGACCTCTTTGCACGCGGCGATGGCCGCCTTGCCGTTGAGAGTGTCGAAGACGGTCTCGATGAGGAGCACGTCGACGCCCCCCTCGACCAGCGCCCGCGCCGCTTCGGCGTAGCCCTCGCGCAGCTGGTCGAAGGTGACCTCGCGGTAGGACGGATCGTCAACTCGCGGAGAGAGTGACAGTGTGACGTTGGTCGGTCCGATCGAGCCGGCGACAAAGCGATTCTCGAAGCCTCGGGTCGCCTCGCGCGCGAGCCGCGCGCCGGTCAGGTTCATCTCGTAAACCATGTCTTCGAGCCCGTAATCGGCCTGTGACACTCGAGTTGAGGTGAACGTGTTCGTCGTGATGATGTCAGCGCCGGCCTCCAGGTACTCGCGATGCACCTGCGTGACCAGGTCGGGCTGAGTGAGGATCAGGACGTCGCTGTTGTTCCGCAGCGGCTTCGGATGGTTGCGAAACCGCTCGCCGCGGAAATCCTCGTCGCTCAGGCCCCTGCGCTGGAGCATGACGCCCATGGAGCCGTCGAGGATCACGATCCGCTGCTGAAACAGCCGATCCAGACGCGCGCGCACAGACGTGGGGGCCGAGGCGATCGCCGCCATTGGAACCCTTAAGACTACCGAGGACGGCGGCTCATTCTCCGACCGGGCTCCAAACCTGGAACTCGCCGTCGTCGTACAGCAGACGGCGCCCGCTGCTTGCCAGCGCGTCGATTGCGTTCTGCCGCACCGTCGGATTGATGGTGTCGGTCGCGTTTCGGAACTGCATATAGGCATCGCGCTGGAGAACCACGTAGCAGCTCCCATCCAGCTTGTCGGGAAAGTCATTGATGATGTGGCGGTTGGCCAGCCACACGGCAAGCCCATTGTCCGCCGACACCGGCGCGCCGGCGGGGATGATGGCGGCGGCCTTCATGAGCTGGCCGACCAGGTTGGGCTGAGAGTAGTTGGTGGAGCTCGACTCCGCCATGGGTGGGAATCGCCCGGTGCCCCATGAGAGAAGCAGCGCCGGAACGACCGCAATCACTGCGAACGCAGGTCGAATCGATCGGAGCTCCATGAACCGGCGAGCGCCGGTTCCGCCGGCGACGATGAGCGGGAACAGCAGCAGGAGAACGTAGTGCAGGTAGAGGAGGTTCTGAGGGTTGTGGCCGCTGAGGACGTTGGCCAGGTACGGCGGGATGACGAGGAGCAGCCAGCGGGGCGCGAGCAGGGGCATCGCGACCATGCTTGCGATGATCGCCGCGAGCACGAGCAGAACCGCCCGGCCGAAGATGGCGTTGAAGAGGTTGGCAGGAGTCGCAGGCAGGCTCGGGTCGAGACCCAACAGCCACCTGTAGTAGACGAAGTCCGTGTAGCCGCCGTTGCGGAAGTGCTGCTGAACGACGCCGGTTCCGATCAGGAACCATGCTCCGGCCAGGTAGAGGATGAAACGCCAGTGCTTTCGAATCTCGGGTGCTCCGTATGAGCGCATGAGCAGCGCGATCACACCGACGGTGTAGACCTGGTCCTCCTTGCAGGTGAGGACGAGGACGCACAGCACCCACATCGCGACGCGATGGCCTCGGAGGCCTGCCCACGCCGCGAACAGGGCGAGCGCGAGGGCCATGTTCTCCGGGTGAAAGAAATCGCGACCCGCTTCCTGAATCGCGGCCCAGAAGGGAATGGGCGCCGCCAGCGCCACGGCCAGGGTGGTGGAGCCGGGCCTGTCGGCGGGAAGCAGCGCCCTGAAGAACAGGTAACCGGCGGGCGCGGTGGCGGCCAGGCCGGCGGCGGAGAAGATGAGAAGAACGGCCGGGTTGGGCCAGAGCTTCTCGACCGCGGCGAGCAGGACGAAGATGAGCTCGAAATGGATGCCCAGGAAATCGGCTCGGGCGAAGCTCGAATAGAAGCCGTGGCCGGCCGAGATGTTCCATATCACCTGCTGGTCGTAGGCCAGGTCCCAAGCGGAGCCTGTCAGGCCGTAAAGGCGTTGTAGCTCACCATTCAGATACCAGACGAACGCCAGCGCTCCGGCGAGCATCGGCACGGTCGGTGCGATCCACCAGTCGAGAGGGCGAGCTGCATCACGTATCGACGCTCGCGCGGGCGTCGCTTGAACGGCCATTTCGGGCGAGCTTAAGCGATGCGCTGGATCGGCTTCAGCCGCCGACCGGGCTCCAGACCTGGAAACGACCGTCGTCGGCCAGCAGCCGGCGGCCGCTTGCGCTCAACAGCGCGATCTCATCGCTGCGCGCGATCGCTGCCTGCTGCCGGTGGGTCCAATCAGAGCGGTCGATGACCACGTAACGATCGGACGGCAGCGGGTCCGGAATGACGCGGATGTCGAGGCGATCGGCGAGCCAAACGGCTGCCCCATCGTCCGCATAGACGGCTGCGTCGGAGGGCAGGACCTGCGTGGCGATGGCCAGCCGGTCCGCGGCCGGCGGCTGCGTGTACAGCCAGCTTTCAGCTCCGAACGCGGGCGGAAGCTGGCCCGCGAAAGCGCCGATCACGAGCGCAGGCACCGCGGCCGCAAGCAAGGACGCGCCGCGGGGCAGGGTTCGGAACAGCTGCATCTCGAGCAGGCGGCTCGCCCCGAACGCCGCGGCGACGATGACGGGGAACATCACGATCATCACGTAGTGTTCGTGCATCCGTCCCTGCGCGTCGTGGCTGCTCAGCAGGTTTGCCACCAGAGGTGGAATCACCAGGAGGAGCCAGCGAGGGGCGAGGAGCGGGAAGCAGGCCACGCTCAGGAGAAGACCTGAGAGCACAAGCCAGGCGTCGGGTCGAGTCAGGTTGATGAGGAAGAAGTTCTTCTCCGCCGGGTTGAACATCCACCAGTAGTACGCAACGTCCGGCGAGTACCCGGCGCCGCGAACCAGCTCCTGCAGGAATCCGACTCCAAAGATCAACCAGGCGACGGCCAGCAGCATCACGCGCCGGCCATTGGCCTTCATCGGCTCGGGGCCCGTCCGCCAGATCACGAGCCCGATGAGAAATGCGGTGAAGGTCTGATCCTCTTTGCAGCTGAGCACGAGTATCACGAGCGGCCAGAACACCCACGGCCGGGAACGCATACCAGCCCACACCGCCAGCATCGCCAGCGCCAACGCGAGGTTCTCAGGGTGAAACTGCACCGCGGCGGCCTGCTGGGTGGCGGCCCAGAACGGCATCGGGATCGCGAGCGCCAGTGCGAGCCAGGCCGCGCCTGGCCTGTCGCCCAGCATGGAGCGGAACATGAGCACAGCGGCGGGCGCCGTGGCCGCCAGTCCCACCGCGGCGAAGACCAGCGGCACCACCGGGCTCGGCGAGAACCGTTCAACCGCGGCGAGCAGGAGCAGGATCGGTTCGAGGTGGATGCCGACGAAGTTGTGGCCGTACTCGAAGCTGCTCGTCCAGCCGTGGCCGGTGCTGAGGCTCCAGAGGAGCTGCTGGGTCTGTCCAAGGTCCCAGGAGGGCGACGTCAGCGAAAACAGCCGGACCAGCTGAGTGTCGAGTATCCATGCCAGCGCCACCAGGGCCGCGGCGAGCGGGGCGATCAGGGTGATCCGCCGCTCGAGCGTCCGGGCTTTCGGGCGCCCGGCGCGAAGCAGCCTGGAAGCTGTGGCGTCCACGAGGATCGAGCTTAAGGGAACTCCTCAGATTTACAATCCAGAGCGATGGGGGCGACGCGTATCGCGCGCGTGGAGAACGTGCTGGCGCAGCCGCTACACCCTCCACATCTTTCGGTGATCGTCCTCGTCTACAACGAGGCCGAGAGCATCCCGCCGATGTACCGCGAGCTGGTTTCGGTTCTCGAGTCGCTCGAGGTCCCCGCGGAGCTCGTCTACATCGACGACGGAAGCACGGACGGGAGCAGCGAGCTATTGGCCAAGCTGGCCGACGACGATCCCCGAGTCCGAGTCGTGCGATTCCGGCGCAACTTCGGGCAGACGGCCGCCGTCCAGGCCGGGATCGACAACAGCCGCGGTGATGTCCTCGTCTTTCTCGACGGCGACCTGCAGAACGACCCCGCGGACATACCGAATCTCTTGAAGGTGATCGACGACGGCGCTGACGTGGTGAGCGGATGGCGCCGGAACCGGCACGACCACGCCTCTCGGGTCCTGCCATCCCGGATCGCCAACTGGATCATCACCTGGGTGACCGGAGTGCGGCTGCACGATTTCGGCTGCACCTTGAAGGCGTACCGCCGCGAGGTCATCAAGGACGTGAAGCTCTACGGGGAGATGCATCGCTTCATTCCGGTGTATGCGTCGTGGGTCGGCGCGCAGATCGTGGAGCTGCCAGTCAACCACCGACCCCGATCGTTCGGTAAGTCGAAGTACTCACTTTCGCGCACCTCGCGCGTGATGCTTGATCTGATGACGGTCAAGCTGCTTGGGAGCTACTCGACCAAGCCGATCTATTTCTTCGGGTTCGCGGCCTTCGGTCTGTGGGGACTGGCGATGGTGCTGGCGGCGATCGTCATCATCCAGAAGCTCCTGCCGCCATATCCGTATGCGCACAACAACCCGCTCCTGCTTCTGTCCGTGTTCTTCGGGATCGTCGGCGTGCAGTTCGTGCTCATGGGCCTGCTGGCCGAGCTGTCGATCCGCACCTACCACGAATCACAGGCCAAGGCCACCTACGTTGTGCGGGAGATCATCCAGGGGTCCCCGAGCGAGGAGGCGGTGGCCGGCGGGAGGCCTTCCGCCCAGGCTCGGTAACCAGTCGATGTGCGGGATCTGCGGGGTCGCCGGCGGAGACCCGACGGCGGGCCGCGAGCTGGTCCAGAGCATGTGCTCCGCCCTGGTCCACCGCGGACCCGATGACGAGGGGATCGTCCAGCTGGACGGGGTCACGCTCGGCATGCGGCGCCTCTCGATCATCGACCTCGAGACCGGCCACCAGCCGATGCACAACGAGGACTCGACCGTGTGGGTCGTCCAGAACGGCGAGATCTACAACCACCTCGATCTGCGCCGTGCGCTGACGTCCGCCGGGCACCGATTCAGCACCCAGGCCGACACCGAGGTGCTCGTCCACGCCTATGAGGAGTGGGGCGGGGAGATGGTGGATCGCCTCAACGGCATGTTCGCCTTTGCAATCGCCGACCGGCGCAAAGATCTCGTGTTCCTCGCCCGCGACAGGGTGGGCATCAAGCCCCTGCACTACGCCTCAGGTGGAGGGCGCCTTGTCTTCGCATCCGAGCTCAAAGCGCTGCTGTGCGACCCCGCGCTGCGCCGAGATCTTGACCCTTTCGCGCTCGACGAGTATCTCGCGTACGAGTTCGTGCCCTCACCCCGCAGCATCGTGAAGGGAATCAGCAAGCTCGAGCCGGGTCACACCTTGACCTGGACCGGCGGCGCCCACACGCTGCGGAGGTACTGGGCGCCTCAGCTGAACGCAGAAGGCCCGGCGTCGAATCTGAGCCTCGACGAGGAATGCGAGCAGCTGCGCTCGGTGCTCCACGAGTCGGTGCGCAAGGAGCTGATCAGCGACGTGCCGCTGGGCGTGTTCCTGTCAGGAGGCATCGACTCGAGCGCCGTGGCGGCGATGATGACCCAGCTCGGAGGCGAGGTAAAAAGCTTCTCCGTCGGGTTTGAAGACAGCTCGTTCGACGAGAGCGCATATGCGCGTCTGGTCGCCAGTCACCTTGGGACAGATCACCACGAGCTGACGCTGGAGCCGGGGATGCTCCTGGACCTCATCCCCAAGCTGCCGGCCCTTCTCGATGAACCCCTGGGCGATGCCTCGATCATCCCGACCTACCTGCTTTCCGCCTTCACCCGGCGTCACGTCAAGGTCGCCCTGGGCGGCGACGGTGGAGACGAGCTGTTCGCGGGATACCCGACCCTGCAGGCGCACCGGCTGGCGGGCTACTACATGCGGGCGCCGGCCGTGGTCCGTCGCGGCCTGGTCGAGCCGGTCGTGCGCCGGCTGCCGGTTTCGCAAAGCAACCTCAGCTTTGACTTTCGCGCCAAGCGCTTCGTCGGCGGCGCGGCCTATTCGGTGGCCGAGCGCCACCAGCGCTGGATGGGATCGTTCACAGCGGAGGAGCGCTCCTCAGTGCTGTCGAGCGAGATGCGCGCCGCTCTCGCGGCAGGCGGCACAGCGCCGGCGGTGGGCACCGCCGAACGCCCCGGCGATCCACTCAACCAGGTTCTGATGATGGACATGCGGCTCTACCTCGAGAACGACATCCTGGTCAAGCTCGACCGCGCCTCGATGATGGCTTCGCTCGAAGGACGGGTGCCGCTGCTGAACAACGACTTCGTGGAGTACGCCACGCGACTGCCTCTGAACATGAAGCTGCGCGGCCTCAGCTCCAAGTTCCTGTTCAAGCGCGCGCTCCGAGGCGTGCTGCCGGAAAAGATCCTGAAGCGGCCAAAGAAGGGATTCGGCATACCGGTGGCACGGTGGTTCCGGGGGCCGCTGAAGGACCAGATGCTTTCGGTGCTGTCACCGGAGCGACTTGCTCGGGAGGGGTTCTTCGACCCGGCGGCGGTCGGAACGATCGTCGACGAGCACCTGGCGGGCCGGCGCGACCACCGCAAGCAGCTCTGGACGCTTTTCGCGTTCGAGCTCTGGTACGAGGGCTACTCGGTCCGAAAACGGAACCGGGAGCCTGGGCCGTCTCGGGCCGGTGCCGGCTAGGGTCGCGGCGCAATCTCCCTGCGCATCGCCTCCCAGGCCTCTCGCGCGTCCGTCACGGATCCCGCGTCTTCGATGGTCGAGATGTCGCCGGGGTCCGTGTCCATCGTCACCGCCCTCAACACCCTTCGCATGATCTTGCCGCTGCGGGTCTTCGGCAGCATCGAGACGAAATTCAGGTCGCCGATCACGGCGACCGGTCCCAGCTCGTGGCGCACTGTGTCGAGCAGCTCCTGTCGCAGCTTCTCCGACGGCTCATAGCCGGATTTCAGGACCACAAACGCGGCGATGACCTCCATGCGCACCGGATCCGGCCGCGCCGTGACGCCGGTCTCCGCCACGGCTGGGTGACGCAGGAACGCCGTCTCCACCTCGATGGTCCCGATGCGGTGCCCGGCGATCTTGATGATCTCGTCCGCCCGGCCGCTGAACCAGACATAGCCGTCCTCGTCGAAGGACGAGGCGTCGCCGCTCAGGTAGAGCGTCTTGCCGGGGATGCGCCGCCAGTAGTCGTTGGCGTAGCGGTCGACCTCGCCCCACAACGTCGCGGTGAGCCCGGGGAACGGGCGCTTGATGACCATCATGCCCTTCTCGGTCGCGGGCAGCTCTTCGCCCTCGGGCGAGACGACCATCGCCTCCACGCCTGGCAGCGCGATGCCGCCCGATCCGGGCTTGATCGGCAGCATGCCGAGGCCCCAGGGGTTGCCGAATATCGGGCCGCCCGTCTCGGTCTGCCACATGTGGTCGATGACCGGGACCTTGTTCTCGAACGCGTCCTGCTGCAGCCACTCCCACGCCGGCACGTTGAGGACCTCGCCGGCGCAGAAGATGCGGGTCACCGAGCCGAGGTCGTGCTTGCGAGCCGGTTCAGTGCCGTTCTTCATCATCATTCGCACTGCGGTGGGCGCCGTGAAGATGCCGGAGACGGCGTTCTCCTCGATGACCCGGTAGAAGGCCTCGGGTGTGGGGTGGTCGATAGCGCCCTCGTAAGCAACCGTGGTGCACCCCGCGAGCAGTGGTGCATAGACGATGTAGCTATGGCCGACGATCCAGCCGATGTCGGAGGTCGACCACCAGATGTCGCTCTTGGTGAGGCCGAAGACCCATTGCCCCATCGAGTGGATGTAGACCTGGTAACCGCCCTGTGTGTGCACGGCCAGCTTTGGCTTGGCGATGGTCCCCGAGGTGGCGAGGATGTAGGCGGGCTCGTTCGACTCGACCCACTCGACTGCGTCACTCTGGCCCTCGGCTAGGGCCATGAAATCCTGCCAGTCGACGTCCCGGCCCGCAGTCATCGAAGGTTCGACGGCCCCGCGCCGGTGGACCACCACCCTGTCCACTGCCCTTCCTGAGCCGGCCAGCGCCTCGTCGACGATGCCCTTCAAGGCCACATCCTTTCCTTTGCGGTAGGTGAGGTCAGAGCAGAACAGGACCTTTGCGCCCGCCATCTGAAGCCGGTCCCCAAGCGCGCCGGCTCCGAAGCCGGCGAAGACCACGATATGGATGGCGCCGACCCGGAGGCACGCGAGCATGAGCACGATCGCCTCCCGGCACGTCGGCATGTAGACGCCGACGCGGTCGCCCTTACGGACGCCGAGCCCGCGCAGCGCCGCCGCGGTGCGCCGGACCTCGTCCCTCAGCTGGGCGTGGTGAGGACCGTCCGCCCGCCACGCTCGTCGCGGCAGATGAGCGCCGCGCGCCCTCCCTCGCCCGCGTCCACGTGGCGGTCGACACAGTTGTGGGAGAGGTTCGTCTCGCCACCTGAGAACCATCGAAAGTAGCGGCCGCGCTCGTCCGGCTTGTCGGGCTGCCAGTCAAACACCGCGTCCCCATGGCCGGTGCCATGGGAGGGCCGCGGCGGCCTCACCCCAAAAGCGGTCCGGGTCGCTCCTGGCGGCGGCGCCCATCGCGCGCACACGCGGGCTGATCAGATCCATCGGCTTAACCCCCTTGCCAGCATGCAGTTTCGCCCGCCTGCGGAGATTCGTCAAACGTGGGTTGGGGCGGCGCCTCTTAAGCGCCGCCACCTCCCGCTCAGGCCGTGCGGGTCAGCCTGAACCACCGAGCCTGGATGCGCTCGCCCGACGCGGCGGCGATCGCCTGGGCGCGCGCGAAGTAGAGACCTGTGTCCGCGAAGAACAGCGCTCCCGCGACCACCATCGAGGCTTGCGGCAGAAGACCGGCCGGGTCTCCGTGACCTGCGATCGATCCGGTCAGCAGGTACCGGATGAACACGCGCCCCATGGCGCTCACCGCAAGGATCACGAAGTAGGCCGCTCCACCGCTGAACATGTGCCGCCCTGAGTCGTCCGTCCAGAACTTGAGGGTGCCGCGTAGCGCCCGACCCAGGAACCAACCAAGAACGAGCATTACCGGCGCCGTGGCGATCACTGCGGGTCCCAGGTGCGGGCCCGTTGCCATCACCCCGCTCCCGTCCGGGGAGGCGCTGCTCTCACCTTCGGTCACGCGCTCGCTCATCGGCGAGTTCGCCAGGATCTCGCGGCCTGCACGGGCAGCCCCGTCGGCTCTGGCCTCTCTCACCGATCGGGAGAAAGAGGTCCTGCTGCTCATGGCGCAGGGCCTGTCCAATGCCGAGATCGCCACACGCCTTTTCCTGAGCGCAGCCACGGTGAAAACCCATGTGGGGCGGATCCTCGACAAGCTGTCTCTCCGTGACCGCATCCAGGCGGTCGTGTTCGCCTACGAGAACAACCTCGTCGAACCGAGCTCGGGTGGCGGAGGTGGCCGCTAGGGCTTGACCCGCGCGAAGCGGACGTCGTGCGAGTCGCCGGGGGCCAGCAGCTTCAGAAGGCGCATGCCCTCGCCGGCCACAGCGGCCCTCTCGGCGCGCGGAATGACACGCTCGAAAGGCGTGACCGTGAGCGCGGTCGTGCCCTTCTCCTTGGTTGGGATCCAGCTGCCGGCCACGAACCCGTCGACGAGCACCGAGCCCTTCATGACCCCGTTGCTGCTGAAAAGACCGAGGTGCTGGCCCGGCGCCATGATCCGCGACCGGTCCGCGTGGCCCTGGAGGATGTTGTCGTAGTCGGGCAGATAGCGAGCCGGCGCCGGCGTGTCGCCGGACGGTCGCGGCGCATCGGGCAGATCGAAGAGCTCGACACCACTTTCGTCGCGAAACACCCGAAGCCGGGGCCTGAGATGTTCGAACGTCTGCCGCGCGGCGATGCCCGACCAGGCTCGCATGTCTGTCGCCGAGGCGGGTCCAAAAGCGGCGAGATATCGGAGGGCGAAGCGTTCCGGGTCCAGAGCGGGACCCAGCGGGCGTCCGAGCCACGCGTCTACCGTCGTCAGCGCCACCGGTCCGTGGGCGCCCCAGATGCCGCGCGGCGGCACGAAGACCATCGGCAGCAGGCCGCGCACGGTGTATGCGAGCGCGAGGCCTTCGTAGGCGGGGAAACGCGAACCGAGCACGCGGGCGAGCTCGGCGATCGTCCGAGGGCGTTCGCCCATGATCTCGCGCGCCTCGGCCAGCAGGCGATCGAGGTCCACGCCCTTCACCTGCCTCATCCAGGGGCTGCCGGCGAACATGCCGCGGTCGGTCACGGGATGGAGCAGCGGCCTCATGCGAAGCGCGTCTCGGGTCGTGACGAGGTGGATGGTCGCGCGCATGAGCGACATCCGGACAGCGAGCTTGCGCTCGATCAGGCGAGACAGCTCTTCGTGGCGGAAACCCTCCAGCCGAGACCAGAGTCCGACATAGGGGAGATTCGGCGCCTGCGCCTGCATGCCGACCAGGTGCTCGAGAGCGGAGCCCACCGTCATCCGGCGCTGCTCCAGCAGCATCTGGCGCGCGAGCACCGCGCGGTTCAGCTCGCGGCGGCTGAGCACGGTCGCCTTCGCGGTCACGGGTCCATTTTCACTTCTGCGCGTGCTCTCGACCCGTGGAACTTTGGCGGGTATTCCTGTGTTAGAGGATGTGGTGACACGCCGAGGACTGCTGCTGTTCGCTTTGATGTGCGTGATCTGGGGCATCCCGTACCTCCTGATCCGCGTCTCCGTGAGCGAGCTCTCGCCGGCGATGCTCGTGTTCGTCCGCACCGGCATCGCGGCGCTCGTGCTCATGCCGATAGTGCTGGCACGCAACGGGCTCAAGGGCATCGGCCGGCGGTGGCTGCCTCTGGTTGCCTTCGCGGCGGCCGAGGTGGGGATCCCATGGTTTCTGATCTCCAGTGCGGAGCAGCGGATCACGAGTTCGCTGGCGGGCCTCCTGATCTCGGCGGTGCCGCTGGTCGGGACGGTCGTCGCCCCGCTGTTCGGCAATCGCGATTGGATCGGCCGGTCCGGCGTGGTCGGTCTGTTCATCGGACTGGCAGGTGTGGCGGCGATCGTCGGGTTCGACCTGCACGCGTCGGACGCGACAGCAATCGTCGAGGTGTTCTTCGTGGCGGTGGGATACGCGGTAGGCCCGGCCATCCTGTCCAGGTATCTCACGAGCGTGCCGTCCGTGACCGTGATCGGCGTCTCGGTCACCCTTTGCGCGCTGGTCTATGCACCGTTCGCGGCGACCCAGTGGCCGCACTCGCTGCCGAGCACGAACGTCATCGCATCGGTCGCGGTGCTGGCCCTGCTCTGCACGGCATTTGCGTTTCTGCTGTTCTTCGCGCTAATCGCCGAGATCGGGCCGGTGCGCGCGACCGTCATCACCTACATCAACCCGGCCGTCGCGGCGTTGCTGGGGGTCGTGGTGTTGCACGAAAACTTCACGTTCGGCATGGGAATCGGCTTCGCGCTCGTGCTGGTGGGGTCCGTCCTCGCCACACGGCGCCCGAAGACCGTGACGGAGAGTCAGCCGCAGGTGGAGGCGCAGCCAAGCCAGGCCGGCTGACGGGATAATCTGCGCTCGGTGGATTCGCGCCGACGCGCATGAGGGCTCTGAACGACCGGCGTTTTCGCTGGCTGCTTCTTGCGTGGGTCGGTGTGCCGGTCGCCGTTCTTTACGTCTGGACCGACATCGTCGAGCCGCTGGCCTTCAACACCTACCTCGGTGATTTCCAGGAGAGCTACATGCGAGCCGCGGCGCGCATCGCCGGCGGGCTCGATCCCTACGACCTCTGCCAGAAGCTCGGCTGCTCGGAGCCGACCGGCCCCCAGTACGTCATGCCGCCGCTGCTCGCGTGGCTGCTCCAGCCGCTGGTCGGAGTTTCGAGCCACGCGCTCGGCGCGGCGGTGATCATCGCGCTCAACCTGTCGCTCGCTTTGTTCATCTGGAGCGCGTTGTGCGCGCTGAAGATTCGCGACCCGCAGCTCGCAGTGCTGCTTGTTCTCGTGGCACTCACCTTTGCCGTCGACGGGAACGTCGCGGAGGGCCAGGTCAATCTCGTTCTGCTGGCCCTGTCGGGCTTGTGGCTGGTGGCGTGGGTCGGCGAGGAATGGTGGGGCGGCATCGCGCTGGGGGCGGCCGTCGCGCTGAAGTTGATTCAGGCGCCTGTCGGCGTGCTGGTGCTGATGCGCCGGAGGTGGGGGATGCTCGCCGCGGCCGCGGCGACCGGGGCCGCGCTCTGGCTGCTGGCGGCTCCGCAGGACCTCTTCGAATACCTGACGCAGGTGGCGCCCGCGATCAGCGCGGGGACGGGCATCTACGAGAACCAGTCGCCAGGGGGAACCATCACCCGGCTGCTGGAGCCTGACACCTTCACCGGCGCGGTGAGGGGCAGCCCGACGACCGCTCGGGTCCTCACCCTGGTCATCGCGCTCGCTGCCCTTGCGGTGACACTGTGGGTGTTGCGGTCGCCGGTGCCGGGCGTGGCCGGGCGGTCACTGGAGGCGGCTGCGATCGTGGCCGTCACGCCCATGCTGACCACTTACTCCTGGGGCACGCATCTCGTCCTGCTTCAGGTGCCGCTGCTGGTCCTCATAGCGTGGGGGGTGAGGCGAGGCGACTGGACGGTCCTGGCGCTCGTCGCGGCCGGCTACCTGCTCATCGGACCTGGCCATCACTGGTTCCAGACCGTGCTGGTTTCCGGCTACTCCAACATCGTCGTGCTCCGGCTGATGGCGGAGTTCGGGGTGACGGGAGTGATCGCGATCTGGATCGCGAGCTTGATCGCCATCCGCCGCGACCGCCACCCAGTCGGCGAAAGCGCCGACTAGTGGACGGCCCCGCGGGAGAGTAGAGCCGCCGGCTGCCGAGTCGGGTGAGGCTCTACGCGTGAATGATCTTGCGACTGGTCAGCGCGCGGAAGACGACGAGCAGGATGGCCGCGCCGACGAACGAGACCACGATGTCCATGACGATGTTGGTCACTGATATGCCGACGAGGCCGGCGAGGAACCCGCCCAGGAAACCTCCGACGATGCCTACCACGATGTCCCACAGGAGGCCCATGCCCTTGCCGGTGATGACCTTGCCGGCCAGAAACCCGGCGATGCCGCCGACGATGATCCAGACGATAAATCCACCCATGGCTAGCTGACCTCCACTTCCACCTTGCGGCGGTGATTCTTTGAGCGCGGGGATGTGACCGACGCAGGCACCACGGGTGCGGTCTCGCCCACCTGACCTGAGGTGCCGGCAGGCCATTGCTGGGCGCGCCTCGCGAGCTGCGCGATTTGTGACCGCTGAGTCAGAGCAATGGATCCCGCCGCTCCTGCGACGAGGCCCACAGCAAACGCAGCAACGAGCGGCCAGCGACTCGAATGCGACCGCATGGGCAGATGGGCGATCGGATTAAGAGACACATCGCTCCACCGCCTCGCCCAGGACCGCAGGTCTTTGATCACGTCTTTGGCCACATGTTCGGTCCGGGCTCATAACAAAAGCAGCAACCAAGAAGGCTGAGCTCAAGCGATGCCCGTAAACGCAGCCCTTTCGGCAGCACGTTTCTGGCCGCCGCACTCGGTTGGTGGACCCAGGTACTGGTTGATCAGGCCGGGGGCATGAGCACGTCCGTGAGGAGCCCCGCAAGCCACGCCTCATAGGCCGCCGGCGTCCAGCCCTCGCCGTCAACCAGCTCCGAGTAGACCTCCGCCGCAGACAAGGCGCGGATAACCGCCCCGGCCCGCTTTCCATCGATCCCGTCACGAAGCTGCCCTTCGAGGCCCTCCACGAGCTGGTGGAACGAGCGCGCCCGATCGTCGGTCCAGCCCGCGATCATCCTGGCCACTTCAGCGTCTGACGCCGCGGCGCTGCCGAGCATCCGCCGCACGCCGCGATCGCCCTCCCATTGGCGGCGGCTCGTCCGCGCGACAAGGAGCAGCCGGCGGCGCAGGTCGGGCTCGGCCATGCCGGTTGCGATCGCCTCCATCACGCCCGCCTCCATCAGCCACTCCTCGCAGATGGCGCCGAGGATCGCCTTTTTCGTCCCGAAGCTCGCGTAGACCGTTCGCGGCGACACTCCGGCCTCCGTTGCGACGGCCTCGATGCTCGTCGCCGCGTAGCCGTGCTGGCTGAACAGGGCACGCGCCGAACGCGCGATCAGGCGGCGCGTCTCGAGCGCCTGCCGCTGCCGGTAAGAAAGCCGTTCCGACTTGACGTCAGGCATCCTGACCGCTACAGTACCACCGCAGAGACTGCAGTCACACTGTAGTGATTGCATGACTACTGAGGGAGACGATCAGATGGATGACTTGGAGAAGGTTGACGCAGTGGTGATCGGAGCCGGCCAGGCGGGGCTTTCCAGCGCTTACGAGCTGGCGCGGCGGGGCGTGAGCCTGGTCGTGCTGGAGGCTGGGGGCCAGGTCGGAAACCAATGGCGGAGCCGCTGGGACTCGCTGCGCTTGTTCACGCCCGCGCGCTTCGATGGACTTCCGGGCTCGAAGTTCCCGGCGCCAGCCGACAGCTTCCCCGACAAGAACCAGCTGGCCGACTACCTCGAGGCCTATGGGCGTGAGCATCACCTGCCGATCCGCACCGGCGTCCGGGCCTTGAGCCTTGAGCGGAGTGGCGATGGCTACAGGCTGGAGACATCCGCCGGGGCGGTCGCCGCCCGCCACGTCGTGGTAGCGACCGGCTACCAGGGTCCCAAGATCCCCACACTGGCCGCGGACATCAAGCCCGAGATTCGCCAGCTTCATGCATCCGGGTACAAGAACGCGTCACAGCTGAGCGGCGATGTTCTGGTGGTCGGCGCCGGCACGTCAGGGGTCGAGATTGCGATCGAGGCCGCAGGGGCGGGTCACAAGACCGTGCTCGCCGGCCGTGGAACGGGCGCCATCCCACCCATCTTCTATGCCTTCGAGGGAAAGTTCTTCTGGTTCTATGCCAACAAGATCGCCTCGGTCGGAACGCCCATGGGCCGGCGGATGAAGCCGCTCGTCCTTCACCACGGCGCGCCCCTCATCCGGGTCACGATGCGCGAGGCGCTTGCCGCCGGCGTCGAGCGCGCCCCACGGGTGACCGCCGTCGACGCAGGCTTGCCCGTTTGCGATGGCGGGCGCCGGTTGCAGCCGGAGACCATCGTGTGGTGCACGGGGTTCGCTCGCGACTACTCGTGGATCCGATTCCCGGTCGTCGGCGCCGACGGCTACCCGACGCATGTCGCGGGAGTCGCCGACGGTGAGAAGGGGCTCTATTTCATGGGCCTGCCATTCCAGACGCGCCTGGCGTCTGGACTGATTGGAGGTCAGGGTCCCGATGCCACGTTCGTCGCAGAGACCATTGCTAAGCGGTTGGCCGAGGCACGGCAAGTCGCCTTACCAACTTCCGCCCCCGTCGCCGCCTGAGAAATCGAAGACGTCAGCCAATCGGTCGCTCACATCGAATGCGATGTGAGCGCCAGGGCGTCTGAACCGCCGAGCTGAGCTCAATCGCGGTCTGCTCGTTCGCATCTCTAGCACCTCGGTCACCTTCGTGGCCGCATCACCGGCGGGCTCGAAGGTCATGGTCGACTGGACCTCGAAGCTTCCTGATCCGCCCTCCATGACAAACCGCGCCGCCGGATCGAAGGCGGTGAGCATGTGGTGAACCCGAGGAGTGGTGGACCCGAGGGGATTCGAACCCCTGGCCTCGTGAGTGCGATTCACGCGCTCTCCCAACTGAGCTACGGGCCCACGTGGCGCTTGTAAGCGGAAGGGCCAGTATAGCCCGGCGCAGATCGAGGCCCGATCGCGGAACAACCGGGTTGCGGCGTTCGGTTCATATACTCGCCAGATGGCGTTTCTCTTCAAGGGCAAGCGACTTCCGGAGGGCGTGGACCCCGCGCGGATTCCGCCCGGGCAGACTCTCACGGCTCCAGACAAATGGCCATTGCTCCATTTCGGGCCCGTGCCCAAGATCGACATCGCCAAATGGGATTTCAAGGTCTTCGGCGCGGTGGAACGCGAGCTGAAGCTCGACTACGGAGAGGTCCGCGCGCTGCCGGCGAAGGACGTGGCCGCCGACATCCACTGCGTGACCGGCTGGAGCCGGCTGGGCGACAGGTGGACCGGGGTGCCGATTCGCGAGATCCTCGACCGCGTCAAGCCCAAACCTGAGGCCAAGTACGTAAACGCGATCTGCGAGTACGGATACACGACCTCGATTCCCCTCAGCGTGCTGGACGGGGAGGAGAACCTGCTCTGCTACGCCTGGAACGGAGAGGACCTGACGCCCGAGCACGGCTGGCCCCTTCGCCTCTTCGTGCCGTCCAAATACTTATGGAAGTCTGCGAAGTGGATCCGGGGTCTAGAGTTCATGGAGCGCAACCGGCTCGGATTCTGGGAGCAGCGTGGGTATCACGACGAAGCCGATCCCTGGAAGGAGACCAGATACTGGTAGCCGGCTCGTAGGGCCACCGGTCGTCACGTTCACGTCGGACTTCGGCACGGGCTCTCCCTTGGTCGCCGCCATGAAGGGAGTGGTGCTGGCTGGTTGCCCCACCGCGTCCCTCGTGGACGTCAGCCACGAGGTGCCCCGATTTGACATCTACGCGGGGGCATTCATGCTCTTTGCCGGTACGCGCCACTTTGGAGGCGGATCGGTACACCTCGCGGTGGTCGACCCAGGAGTCGGCAGCTCGCGCCGGCGTTTGGCAGTGCTGGCCGGCGGGCGCTTCTACGTCGGACCCGACAACGGGTTGTTCGCCATCGTCATCGACGAGGTCGGCGTCCAGGCCGTGGTCGAGCTGGCACCGCGCCCAGACGGTGCTCCGACATTTGAAGGACGGGACGTCTTCGCGCCGGCGGCTGCGGCTCTTGCATCAGGGGTGCCTCTCGAGTCGCTCGGGCCGGCCACCGACCCGCCGCTGGGACTGCCCGCCAGCGGCCCACGCGTGCTTTGGATCGACGGCTTCGGCAACGTGGTGACGAACCTGAAAGCTCCGGTGCGCGGCCTGCGTATCAACGAGCACGACGTCTCGGCTTCCGCCGCCACCTACCACGATGCGAGGCCTGAAGAGCCCTTCGTGTACGTGGGCAGCATGGGCTATCTCGAAGTGGGCGTCCGAGAGGCCCGGGCCGATCGCATGCTGGGGGCCAGGCCAGGCATGGCGGTGGATCTGATCTAGAAGATCCGCTTCACCGACTTCGCCGTTAACACCCTGGGTTGGCGCTGTGACGCCGCGCCGGTAGTTTGCTCGGGCTGTGGTTCGAGTCGCCCGCCTGGCCGCCCCTCTTATCCTCCCGGCTTCCAAGGTGGAAGCGGTTGCGGCACTGCTGATTTCCCTATCTCTGATGGGCTGCTCGAACCCTGCACCACCCGTCCAGGCGTCGACCTCGGCCCAACCCGGCCGGTTCGAAAGCGTGCGGCTCTGGCAGGACGCGAGCATCTTCGAATTGGTCGGAGGCATGATCGGATCTGCACGCCGAAGGGTGATGGTCGAGATGTACGAGCTTGGCCGCCGGGATCTGCTGCGCGCTCTTGAGACTGATGCTGCGCGCGGCGTTTCGGTACGGGTCATCACGGATCCAACCGTTTCGGCGAGTCGCCGCTCCGCGTCGGAATTGGACGCCGCCGGCGTGCCCGAGCGCGCGTATCCGGTCGACGACGCCCGTCACCAGATCGACCACGTGAAACTGTTGATCGTCGACGGCGTGGCGGCGGTAGGCGGCATGAACTGGGGCGCGCACAGCGACGCCAATCACGATTACGTGCTCGAAACACGTGTTGCCCCCGAGATCGACCGCCTGGCCCGCATCTTCGACCAGGACTGGACGCTCGCCGGTGGAGAACCGGCCCCACTGCCCCCGCTAGCAGGGAAGATCGCTCAGACGTCCCCGGGCGAAGAGATCCGAGCCATGCTCGAGACGGCGCTGCGGAGCGCGACCCACCGCGTCCTGGCCGAGATCTACACGCTGACCGATCCCGAGTTCGTCAGCTTGCTGGTGGCGGCCCACCTTCGCGGAGCCGACGTTCGCATACTCCTCGATCCCAACCAGGCTTACAACCTTCATGCGTACTCGCTCTTGCACCGGATGGGGGTCCCGGTGCTCCTGTATCCGATTCCGAGGGGTGCGCTGCTGCACGCCAAGATCGGTCTTTTCGATAGCGAGCTGGTGCTGGGGTCAGCCAACTGGACGCTGAGCGGGCTCGGAGTCAACCACGAGCTCGACATCGAGACCTCCGACCCCAACGCGTTGGCCGCCTACGCGGCCAGGTTTGAATCGGACTGGGCGCGCTCTGGAGGTTAGCTCCCGAGGTTGGCCGGTCTCGTGAGACCTAGCTCTGGGTAGGAGGTCCGGACGAACCAGCCGGAGGCGGACCGGAGGAACCGGACGCGGGGGGGCCGGACGAGCCGGGCGCGGGCATGTTGCCGAAGTTGACCTGGGGCACCGCCCTGTCACCCTCGTCGGCCTGGAAGAAGCCGAACGCTTTGAAGCCCAGGGCGCCCGCGATGAGGGAGGTCGGGAGGGTCTGAAGCTTGATGTTGTAATCGCGCACGTTTCCGTTGTAAAAGCGCCGTGAGAACTCGATCTTGTCCTCGGTCGCGGTCAGCGTTTCCTGGAGGTTCGTGAAGGCGGCGATCGCCTTGAGGTCGGGATAGTTCTCCGAAACGGCGAACAGGCTGCGCAGGCTCTGGCTCAACACGTTCTCCGCCTGCCCGATCTTGGCCGGGTCGCCGGTGGCCCCGGCGGCTACGGCGCCCGCCCTCGCGTTCGTGACCGCTTCGAGGGTGCCTCGCTCGTGGCCCATGTAACCCTGGACCGTGTTGACGAGGTTCGGGATGAGGTCGTGCCGGCGCTTCAGCTCAACGTCTATCTCAGACCAGGCTTCCTGGGTTCGGTTCCGGGCTGCGACCAGTCCGTTGTAAGTGAAGACCAGCCACAGAAGCACCAGGACGACGACGGCGATGAGAACCCAAAGCCCACCCATGGCAGGGCTATCGTACGCGCGTCAGGCGTGCGACCGCCGCGCCCATCGCGTCTTCTTGAGCATCTTCTTGTGCTTGTGCTTGCGCATCTTTTTGCGCCGCTTCTTGATTACCGAGCCCAACCCAACTCCTTGAACAGATCCGTCGAGCCCTCGCCGTGCTCGTGAGACAAAAGACGTGCGGCATCCCCTGGATGGGGTCCGGCCGGCTGGCCTCGCGCATCATACCGTAAGCACCAGGACTGCCGTCCGCGCTTAAACTCGGCAGCGAATGTACTTCACAGACGCCCACGAGGAGCTGCGCCTGCACGTGCGCCGCTTCCTCGAGAAAGAGGTTCAGCCACATCTCGAGGAGTGGGAGGAGAAGACCTTCCCCGACTCCATCTTCAAGCGGTTCGGCGAACTGGGCTTCTTGGGACTTCGCTATCCGCCGGAGTACGGCGGGCAGGGCGGCGACTACTTCTCGGCCGTGGTCCTGTCCGAGGAGATGGCCAAGCTGGCCTGCGGTGGACTTGGCATGGCGATCGCGGTGCAGGCCGAGATGGCGACCCCACCGGTCTTCCGTTTTGGCACCGAGGAGCAAAAGCAGCGCTGGCTCGTGCCCGCGATTCGAGGCGAGCAGATCGCCGCGCTGGCCATCACAGAGCCCGACGCGGGCTCTGACGTGGCGGGGATCACCACTGTCGCTCGGCGGTATGGCGACGAGTTCATCGTCAATGGCAGGAAGATCTTCATCACGAGCGGCGCGCGCTGCCACTGGGTCCTGGTCGTGACCAAAGGAGACCGCGAGCGCGGCCACAAGGGATACAACCTGCTGGTCATCGAGAGGGGGACGCCGGGTTTCCAGGTCACCCGCAAGCTCGAGAAGCTCGGCATGCACTCGTCCGACACCGCCGAGCTGCTGTTCGAGGACTGCCGAGTTCCGGTGGCCAACCTAATCGGCGAGGAGGGCGAAGGCTTCAAGAACCTGATGTGGGAGCTCCAGGGCGAGCGCATGATCGCGGCCGCCGGGGCCATCGCCGGCGCCACCCGGGTGTTCGAGTACGCCATGGAGTACGCCAAGAACCGCAAGGCGTTCGGCCGCCCGATCTCGGAGTTCCAGGTCATCAAGCACAAGCTCGTGGACATGGGCACGAAGATCGCCGGGGTGCAGGCTTTCGTCTACCAGACGGCGAAGCTGTGGGACCAGGGGGAGTATCCGGTCCGGGAGATCTCGCAGGCCAAGCTGCTCGCGACGCAGGTGGCGTGTGAGGTCGCGGACGAGGCGATCCAGATCCTCGGCGGGCATGGGTACATGCGGGAGTTTCCGGTTGAGCGCGCGTGGCGCGACGCTCGCCTGGCCCGGATCGGCGCCGGGACGGACGAGATCATGAAGGAGATCATCGCCAAGACTTACGGACTCTGAACGGTGTCTCGCCGCCGGCGGCTCGGTTGCTAGACGCCTGCGGGTAGGGTGATCGTCGCAGCGGAGTTGAAGCTGCTGTAGGCGAGAACGACCGACACCGGGGGCGTCGTCGAGAGGTAGCTCAGGGTAGCTATGCGCCCATCGGTCAGAGTGGCCGTTCCGGTGACTTTCGAGGCCCCTTGGACGAGCGAAGCGGCTGCAGCGCCGGTCAGCGTGAACGTGTAGGTGGAACCGGAGATAGTGACGTCGCCGGCCGACCCGAGGGCTCCAAAGGCAGCCCGCGGATCTCCCGCGGCCGACTGGCTGGCGGCCGTCGACACCGTCCACGCTGCGCTCGGAGCCGATCGGACCACGGTCCGTGAACCGACCCGAATCAACTCCACGTACTGCGAGCCGATCTGGGCGGTCTCGTGAAGGTTGTTGGGCGCGCCGAACTCTCCGCTGATCTGGGTCTGTTGGGAGCCGGTGACGACCTTGGCGGTGAAATGAAAAGTGGTCACGGCCTTCATCGCCGTGGCCGCCGCCTGCAGATCCGCTGCGGGCCCGGTGGGGCTTGGCTGCGAGGAAGCGGTGTCCCCGCACGCTGCCGGGAAGAGCAGCATCCCGACGGCCAGCAAGAGGGCGAACCTGTCAATGCGTCGCGGTGGAGGTTTCACGGGGTCTATGAAGAAGCAAAGGCAGGTGCGGAGTCGCACCTGCCCAAGCTGTCGTAGATGATTCGTCAGTCGTGGTGGCCTGAACCACTCGAGCCGCTGTGGCCCGAACCGCCGCCGTCGTGCTCGGTTTCGTTCTTGTCTCCGTCGTCATCGTGGTGGACCGCTTTGACCTTGGCGGTGACCACAGGAGCGCCTCCGTTGGGACCTGGCTTGGTTTTGACCACGAGCAGAACGCTCTTGGTCGGGTCGGCGCTGTTCGTGAACACGACCGAGATCTTGTCAGTGTCCTTATCGACCTTGATCGTCGCGGTGAAGTTGGCGCCGAGGGCACTGGTGGCTGGGGTTCCCGTCACCTTCCCGGTGGTCTGGTCGACCGTGAAGCTCAGGGTTCCGATGCCAGGCAACGTGATCGTGTAGTTGCCGCCCGACTGGCCGACGGTGGGGATGCAGGGCGCAGTGATCGGCGCTGACGATGCGCACGGCGAGGGTAATGGCTTGCTTCCGTTGGCGAAAGCGGACGTCGCCATGGCAAGCGCTATGACTCCGGCGAGGCCGATCGCAAAGCCGCCGCGAAGCATCACTGTGGGCAAACCGCGGCCGGTGTCCGCAGCCTCAGATTTGACGTTGAACGGCGGTTGACTCATTCACATCCTCCTGTTTCTACGGCGGGGTAATCAAATCCAGCGGGTCTCCCGCTCTGTTGCGCATCAAAACAACGCGCGGAGTCGTGAAACTACGCAAAATTGCGACAGGTAGGGCAGAACGCGCGTTCGCCCATGGTGGCTCTCCAGGCGGATCCCGCGCTCACCGTTAAGCTGGTCGGCGACTTGGCCGAGATGACCGGCGCACCGGGAACTGCGATCAGCTACGGGTTGCGCCGGATCCCCTGGATCTCGACGAGGGCCTCGTGATCCGGCGCGTCTGATGTTCGACGGCACTCTTTTCGTCGGATGTGAGCCCGAGATTGCCTGCGGCGTCGACGGGAGGATTCTGGCCGTAGGTCCGGAGGCTCGGAAGCAACTCGGCCGAAAGGCGCCGGTCGTCCGCCTCGCCGGCACTGCCTGGCCGGGACTGATCGACTCCCACATCCATCTCGAGGGCCTGGCGGATCGCCGGCTGAGCGTCGACCTCACCCCGGCGGTCAGCCTGGAAGACGCTCTGGCCAGGGTGGCGCGCTGGGCGGAGAAGCTTCCCGCCAAGGCCTGGGTGATCGGGGCCGGTTGGTACAACGACGCGTGGACCAACGGCGCGTTTCCGACCCGCCGTCAACTCGACCGCGCCGTTGGAGGGCGCCCCGCCTACCTTCGCCGCAAGGACGGACATTCGGCGTGGGTGTCCACACCGGCGCTGCGACTGGCGGGCGTGGACCGCCACAGCGCGGACCCGCCGGGCGGACTGATCGATCGCGATGCGGCGGGCGAGGCCACGGGGATACTTCGCGAGACCGCGATGCAGCTTGTGGCTGAGCATGCGGCCCAGCCAGGAGACGATGAGCTGGACGCGGCCATGATGCGAGCGCTCGGCGATCTCTCCCGTCTCGGCCTCACCTCCGTCCACTCCATGGACACGTCGCGAGGCTTCGCATCCTTGCAGCGACTTCATGCTCGCGGCCGACTACCGCTTCGGGTCACCTACAACCTGCCGCTCGCCGATCTGGCCGCGGCGGAACGGATCGGCGTCCGCTCGGGCTGGGGCGATGCGTGGCTGCGCATCTGGGGCGTCAAGGCCTTCCTCGACGGATCGTTGGGCACCCGGAGCGCCGAGATGCTCGACGGGTCCGGGACCCGCCGCCTGGACCAGCCCGAGCTGGTGGACATGATCGAGCGATGCGCGCGGGCCCAGCTCAACGTCTGCCTTCACGCGATCGGAGACCGCGCAGTTCGCCGAGCACTTGACGCTCTCGCACCGCATCGAGGCGCGTGGGCGCTGTGGCGGCCGCGCATCGAGCACGCTCAGTGCGTCAACCCTCAGGACGCGGCGCGTTTTGGGCGCTCCGGCGTCATCGCCTCCATGCAGCCGGTTCACGCCGTCGCCGACAGGGAGCTGGCTGATCGAATGTGGCCCGCAGTTTCTGGCCACGCATACGCCTGGGGAGCTCTCGTCAAAGCCGGGGCGCGGCTCGCATTCGGATCGGACGCGCCCGTCGAGACCGCAAACCCGCTCGCCGGGATCGATGCGGCCACGGTGTGGCGGCGCCGCGCGGGCTGGCACCCTGAGCTTGCCGTCTCGCGCGCGGTGGCGCTGCGGGCCTACACGTCAGGCGCGGCCTACGCAGCGGGTCTCGAAGCGGATCTCGGCGCGCTGCGTCCAGGAAAGCTTTGCGACATGACCGTGATCGAAGGTGACCGGGTGATGGCGACGGTCGTCGGCGGAAGGGTCAGCTGGCGGCGAACGCCTTCCTGAGCTTCTCCGCGGTCTGCTGCAGGGCCTCGGGAACAACCTTGACGTCGTCGATGACGGCCATGAAGTTGGTGTCACCATTCCACCTCGGCACGACGTGAAAGTGGACGTGGTCGGGGATACCAGCGCCGGCCGCGCGTCCGATGTTCACGCCGACATTGAATCCGTCTGGCGCCAGCGCCTTTCTCAGCACGCCGATGGTCAGGGTCAGCGCGCGCACCAGAGCGCAGGCTTCGCGGTCATCCAGCTCTTCGAGGCCCGGCCGGTGCGCAGTCGGGGCCACCAGGGCGTGACCCGGGTTGTACGGGAACTTGTTCAGCAGGACGACCGCGCCGTCGGGTCGCGACACGACGAGGTCCGCGTCCGGGTCGTCGGCGTGCTCGATTACGCGGCAGAAGAGGCAGCCGGGACGGGGCGGGCCTGCGATGTACTGCATCCGCCACGGGGCCCAGAGGTGCTCCATTGATCTACATCCTTCTTCTCTTGTCGGTCACCGCGGTCTGGGGCTGGACCTTCGTGCTGGTCAAAGACGCAGTGACACAGTACCCGACGCTGCCTTTCCTGCAGCTGCGGTTCCTGCTGGCCTTCCTGGTCATGGTGCTGCTGGTGCGCCGCCTGCCGACGCGAAGAGAGATGTGGGTGGGCGCTGCGGTCGGCGCCGTGCTGGCGGGCAGCTATCTCGCGCAGACGTACGGCCTGACCCTGACCAG
>JBIOJB010000012.1:0-39735 GCA_044450465.1 Candidatus Dormibacterales bacterium | reverse complement strand
GTCGTCCTCCCCCGCGGAACCCCCTCCTCTCCTGCACGACGCCTGGCGGTGCCTGTGGAGTGCCCGGAGCACGGCCGGAGTGAATCCGGCCGGTGCACCACGTAGGTCACCCGCGTCTTTCACCCGCGCCCTATGAGGTTCCGGGTTCGTCCCCGCTGACGATCCAGCGGCCCGCCCCGCCTGCCGCCACCAGGTCGTCGGCCGCGCGCGGTCCCCAGGATCCGGTCGGATAAGTCTCGGGGTGCCCGCCGGATTCCCACGCGCGAATCAGCGGGTCGACAATCTCCCAGGCGAGCTCGATCTCCTCGGCGCCGGGAAACGCCGAGTGACCGCCTGCCAGCACCTCTGCGAGCACGTTCTCATACGCGTCCGGAAGCGATGTCTTCACGAGCCGGGCGTAATCGAGGCGCATCCCCGCAGGCACCATCTCGAAACCGGTCCCAGGGCGCTTGGCGCCGATGCGGAGCGAGATGCCCTCGTCGGGCTGGATCCGGATCGCGATCAAAGTTGGTATTCCACGCTGCCGGCGACCGGCGATTCGCAGCAGTGGCGCGTCGCGCAGCTTGATCACGACCTCGGTGACTCGGCGCCTCAGCGCCTTTCCCGTGCGGACGAATATCGGTACGCCGTCCCAGCGCCAGTTCTCGATCACCACGCGCGCCGCGGCGAAGGTCTCTCGCCGCGAATCCGGCGCGACCGAGGGCTCCTCGAGATAGCCCTCGTATTGACCCCGCACCGCGGTGGCCGGGTCGATCGGAGACATTGCCCTGAGAGCGGCCCTCTTGGCCCGACGCACGTACTCGGCATCGAATGTGGTGGGCGGCTCCATCGTGATGAGCGCCAGGAGCTGGAGCACGTGGTTTTGAATGATGTCGCGCACCGCCCCCGTCTGGTCGTAGTAGCCCGCGCGGAGGCCGATGCCCTCCTCCTCAGCCACGGTGATCATGATCGACTCGACGAGGGTTCGATTCCAGACAGGCTCGAAAAGAGAGTTGGAGAACCGCAGAGCCAGCACGTTCTGAACCGTGTCCTTGGCCAGGTAGTGATCGATCCGGAAGATCTGGTCCTCGGTGAAAGCCTCGGCGAGCTCCGCGTTGAGGGCGCGCGCGGACTCGAGGTCGCGGCCGAGCGGCTTTTCGACGACGATGCGCCGCGATGTGTCGCCGCTCTTCGCCAATCCTGACTGCGCGATGGCGGTGACTATGTGGCTGAAGGTCTCGGGTGGCGTGGCCAGGTAGAACATCGCGCTTTGGGAGGACGCAAGAGCCTCCACGAGGGGGGCGAAGCTCTCGGGTGCGGAGTAGTCGAGCGAAACCCACACTGCATTCCCGGCCAGCTCGCTGTTCTGGGTCGCCTTAGCCAGCGCATCGCGGAACTCTTCGTTCGTTTTTTGCGAACGGCCCGCACCGATCACCCGAATCGGCAGGCCTTCGCGTGCGACGAGGCGTCCAAGCGAGGGCATGATCTTCCTTCGAGCCAGGTCACCCGAAGCTCCGAAGATGACGACGTCCACGCCCGTCATCCAGACACCATCGGAAGCCGTTTCACGCGGTGAATGCTAGACGCATGGTCTGCCGAAACCATTGGAGGTATATGTCAAAACTTGGCGCTGGAGGCTCGCACCACGCGCGTGCCGGCGATCTCGTCGGGGTCGATCCGGCGGTCGAGGCCGGAGAGCGGTAGAGCGAGAAGGCGCAGAAAAGCCTGGCCGGCGCTGGGCCGCGACCCGTCTGTGGCCACTACTCGCTGGTTCAAAGCGAGCCCGCCGAGGGTTCGGCCGGAAAGAGTCCAACATGCGACGTGATAGCCCGCCGCCACACCCAGGAAGGCGGCCAGGTGGCCGCGGCGCGCTGAGAGACGGGCGAGAGCGGCGCAGAGCGCCAGGTCGATGGCGGCTGACTGCCACTTCTCGGCCCGCTCGACCGCGGGTCCGGCGAATTGGGATCGACCACCGGCCCGCAGCAGGTAGAGGCGGGTCAGAAGCCGGTGGATGGGCAGCTGGGTGATGGCGTAGACCGGCCGCGGGAGTCGTGGCCGGTACCCGCGCACAGATGCCGTGAGCCGGCTGCCCGCCGACTCGATCCGCCACGTGCCGCCCGGAGCTCCCGCCGCCCAACCGCCCTCAATGGGCCACTCGACCGCCGTCTCCGTGACGCTCGGCCGGCCGAAACGGAGCAGCTCGATCGGGCCCAGGTAGAGGGCGTCTGCCGACGCGGTCACCAGTCCCAGCGTGAGCTCCGGTATCAGCCCGAGAAAGCTCTCGCGAAGCGAGCGCCCTGGGGGCGGCGCATCGTTGGCGACCGAGTCCTCCAGGGAAACCCGCCCGCCGGCCCATCTCGCCATCCGCATATCTTGAGGTGAGTCATGGCCGTCATCGATTTCTCGGCGGAGGTGCTCGTCCGATGCCCGCCCGAGCGCGCGTTCGACTACTTCGCCGACTATCGGCACGTGGCGCGCGTCCTGGACGGGGTCAGCCGGTGGGAGCCCTTGGGAACCAAGACTCGCGGCGTGGGGGCGCGATACGGAGTTGAGATGGTCGCGCTGGGCCTGCCGCTCAGAAACGTCCTCCGCCTCGATCGGTGGCAGCGGCCCCAGGAGATTGGCTGGGTTTCGGAATCTGGTCCGATCAAGCAGCATGGGGGATTCAAGTTCGGCAAGACCGGCGACGGCGTGCGGATCAAGATGCGCATCGCCTACGAGCCGCCAGGGTCGTTCGTCGGCGCGGTCGTGGCGGGGAGGCTGACGGGGCTGGTGCAGCGCCGCCTGGAGCGCGCGCTCGACCGGATTCGCGAAACGCTGGAGGACCTTGACGGCCAAACGTAATGAAAGCCGAAGGCGCGAAGGCCAGACGCTTTCGCGCTTGGCCGGCATGGGCCTCTAGAGTTGGGTTGATGCGGTTGACTGAAGGCGCGCGGGAGATACTCGGCCAGGCTTCGATCGGGATGCTGGCCCTACGCTCCGGCCGGACAGGTCACGACTCGCCGCTGGTGAACCCGGCGGTCTTCAGCGTGGCGTCCGGCGCGCTCTGGATGACGACATCGCGCTATGCCTCCAAAACGTTGATGGCCATGCGCGACCCGCGCGCGGCCTTCCTGGTGGACGGGGATACGCGAGCAGTGCTCATCCGCGGGACGCTCGAGGTATTTGATCCGCTTTCCGTCTCGAGCCAGGTCAGGGCTCTCCTCGGCGGGCCGGGCTACTACTTCGGGATGGCCGGTTACGCGCTCAAGAACACGCCGTTCGTGGCGGGCTACGTGCTCGACCTTGCGCGGTTGCCGCGGGAGTGGATGCCGTACAACCGTGTCGTGCTGCGACTGCAGTTCAGCCGCGCGGAGATCGCCGACTCGGCGCCGTTTCCAGCGGCTCAAGCGGCCAGGGTGCCCGCGGTCCCGGCCGAGGTGAGCCGCCGACTGGCGGGCGTGTCGCGCGGCTACGCGTGCTGGATCGAGGGTGGGATGCCTGTGATAAGCCCCGCCTTCTGGGACGCCGACCGCGGCGTGGTCAACATCGCGGCCACCGGTCGCCGCCCGCGAACCGGCGCCGCCGGGACGATCGTGATCGAGTCGCACCATCGTTTCCGGCCGTCAATGATGGTTGGAGCTTGCGTGCGCGGCACGTTCGGTGCGGTCGTCGATCCTGCCGGCGTGGCGGAGCGGTACGGGCTCGATCCGGCGGACATCCCAACCGTGCTCGAGCTCAGGCCTGAACGAGTCACATCGTGGCGGGGATTCTCAGTGGCGACGATGACGCCGCGCGGGGCTCGTCAGCTTCGAGTCGCTCAAGGCTGATGCCGAAGCCTGACTCGCCGGGGGTTCACGTCCACAAGTGGGCCTCAGGTCGCGGAGTGAGCTGGCCGACGCCGTGGTGATGGAGGAGCCGCTGCAGCTTCTGCTGAACGGCGAGCCCCTGTCCGTCGTCATGCGCACTCCGGGCAAGGACGTGGAGCTCGCGCTGGGCTTGCTTTACAGCGAGGGGATCGTGCGGTCGCGTGATGACGTGAAGCTGGTTCGGATCAGCGCCGAATCCGGGGAAGCCGAGCATGGAGTGAAGGTGGAGGCTTCGCTGGTCGAATCGAACCAGGTCGACATACACCTGACGGCCGAGCCGCGCCGCAAGCTGGAAAGATCGATGCTCGCGAGCTCTGCGTGCGGCGTGTGCGGAGCCGTGATGATCGAGGACCTGCGGCGCGATCTCGCAAGGCTGACGGACGAGCTCACGATCGACCCTGCTTTGCTGCCCGGATTGGCGGAGAGGCTGCGCTCGGGCCAGAGCGTCTTCGATCGCACGGGCGGCCTGCACGCCGCGAGCCTCTTCACCGGCGCCGGCGCACTGGTCTGTTTGCGCGAGGACATAGGGCGGCACAACGCGGTGGACAAGGTGGTGGGACGCCTCTTCCTGGACGGCCGCCTCCCGGCCTCAGGCACGGTCCTGGTCGTCAGCGGCCGGGCGGGATACGAGATCGTTCAGAAATCCATCAACGCGGGGATTCCGCTGCTGGCGGCGGTCGGGGCGCCTTCAAGTCTCGCGGTGGCGCTGGCGGCGGAGTTCAACCAGACGCTGGTCGGGTTCCTGCGCAACGAGCGGTTCAACGCCTACACCGCCCCGGAGCGCCTCAAACCTCCGGTTTAAGCCTCGCCCGCCTGTTCGGCGACGGAAGACTTCGTGACTCTTCGATAATCGGGCCGTGATCTCAGCCATCGGCACACGTCCGGTCGCACGCGCTGCGGTGCTGGGCGCCTATCTGCTCCTGGTCGAGTGGACGCGAACCCTGGTGACAAGCGCGCCGTTTGCCGTGGCCCCGGCCCTGATCCTGGGCGGGGTCGCACTATCCGTGGCGGCTGTCGGCTGGCCGCCTTCGCGGCTGGGGCTGGGAACCTCTCGATTGCCACTTCGCCTGATCGGCGGCTGCGCCCTGGGCGTGGTGTTGCTGCTCCCAGCCGCTGCGCGGGCCTATGCAGTGCCGACACTTCCGGCCGGCCTGGCCCTGGCCGCCGTCGCCGTGTCGATCGGTGAGGAGCTCGCGTTTCGCGGTGCGCTCTACGCTGCCCTCGAGGATGTCGGGGGTGCGCCGCTCGCCGTTCTCGGCACAACCGCCCTGTGGACTCTGGCTCACGCCCTCTCCCATCCGCCCGCCTTCCTGGCGGCCGTGGCGGCGGCCGGGCTGCTCCTCGGGTTGTGGCGCTGGGCCTGCAAGGACCTTGTGGGCCCGATCCTTGCGCACGTCGTCGCGGACATAGCGCTTTGAGGCGATCTGCAGTCGTCGCCCTGGCGGCGGCCGTCTACCTCGTGGCCGCGTGGATGGTGGCGCCCGGGTTCTACGACGGGTTCGCGCCCCCGGCGCCGTACAACTGGACCTGCCCGCCGCCGCAGATCGGCGCCAACAACCCTCCGAGCTCGGGTCACGTCGACATCAAAGTGATCGCAGGGGCGAGCGACGCCGACTCCGCGTTTACCGATGACGGTCAGATCGTTGTCGGTTTTCTTCCTGGCGCGTTCGACGTCACGGGTAAGACCGGCATCTCGGTGGACATCACCCCGCTTAAGACCTGTCCACAGCCCGCGGGCATTCGATTCGACACCAACGTCTATCAGATCACCGCGACGGCGCCGCTGGTCAAAGACTCGAACCTGGTCATGCGCTACTCGAACCTCACGGCGGTTCCCAGCGACATCTATTTCGCCACCGACCCCGCGGGGCCCTGGAGCAAGCTCGTCGTCGCGCAGCAGTCGCAGCCTTACACCCTGGACACGACGACGCGTCAGTTCGGCTATTTCGGCGCGGGTGAACCCCTCAGCTCGGCTTCGCCTGGCCCGACCGTCGTGGGTGGGTCTCAGCTCCTGCCGATCGTCGTGGGCGTCCTGGTCGCCATCGTCGTCCTGGCGGGGCTGCCGGTCGCGTTGCTGCGGCGCCGGCGCGCCGCTGAGGGCGGCTCCACTGATGAAGATGAGGAGGAGCTGGACGGCGATGAAGACGAGGTCTGACGCAGGGTTGACTACTCGTACTTGACAGCTTCGAAGAGCGTGGCGCACGCGCGGCAGCGGTACTGAAGCGTCATGGCCTGGGTGCCGAAAAGTGAGATGACCTCGGCGTCACGCGCGCCGCAGTGGGGGCAGCGGGGCTGGGAGCGGGGCCTGGCCCGCTCAGCCTTCTTTGGCAGCAATCGACTCTTTCGCGCCACCTGACGGCGCGAATTTCTTCTCTTCCAGCCCGCGAAGCATCGCGAAAGTGCGCTCGTCCACCGCGCCGGGACGGCTTCGGCGCCGAACTGGATCCCAGCTCTTCCAGTCGAAGCTGACCGCGGGCGCTTTGAGCTCGAGCTTTTCCTCAAGGCGCGCTCGCAGCTCGGCCGGCCCCTTGCTGAGCCGGCCGTCGCGGAAGAACTCGGCCGTCTCGCCGTCGGGCGGGCCGAACCATTCGATCGCTTCGCGCCAGGCTTCCTGCAGCGGTTCGGCGTCGATGCCTGACTTGAGCCAGCTGCGTCCGTGCAGGAAGTGGTAACGCTCTTCGAGCAGCATCTTTCTCAGCCGCTGTTGGAGCACCTCGACCGAGCCGCCGGCGCAAGCCTCGATCATCACTGTAAAAGCCGTGTCGAGAATGGCGTTGGCGGCCACGAACTGGGACCACTGGCTCCAGGGCTCGTCGAAGTAGTGCAGCGCGCGGAGGCTGGACGGTGTCTTGTCCCGGTCGGCGCTTCGAGGGTCGGCGCCGAGGGGCTCCAGGCAGCCGTACAGCACGCGGCTGTGGCCGAGGTCGTCGAGCCCCATCGCGGCGGCTGCGATGTCCGCCTCCAGCGAGGGGGCGCGGGTGGCCCACTCGGCGTAGCGGAGCCCGAGCATCTGCTTGTTGTCGGCGATGCTGAGAACAAGGTCGGCGAGACTCATGTCTATCTAGAAGTCCCAACAGCGGGAAGGAGGCAACCTGGGTTTCCTCTCATGCCTCTCCTGGTTGCCAGAGCTCGATGACATGGTCCTTGCGGACGATCGCCATCTCGCACCAGCGCTCCTCGTCATAGGTCGCGCGTGCGTAGGCCATGGCCAGGTCGTCGTCGGGCGCGACGACGCTGCCCACGAGGTGCAGGGGATCGACGCGGGCCTTGCGAGCGAACACCTCGTACTCCTGCGCGTCGCCGCTCACTCTCTTGTACTTGCTCAAACAGCCAGGCCCCACGATTCGAGCGCGTCCCGCCCGGCCTCGGTCATGCGGGCGGCCGTCCACGGCGGGTTCCACACGATGTTGATCTGTACGTCGCGCACGCCGTCCTCGCGCAGCAGCCGCTCGCGGACGTCCTCGAGGATGAACTCCGACGCAGGGCAGCCCATGGCGGTGAAGGTGAGGTCAACCTCAACCACGCCGGCGGCCTCCCTGAGGCCGTAGATGACGCCAAGGTCGACGAGGTTGATGGGCATCTCCGGGTCGCGAACCTCGGTCAAGGCTGCCCAGAGGCGGTCCTCCGCCATCAGGACTCCGTGTGATGAGTCTTGCGGAATTTGTGGAACTCCTCCTGGAACAGGGCGACCATCTCGGCGTTGCGGGGGCCCCTGGCGCGCCAGCGCAGCAGCACGTCGTCCCAAGAGATGGGCTTCTTGAAGTCCCACCGCTTGGCCTCGGCGTCGAACTCGCATGGAAACGGGTAGTCGAGCTCCCACACATCCTTGCCGTCTCGGATCTCCTTGTGGGCGGGAACCTTGATGCCGATCTCGTCGCAGTAGGGCACGACCGCCGAGAGCCACCACTGGCGCAGCCCGTCGTTGGTCAGGCCCTTCAGCCGGTACTCGAGCTGGGTGGAGTGCATCTTCATCGAGTCGGGGAGGCCGAACCATTCGACACTCAGCGGGAACATCCAGTCCACCGCCCGCTGCAGCTCATCTTTGGCCGCGCCGCCGGCGGCGCTGATCCTCTTCATCCACGTTCGGCCGTTGCGGAGGTGGAAGTTTTCTTCGAGCATCACCTTGTTCAGGCCGCGCTTCCATGGCCCATATGAGCAGTGGTCGTGGATGTCGCCGAGGAGGCAGAAGCCGGCCTGGTCGTACATCCCGTTGGCGACGACCAGCTCGGTCCAGCTTTCGAGCGGCACGTCGAAGGCGTAGGGGTAACGAAAGCTCTTGGGGTCGCGGCTGAAGATCAGCTTCTCCTGGTCCTCTCCGAGCTCCTCGAGGATGTGATAAGCGATGTGGGCGTGCGCGAGCTCGTCCTGGATGATCGCGATCCCTGTCATGAAGGCGTTGATCGAAGGAGCCCGCTTGGCTGCGAGATAGTAGGCGGGCGCTGAGATGAGCTCGGTGTCGCCGGAAACGATGAGCGTGTGCTTCAGCTCACGCAGGTACTCGGGCGTCATCTCCTTGGGCGACTCGATCAGCTCCCCGGACTTGATGACCTGCTCGAATTCGGATGCTGTTGGCATCCCTCCATTCTCGGTCAATCCGGCCGGTTAGAATCGAGGTCCTTCCAGGCGATCCTGGAGCCGTGCCCACGGTGGCTATAGCTCAGCATGGCAGAGCACCAGATTGTGGATCTGGGTGTCGCGGGTTCAAATCCCGCTAGCCACCCCTTTTGAATACGTGGCGCGGGAGGTCTACCGGACCTTAGTCGACCCGGGCGAAGAGGCCACCCAAAGCGCCGCCTGAGCACCCTTGATCGCTCCTTGACATCTATAGGAGGATCGGATCTGGCACTTTTGCTAGAACACGGCCACGCGGGGAGCACGCAATGAGCGCGAGCAAAGTGCCCGCTCATTCTGGACGCCGGCGGCCTCCTCGCCTGGCGACAGTCCCAGTGAACTCTGAGGCTCTTCCAAGGCGGCTCTGAGCCAGGCCGGTGACCGTGGTCGCGTGCGCAAGGGACTTGTGGCCGGCTGCTCCCGTCTTTGTTGCCATCGGCTTCGATCCATCGTATTTCGCCGCCAACGCGGGCCCAACGCGTTAGTGGGGTCGTGATCTTCGTCATCGCGAGCGTCGCGGCCCTCCTTTCTTGACAGAGTCGTCGAACCCTAATCGTGACGAGCCAATAAAGTGAGTCTGGGAAGCACGACGTTTGGCGGCAACCCAAGCCTGAAGCGCCTCGCGACTCCCGCACTCCTCGCGTTAGTGGTCAGCGGTCTTGCCAGTGTCGCAGCGACTACAGACGCAAACGCTGGGGGCAGTGGTGACGCCCTGACAGTCCAGGTTACGGGCAGCCCGCTGAGCAACCTCACGTCCAGCCCGTTGAACCTTACCCCGATGTTCGAACAGACGATCACCGACTATGTCTGGCGGTGTCGGTCGGGGACCAACAAAGTGCAGGTGACGCTTACATCGATTTCAGGCGGGACGATAACAGTAGACGGGAGCACGGGCCGCACCGTGGGCGTCCAGGAGAGTCTGCTCGAGAACCAGGCGCTGATCATCAGCGCCCCTGATCCGAAGAACCTCCACGGACCCCCTGTCCAGTACTGGATCCGGTGCCTCCCCCATGACTTTCCGCAGCTCAGTGTGACCAAGCCAGGGACTCCCCCGGCTGGCTGGTACTTGACCGGCAACAACGTACCGGCGGGCGGCAGCAGCGCATATGCCATGGTGCTGGACAACAACGGGACCCCGGTCTGGTATCAAAAGTCCGCCGACTTAGGCGCGCTGGACGTCACCTTGCTTTCAGACGGCACGATTGCTTGGGCAACAAATGAGGGTGGTGGTGTTGGCACCGACCCGAACGCGGCGTTCAACGACTTCGACCTCAGGACTGGAGTCATGCGCGAGCTTAAGGCCCCAGTTCCGCCGATGGACTTCCACGAGCTCCACCAGATGCCGAACGGGGACCTGATGATGCTTTCGAGCCCACTCAAGTCAGACGTCGACCTGACTCCATTGGGCTTCAGTTCGAGTGCAACCATCATCGACTGCGTGATCCAGGAGGTGAGACCGAACGGTCAGCTGGTGTGGGAGTGGCGCGCCAGCGACCACATATCTCCTGGTGAATCAACGCATCCCCTGACAATGACGGTCAACGGACAATCGGTTTATGACATCTTCCACTGCAACTCGATTGACACGGACACCACCTTAGACAGAGTCCTTCTCTCCAGCCGGCACACCGACGCCGTCTACCTCATCGACAAAGCGAGCGGCAAGATCATCTGGAAGATGGGCGGCAATTCGCCGAACCATGACAACGCCCAGTTCCTCACCATCACGAACGATCCCGAGGGCGCGTTCCACGCCCAACACGACGCCCGCTTTGAACCCGACAATGACATTTCTCTGTACGACGACCAGACCTGGGACGCTCACCTCGCAGCCCGTGGTGTCGAGTACCACGTTGATCCCGCCGCTGGGACAGCGACCTTGGTGTGGTCCTATGCATCACCAGATGGTCACAACGCGATAGCCACCGGTAGCTTTCGGCGCTTGGACGGCGGCAATGACAATGTGATCGGTTGGGGTTACAAGGCAAATACCCTGTTCACCGAGGTCGACGCCGCCGGCAACGTCATGTTGAACGTCACATTCCCCGGCGGTGACTTCATATATCGCGTACAAAAGGTTCCGATAACGGCGATCGATCATGCCTTGCTGCGAGCGACTGCCGGCTTGCCACCATCCGCTTCAGGGGGCGCGCCAAAAGCCGCGCCACCGCCGAGGCCATTGTCGGCAACCCGACTGAAACTTGAGGTGGCCCTCGGGATGCTGAGCGTCAGTGGGAGCTTTCTTGCCGGATTCGCGTGGCTCCGTCGCCGTCGATTGCGATTGCCCTAAAACAACGCGCGTTGCAAGAGCGGGCGGAGCGGCGAACGCCAAAGTTGCTGAGTGCAGGACGCCTTCATTGGATGAGCCGCCGCGCGGTAGTGCCGTAAACACTCCCTATCGGCGCTGCCGCGCTCGACTCTCTGAACGTGAAGCACTGCGCTGGGTCGTTGGTTATTGTGGATCTGTGTGTCGCGGGTTCAAATCCCGCTAGCCACCCCTTCTAAATTCCGATCACACCCGTTCGAGCCAGACCGTGCAAGCCGCAAAATTCAAACGACGATGAAACGAGCCACCAGCAAGCGTCTTGACCTCGGGCGGACATGTTCCGCGGCTCTCCTTCTGATCACCCTCGCCGCCTGCGGCGAAGACTCCGGTGCAGCGGCTGCGCCCTCGACCCCCAACCCGACGCCGGTGGTCTCCCAGGCGGCGCCCGCCGCCACGCCGGCCCCGGCCGCGGTCATTCCAAACCTCACGCAGGACGCGGCGATTCAGCTGTACCTCGACCAGGACTTCAGTTGCGTGGTGGTGCCCGCCAGCCATCCCACATGGACCCGCCACCGCTGCTCCAAGACCTCGAGCGGCGCACTGGCCACGGTGGACCTCGAAGGGCCGGGGACCGGGGTCGCGAACCTGAAGGCCGCGACACTTGGCATGCCGGACGTGGTGGTCGACGGGTTCCTGGGCGATTCGGCCAGCCTGCCATTCGATGGTGACGCTTCCGCGCAGGCGCAGCAATGGGTCAGCGACTCGTTGCCCAAGGGCGGAGGCTCCACCATCATCGGCGGGGTCCTATTGCAGATGGTGTACAGCCCGCCGGCGGCCTGGGTGGTCCTGAAGCCGGCCCCCTGACAGATCCCGAAGCCCGCGCCCGCTGCTACAGCAACTGGGTGACCAGGGCCTCGATTTGAGCCAGCGATGCGGGCGTGGCTGTGGCCGTGATTGCAACCAGGGTCCTTCCCTTGGTCGCGACGACTCCCTCGTTCGTCTTCCCGTTTCCTAGTACCACCGAGAAAGAACGAGCCTGGTCTCCCACCCCTGGCACAGATACGTACGGAACCGGGAATCGGTCGCTGAAACGCGAGATGTTGGTTGGATCGATGTTGGAGATCAACTCGATGATCACGTTCAATGAATTACCCGCGTATTCGCACACAATGGCTGCGGCACCAGCCGGAAGTGGGGTGCTCGTGCCGACCGCGACTCCGACCGGCGCGGGGAGTGTGACCCCCAACGCCGATCCGACCTTGGCGCCGGTAGGGCACGAACGCGCCGCCTGGGTCGCCTTGGGCAGCGTGGGAGACGCCACGATCGTCGGTGGGGTGGATGCTGGCGTAGTCGACGATGCGGTGGTCGAGCTTCCGCAGGCTGTCATGACCGTGACCGCGGCAAACGTCATCAAAACCAATCGGCGCGTAAGGTCGAATCTCATCTGGTGCTCGACGATGCTACACGGCTGCGCTAGCGTTGACTGATGCGTTCAGTGCTCGTCTCGGTCCTGATGGATCTGCCGGCCGGCCACCGCTACCACGTCGTCACTCTCGAGGCGCTTGGCCACGCAGCGGTTGAGCGAGGGATCCCGATCGACCTGCGCGTCGTCCCGACCGACACCATCCGTGACGCGAGCCGGATCGCGAAGCAGGGATCCGCGGTCGTCATCGGGCCCGGCTCGCCCTATCGCGACCAGGAGGCTGCACACGCCGTCGTCCGCGAAGCACGCGAGCGCAATGTCCCGCTGGTCGGCACCTGAGGCGGCTTCCAGCACGTGCTCGTCGAGCACGCCAGGAGCCTCGCCGGGATCACCGATGCGCCCACGCCGAGTACGGGCCCGGCGGCACACCTGTCATCACCCCGCTCGAGTGCTCTCTCGATGGGCAGACGATCACGATCGAGCTTGTTGCGAATTCGCTCCTCGCACGGCTCTACGGGAGTCGAGTCGCAGTCGAGCACACGACCTGCTCCTACGGCCTCGCCCCGGTCGTCCAGCACATCGCGAACGAGCATGGGATGCGCGTTTCGGCCACCGATGACACTGGCGAGGTGCGTGCCATCGAGCGGGTCGACCACCCGTTCTTCGTCGGCACGCTGTTCCAGCCGCAGCTCAAATCGAGGCCGGGCGCGCCGCACCCCGTCTTTATCGGCCTGCTCGAGGCCGCCCGACCAACCACGTAGCCTCTCCACGGAATGAGACCGCCGACCATGATCGGGCGGCTCGGAGCGCTCGGGTCCAGGACCTCTGACAGGCTGCTCCGTACGGCTCCGGGACGCCTGGCGACCAAGATGGGCGAGGACGGTGCCTTCAACTGGGCGGTCGTGATCGCCTGGCAGTTCCTCCAGTCGCTGTTTCCAATCGCCCTGGTGATGGCCGGAGTGCTCGGAGTGGTGCTCGGCTACGTCGGCGTCACGTCTCACGAGGTCTACCGGACCGTGGCCTCGATCATCCCGGACGCCGGCGCGCAGAGGCAGGTGCTGGCCGCCCTCTCCACCTTCCACCAGCAGAGCGGGGCCTTCTTCGTTGTCGGATTTGTGGTTCTCGTGTGGAGCGGGGCCGGGCTGTTTCGGGCGATGGAGAACGGCTTTGCCGCCATCTACCGCACCAGGTCCAGGTCCTTGGGCAAGAGCGTCTTCATGAGCGTCGGTATGGTCTTTCTTCTTGTTGTGCTCGGCGGAGTGATGCTGCTGAGCACCACGTTCCTGAGCCTGCCGAGCGACCTACCCTATCTGCCCGATTTGCTGGCTCATCGGGCGATCGATGTTGCGCTCCATGCCGCCCTGGGTGCCGGCGTGGGCTTCCTGCTCTTCCTCGCCATCTATATCGTGGTGCCCAATCGGCGCGATCGCTTTGCGGCCGTGTGGCCGGGAGCCGCGCTGGCCGGGGTGCTGTTCGAAGCTCTGTCGCTCTCCTTTCCGCTCTATGTGCGCCTCACCCGTACCGGCGCCACCTACGGAAAGACCTTCGGGCTGCTCTTCCTGCTGATGCTCTACTTCTACGGCCTGGGCATCGTGACCATGATCGGTGCGGAGGTGAACTCGATGCGCGACAAGAGCGCCTCAGTTCAACCAGTAGGTCGGAAGGCCTAGATCCAGCCTCGGCGGCGGAAGAGCCACAGCTGGATCGCCGTCGCGATCGCCATCGTGCCGACGCCAACGGCAAAGGCGAGATAGGGCGTCTCGAGAATCTGCGTCAGGTAGGTGAAGTTCATTCCGTAGAAGCCTGTCAGGAAGCTCAGCGGCAGGAACAGGCTCGCAATGACGGTCAGCGCCTTGGTCGTCTGGTTCAACCGGTTCGAGACCGTGGACAGGTAGACGTCCATCGCGCTCGTGAGCAGGTCGCGCAGCGAGTCCACCGTCTCGTACTGGCGAACGATGTGGTCGTAAACGTCCCGGTAGTACAGGGTCATGTCCTGCTGCTGGAGGTGGATCCCGTGGGTGATCAGCCGCTGGAACACGTCGCGCTGCGCGCCGAGGTAGCGGCGCAGCTCGGTCACCGAGTGCTTCAGGTGATAGATGCGGTCGAGGGAACCTGGAGCAGCCTTCTGGACGATGTCGTCCTCCATCTCGTCCACCGTGTCGTCGATCTGTTCGAGAACCGGAAAGGTGGCGTCGACCAGCGCGTCGATCACGAGATAGGTCAGGAACCCAGGCTGGCCTTTCGTGAGCGCGGGACTTTTGGCGATTCGGTCCTGGAGCGCTGCCAGCACGGGCGACGGCTCGAGATGAACGCTGATCAGGTACTCAGGTCCAACGAACAGGTGGTGCTCGTGGAAGGCGACGTTGTCGCCCTGCCAATCAGCTTGAAAGATGACGGCGAAGTTGTATTCCGGATACTCGTCGACCTTGGGCCTCTGGTTCTGATGCTGGATGTCCTCGATCGTGAGCGGGTGGAATTTGAAGGTTTCCTCGAGGAGCCTGTAGTCGTCGGCGTCGGGGTTTTCGATGTCCAGCCACAGCCCTTCGTGCCGAGCGTTGGTCACGCACCCCTTGATGGCCTCGACGTCGGAAGCCGCTGCTCGGCCCGCCGTCGTCAGCACCGTTCTCATGGCACGCCATCCTAAGCCGCGCGCGCGTGCCGGTTGGAACTCCCGCGTCGGAGCGGCGCGCCGGCCATTGGCCCAGAGCCGCTGCTCAGTGCTTGATCGGTCGCCCGCGCTTGACCAGGATCCAGACCCCGACCGCAACCAGGACCAGAGGGGACCAGACTCGAATCTGACTCACCAGCGCCTCGTTCTGTGACGCCATCCCGCCGGCGGCCAGCACCATCGCGGTTCCGGGGATCACCGGCCACCATCGCCCAGTGACCCGCCCGATCAGGACGTCGACCACGTATATGAAGAGGAAGCCGAGCCCGCCGCACAGCACGACGTAAGGACCGTTATCGGCAGCACCGACCGCCCAAGCGATGACCAGGCCGGTGCCGACGCCTGCCAGAATCCCGCCCGGCACGAGGAACCCGTACCTGTGAGACAGGAGATAGGCGGCCGTGAAAGCGCCGCCCAGGGCAAGCGGGATGGCCAGGCTGACGTCCTTGATCCCGCTGAGGTTGGCGATCAACCCGACCGCGCCAAGAACGATCAACAGGGTGGCTCCCAAGTAGGCGCCGGAGGCGTCGCGGGAGTGTCTCGGGGTAGCTTCCATTTCACAAACCTCCAACCCAAATCGTCCGCTTCAAGCCGCCGGCAGGGAGAGAGGCGACCGTCCCGTTCACCGCCGGCCGATGGGCTCCCGAGCGAGCGGCATCAAGCGAGGGCGAGGCCGGTGTAGTCGTTGCCGATGACCTGATACGTGCCGTCGGGCGAGGGAGACCCGAGCCCCCAGCTCTTGGCGTACGAAGAGGTCGCCTGTGAGATCAAGTTGCCAGAAGCGTCTTTAGTGACCAACGTGGTGGTGCCGCTCAGACTGACGCCGACCAGGCGAGCCGCCTGGGTGGCGAACTTGGGCAGGAACAAGGTCAGGGAAACCTGGCTGAACGAGTAGGTCTTCTGGACGAACTGACCGGCGGCAACGTCCTGGCTGATCACGTCTGTGAACTCGGTCAGCCCGTCGCCTTCGGCTCCCGTCTGCGCGAGGGTTGGATCGTGTGACCGTCGTGCTTCGGACTCGATGATCAAATCCAGCACGACGCTGTGCGCCATCTGAGCCGCGACCTGTGGCGTGATCGAAGGGTCAAAGTCGATGACGTTGGACGCGATCTCGACGGTGGGAATCAAAGGCAGGACCCACACGCGTGCCGAGGCCGGCTCGGGCAGAGGATTGGAGTCGAGCGAGGGCAATGCGCCAACGGCACCCGTGGTGATCCACGACCCGAGGTCGGGGCCCGATCCGACCACCAGCGCTATCTTTGGTTTCGAACCGTCGGAGAGCTCTGCCGCCGGCACCGGACCGTGGGTCGACAGGTCGACCGAGATGGGCAGGCAGGCGATGGCAAGAATGCCCGCGACCATCACTGGCGGCAGCCGCGGGCCTAGTCGCCGGATGGCTTGCACCCCGCCGCCCTTCTCGAGCGGCTCCACAAGACGCGCCAGGGCAAACCTGCCGGCGCAGGCGAAGACCAGGCTCGCGAGGATCGCCGTCTTGGTCCAGAACTCGAGGGTGGTCGGCCCCAGGAGCAGCACCGACAGCAGGGCCACCACCAGCCCGAAGACGAATCTCGCCGCCTGGCCGTCGGGCACGGTGCGAGGGTCCGGGATCATGAACAGGGCGAAGATCAGGACCTCTGGTGAGGTGACAAGGACCTGCCACAGATCGCGACCGCAGAGGGCGGTGGCGTGCCAGCTTGCCACCATGCAGTGGTCCGGAACGAATACGAGACCGACTGCGAGAAAGACGGCAAAGCCCGCCATGAATCCCAGCTCAAGGCCGAGCAGGCGCAGCTCCCATGCGATCAAGAGGCCTCCGACGATGAGGATCCCGTAGGTGGCGACCATCCACGGCCCCATCGCAATCCACCACAGGTCCTGTGGTTCCGTGTACCGGGGCCCCAGCGCGACGAAGGCGAGCACCAGTCCGAGGTTGGAAGGGTTGAAGACGTGCCGGCCCTGCCGGCGGATCAGGTACTTCGACGCCATGGCGACGGCGACCACCCCGAGGAAGATCCAGATCCCGTGAAGACTCCACCAGTCGCCGTGCAGCGTGCCGGGGGTTCTGAGGATGAAAGCAGTGCTGTTGCCGGTGAGCATCCCGCTCGCCGGCCACAGGATCATCTTGTCCTTGAAGAAGGCGACGCCGAATTCGATGAGCGCTCCGGCGGCTATGCAGATGAGGATCTGGGCCACCGAGACACGGAAGTCGAGCGTGGTCTGTCCGAGCACCTGAAGCGTCAGCAGCACCGCGGCGACGTGAAGCCTTGGATCTCGAATGCTCGGCGGCGTTACCGGGTATTCGCGCCCCCGGATGCTAACCGCCCTGCGCCTGGCTGCGGGCGTGGCGGGCGGCGCCGCCTGCGTAGAGGGACCATTTGGACCAGGCGCCGCATCCGCGTCGGTGCTCGTCACGATCGAGTAACGGCCGGATTATTCACGCCGTTACAGAATGAGCCGTGGTGGGATTGTCGTGGCCGGTTTTCTGCACGGCTGAACGCATGGCCGCGGCGCTGGCGGCCGGCGTGCTCGTGGCCGGCGCTTCAGCCTGTGAGCCTCCGCTCGGTCTTGGGCTGCCCAGCACGCGCTCGTTGGAGAGCGGCGCCGCCAGCGCCCTCAACACGTCGCCGAGCTTCGAGTTGTCGGGGTCATACGTCTCTGACGGCGTGCCCTGGAAGGTCGACCTCCAGCTGGTCCGCCCTGATCGGGCGCATCTGACGGCGAGCCAGGGCTCGACCCAGCTCGAAGCCATCGTCATCGGCAACCAGGCCTACTTTCGGAGCCAGGATTTCCTCTCCGTGCACCTTGGCGCGGCGTCTTCAGCCCGGAACCTGGTCCGCGCGGCCGGCCAGGCGTGGTGGACCGGATCGGTGTCCGACCTGCCAAATCTGACCGACTTCACGAATGGTGACCGGTTCAGGGCCACCTTCCTTGGCCCGGTGGTTGACACGCGCACCGATCACGTCGCCCTTGACGGCATCGATGCGGTCGAGCTGTCAGGGGCGCGTGCCGACGTGTACATCTCGGAGGCTCCGCCCCACAGTCCGCTTCGCGTCCATCTGGCGCCGCACGCATCTGTCGACGGCATGGTCTCGGGCGACATCAGCTTCAGCAACTTCGGCCACGACTTCGGGATCTCGGCGCCCGGCGACGTGATCGATTTTTCCAACCTTTCCACCCTTCCGCCTCTCTACACCGTGGAGTTCGTCGACACCTCGAAGTGCGGGGCCGTCTGCACGGTGTCGGCCCAGGTCAAGAACCTCGGGGGAAGGACGGGAGCGACAGGCCCATCGACCGTCACCTTCACGATGGCCGATTCAGCCTCGAGCAGCGTGCTTGGGAGCTGCTCGACCGCGGTCGTTCCCGACATCGATTACAACTCGACCGCCATTGTGTCCTGCGTCATCGCCGGATCGGCGGCACAGGCGATCAACTCGGCCACGGTGACGGCTGTGCCCTACAACCCAGGCCGCTCCTGAGAACGCGGGACGCCTACGATGTTGCCGGCGGCTCTGGCGCCATCACCACTTGGGAGGTTGCGTCGAATGATCAAAGAACTGCGCTCACACACCACCTTGCCGACAGCTGATCTCGCGCGGGCCAAGAAGTTCTACGCCGAGAAGCTCGGATTGACCCCATCCACGGAATCGGCCGGCGGCATCTTCTACGACGTGGCCGGCGGCACGCGTTTCATCCTCTACCCGACGCCCAATCCGAGCCGGGGCGGGCACACCCAAATCGGATTCACCACCAAAGACATAAAGAAGGAGGTCGCCGCCCTTCGTGATCGCGGCGTCGTGTTCGAGGAGTACGACTTTCCGGGCCTGAAGACGGTGGGATCAATCGCGGAGACCGGGGATACCAAGGCAGCGTGGTTCAAGGACAGCGAGGGAAACACCATCGGGATCGTCCAGCTGCCACCGGGAGCCGAGCCCGGAACCTAACGGCCGACCCACCTAGATGCGCCGCGGAACCGCCCCGGTCAGCGAGAGCACAAAGCGCATCATCTTGTGAGCGCCGTCGGCGGCCGGCTCGAACATGAGCGGGCAGCCGCCGGGAATCACGGTGATCCCATGTTCTCGCGCAAAGGCTGTGGCGTCCGCTGAAACGCTGCTGCCGCCGATCGACCCGTGCATCCAGACGTGCATGATGCCGAGATCGGCGCATTCGCGGATCGTCGCCACGGCCGTTTCCGGTCGAGTGCAGATGACCACCGCGCCCACGCCACCCGGAATCGAAGTGAGGTTGGGATGGCAGGCGTCGCCTTCGACCTTGTCGGCGTTGGGGTTGACGGCGAACACCTCGTACCCGCGCTCGCGCAGCCGCTGGTACACGACGTTGCCGCCATGGCCCGCGGCGTTGCGCGAGACGCCCGTGACGGCGATGCGCTTCTGGGCCAGGAATTCCGAGGCGGCCTCGATGATCGGGCGGCTTCTGTACGCAGTCTGCATGCGAATCCTCCTGTCTGGTGATCTGGACTCCACTCAACTCCTGATCCAGCCAGATCGGGAGGGTCTTTCGGCCCGGGCCGATGCTGACCTCGGGTCACCGCCGGCGCCTCGGAATACCCTGTTTGCAGGCTCGATTCCGAGTTGTAGATGAGCGACCGGTCTCAGACGATCAGGATCCCGCCAAACGGGACGAGGGGCACAAGCATGCCGTTCGCGGGTGCTCTGGGGAAGCTGTTTAAGCCCGTCATTAACATGCAGATCGCTCGGTACCGAAGGTCCACGAGCCCGAGCCCTCCGGTGATGATGGGATTTCCAACAGTCTTGCTGACCACGACCGGGTCCAGGAGCGGCCTCGAACGCACCTCAGTCCTTGGCGGCTTCCCGGACGGCGAAGAGGCCTGGCTGCTCGTCGCATCTAAAAGCGGAGCGCGGACCCATCCGGCTTGGTTTATCAACCTGGCCAGGAGCCCCGACAAAGTGTGGCTCGAGGTGGGCCCGCTGAAGTTCAAGGCCAAGGTGGAATCGCTTCAGGGCGCGGCGCGTGAGGCCGCCCTCGAGCGGGTCGCCGCCGTCTCTCCTCGGTATGCCGGATATCAGCGCAAGACGGACCGCGAGATCCCGGTCATGAGGGTGAAGCCGGCCGTCTGATCTCGCTCGTCACGCCATGTGGCGGAAAGGTTCCGGCACATAGCCTTGAAGCAGGCGGTGCCACTCGATGCTGAGGTTCGAGCGCACGGTTGGGTCGTCGGCGGCAAGCCAGGCGAGGTGCCTGAGCCCGTGCTCCAGCACCTGCTCAGCGGCGATCGCCGGCGCCGCCTGCGTGGCGGACGATCTCGCCAGTGCTGTTCGCTTGATCGGGATCCCCGGCAGCTCCGGCGCCTGTCCTTCCGAATTGATCACGACAAAGCTCAGCACCACGCCACCTCGGGCTCGCCTCCAAGACGTGGAATGGACAAGAAGCGGCGGGCCCATCAGGTTGGTCGCGAGACGCGCCACCACCTCGACCGGGTCCTCGCCGTCTCCAACCTCGAGATACCAGGGCTCCGGTCCGCAAGGGCCGGCAAGCTCGGGAGCGCCGGAGTGTACGCGCAGCACGAACACCTCGGCCTGAACCGGACCTCGCGCTCCCCATGGTGGAGCCGGTCCCTCCGCTCGTCTCAGCTCTGCTTCGCCATCGCGGCCACCTGGGCGCGCGTCACCTTCATGTTGTGCGCCTCGAGGCCGTGCTTCTGGACGAGAGGGGCCACGGCGGCCAGCGGGCCGCGAGCTTCGAAACCGCACTCGCAGCGGATCACGATCTCCGCCTGGACGCTCTTTCTGGCCATTGGTGCGCAGAGGCTAGCACCCGGCCCGACGGCCAATCTAAATGGGCTTGGGTGCTGTGATCGCGTCGAGCCGCGCGCCGGCGTCGACGACGTCGAGCGCCCGGTTGACCAGGTGCATGAAGCTGCCGTGGCCTCCACCCCGAACCCACTCGTACATCGCTTCGAACGCGGCGACCACCACGACCATGACGACCACTCGAAGCTCGAAGTCACCGGCGTCTCGGCCGGTGCGCTCGGCGACCAGGCCGCACATCAGGTCCTGTGCTTTTTGAAGCTCCTCCCACATCCGCGCCTGGAGCGCCGGCACCTCCATCCAGAGCCTGGCTCGGGCGAGGATGACCTCGCGATCCCGTTCGAAAAGAGCGCCCATCGGCTCGAGGGCATGACGGATGGAGACGCTGACCGGCTCGCCGGTCGGCCGGTCCAGGAGCATCGAAGCCATGATCGGGTCGTAGGCGTCGTACAGGACGACGTCCTCTTTGGAAGGGAAGTAGTTGAAGAAGGTGCTGGGGGAGATCTCGACCGCCTCGGCGATGTCCTCGATGGTGGTCTCGTCGTAACCGCGCTTCTGGAACAGCCGCATGGCCTCGCGCTGGATGGCCTCGCGGGTTTTGATCTTCTTGCGTTCGCGTAATCCGGGTTTGGGCGGGTCGGCGGCTCCTTCGCTCATGCCGCGGTTCCCGATGCACGCGCTTCCGCGAGTGCCGCGCCCGTCTCGGGGGAGTGCGTCGCGGCTCGTGCCGGCATGAAGAGCGCCATGATCGCCGCGCCGGCAGCGGTCAGGCCCGCCGTCACGATGAGGACCTCGCTCATGCCATGCGAGTATGCCTCCTCGGCGGCCCGGAGCAGCATCGGGCCCACAGGTGCCGGCAGATGGTGCGCGACCACCGCCGCGACGGCCACGCTTGTCTGCGCCGCGGACTGAGCCGCTGTGGGGACTCCGGCCAGATGCGCGCCGATCCTCGACTGGTAGGCGCTGTTCAGGATGCTTCCCATGATCGCAACCCCGAATGACGAACCCACATTCTGGATCGCCCGGGTCAGCGCGCTGCCCGCGCCCGTTTCGCCCGACGGCAGCGCGCCGAGGATGGCGTCGAGAGCGGGGATCATGGCAAGCGCGATGCCCAGACCCATGACAGCAAGGGCGGCCGCGACAAGACCGTATCCGGAGTCGACGCCGGCTCTCGACATGATCAGCATGCCCGCGCTGTTGCCCAGGAGGCCGAGCGTGATCGTCACCTTGGTGCCCAGGACTTTGGTCACCCGATCGCTCAACACCGCGCCGACCATCATGGCCGCGATCATCGGTAGGAGCCGCAGCCCGGTCCCCTGGGCGTCGTTCCCCTGCACGATCTGGAGGTAGGGCGTGAGCACGAACATCATTCCGGTCATCGCGAAACCCACGACCGTAAAGGCAATCGTGGCCAGAGCAAACCGGCGGTTCTTGAACAGGTTGAGGTCGACCAGTGGAGCTCGATTGCGCACCTGCCAGAGCACGAAGGCTAGGACGAGGACCGCCCCCCCGGCGATGGGCCCTGCCACCTTGACGTCCGACCAGCCCGAGACCGGCTCCTCGATGATCCCGTACACGAGCGCGCTGACGCCGACCATCTCGAGGAGCGCCCCGACCCAGTCCAGCCTGCGCGGGTTGGGGTCCCTGGTCTCAGGCACGAAGCGCCAGACTCCGAGCACGGCGACGACGACGACCGGCGCGTTGATCAAGAAGATGGAGCCCCACTCGTAGTGGGTGAGCAGCCAGCCGGCCAGCAGTGGTCCCAGCGGCAGACCGACGAAGCTCCCGGCTCCGAGCAGCCCGAGCGCGCGCTGACGCTCGTCCTCGGCGAACATGGAGGGGAGGATCGACTGAGAAATCGGAAGGATGATGGCTCCACTCGCGCCCATCACGACGCGCATCAGGATCAGTCCGTCGGCCGAGCTCGCGCGGCTCGCCACCACCGACGAGACTCCGAAAGCGACCAGTCCGATGAGCAGCAGTCGCTTGCGACCGACTCTGTCGCCCAGCACCCCGGCGGGCAGCATGAAGCCCGCGAGCGAGAGGGTGTAGGCGGCGGACATCCACTGGAGCTGATCCGTGGTGGCGCCTAGCTTGGCCGACAGGGTGGGCAGGGCCGTGATCAGGATCGTGATGTCGAGGCCCAGGACCAGAGCGCTGGCCCCAACCGCCGCCAGGCCGAGCCACCTGCCCTTCAATCTCGTGTCTGCCGCCATGGCTGACCTCCTCCAGAGTTCTAGCGATACTATAAATGGAGTATCAGTAAAAATCAAGTGGATCGCCATAACTGTGGCGGCGGGGCTGCTCGCGTCCGCGTGCGCAGTGAACTCGGCGCCGCCCGCCCAGGCGCCACGCCATGTTTTCGTCATCGTTATGGAGAACCGGTCGCCGACCGAGGCCCTGGCCGGGTCGTTCACCGCCTCGCTGGCGGCGACGTATGCGATGGCGGCCGACTATCACGCGGTCGCGCACCCGAGCGTGCCGAACTACCTGGCCCTGACCTCGGGATCGACCTGGGGAGTGACGGACGACAGCTATCACGTGCTGCCCACGGCGGATCTCGGCGACGAGCTGACGAGCGCGGGCGTGAGCTGGCGCGCCTACATGGAGGGGATGGTCGATGCCGGATGCCTTCAAAGCCCATTGCCGTACGACCCCGGCCACAACCCGTTCGCTTTCTATGGCGGCCGCTGCCCGCCCAACGTCGTTTCTCTGTCGCCGCTCGCGGCGGATCTTGCGGGGGTGACGCCTTATCTCAGCTGGATCGCCCCCGACCGCTGCCACGACGAGCACGACTGCTCGGTGACGATCGGTGATGCGTGGCTGCGACAGGAGGTGGGCGCGATCACTCAGTCCGAGGCCTGGAGGTCAGGGGGCGTCCTCTTCATCACATGGGATGAGGACGATGGCAGCGCCGGCAACCAGGTGCTCGCGCTGGTCATCTCGCCGGGAGGTCCTCACGTCGTGAGCCAGCGGCCGTACAGCCACTACTCGCTGCTGGCCACGGTCCAGGACCTGCTCCGAGTCAAACGACTCGGCCTGGCGGTTAAGGCTCAGGCGATGACCGACCTGATCGCGACCTGAGCTCGCCGCTCGCCGGCACCTCGAGGACCTTGGTACGGCCGCGCGCACCCGAGCGGAGCTGGAGGCTGGAGACGGCCACCCCGAGTTCCGCCGCCACCGCCTGGAGGACCGCCTTGTTCGCAGCGCCGTCTATCGCGGCTGCGTGAACCCACACCTCGAGCACATCGCCGCTTCGGACGACTTTGGCGCGGGATGACCTCGGGTGCACCCGGACGGTGATCAGCACGGCCGCTCTACCTTATGCCTGTGACCCTGACGATCTGCGACGTCGGCCCTCGTGACGGGCTGCAGAACGAGGCGACGGTGCTCACGCCCGGCGTGAGGGCGGACCTGTGCGACCGCCTGGCGTCGGCGGGCCTGAAGCGAATCGAAGCGGCGAGCTTCGTCAACCCCAAGCTGGTGCCCCAGATGGCAGGCGCCGAGGACGTGATGGCCGCGCTGCACCGCCGGCCCGGCACCAGATACGCAGGGCTGGTCTTGAACGTGAAGGGTTACGAGCGGGCGATCGCGGCCGGCGTGGACGAGGTTCACTACGCGCTCGCCGCCACGGACGAGTTCGGTCTGCGCAACCAGAACGCGACGGTCGACCAGGGCGTGGAGACGGCGCTGGCGCTCGTGACCCGGTCGCGCGCCGAGGGGATGCGCATCACGGTCACGATCAGCGTTTCGTTCGGCTGCCCGTTCAGCGGCCCGGTCCAGACCGACACGGTCTTGCGGATCGTTGAGCGGCTGATGGCGGTGCCGCCGGACGAGGTATGTCTTGCCGACACGATCGGCGTGGGTGTTCCGTCGCAGGTCAAAGAGCTCGTGCGGGGAGCGACCACCCTGGGCGCTCGCGTCGGAGCGCACTTTCACAACACGCGCAATACGGGCTACGCGAATGCGGTCGCGGCGCTGGAGGAGAACGTGGCTTCACTCGACGCGTCGCTTGGAGGCGCCGGAGGTTGCCCGTTCGCGCCAAAGGCGACGGGCAACATCGCGACGGAGGACCTCGTCTATCTACTCAACGGCCTCGGCGTCGCTTCGGGGATCGACCTGGATGCGTTGATCGCGGCCTCGAAGTGGCTGGGCGGACAGCTTGGCAAAGAGCTGCCAGGCATGGTCGCCCGCGCGGGTGTGTTTCCTGCCCGGCGCTAGCGGCCGGACCAATCAAGATGTGAGCATGCCGAAAAAGACCGCCGGTCCCTATCGAGTCGCCGTCGTCCAGCACGCGCCGGTGACGCTTCACCGCCAGAAGACCATCGAGCTCGGCGTGGAGCTTCTCGAGAAGGCGGCGGCGGGGGGCGCCAGGCTGGCTTCATTTCCAGAGGCGTGGCTGCCCGGCTACCCCGAGTGGCTGTGGCGGCTGAAGCCCGGCGAAGACTACGAGCTGACCGGCGAGATCCATGGCCGGCTCATCGAGAACGCCGTCGACCTGCGGTCCAACGACCTCAAGCCGATTCTGGCGGCAGCGCGCCGGTTGAAGATGACCGTGTCGATGGGCATCCACGAGCGCGACGGCAAGTTCAGCCGGGGCACGCTGTACAACACCGTCGTCCTCATCGGACAGGACGGGTCGCTGCTCAACCGCCATCGAAAGCTGATGCCGACCAATCCCGAGCGGATGGTGTGGGGGACCGGAGACGCCAGCGGTCTGCGGGTGGTCGACACCCCGTCGGGGCGCGTCGGAGGGCTCATCTGCTGGGAGAACTACATGCCGCTGGCGCGCTTCGCGATTTTTGCCCAAGGCTGCGAGATCTACGTCGCGCCGACCTGGGACGAGGGCAGCACGTGGATCTCTTCGATGCGCCACATCGCCACCGAGGGACGGTGCTGGGTCCTGGGTAATGGGTGCGCCATGCGCGGCAAGGACATCCCGAGGGATTTCCCTAAGCGCGCGACGCTCTTTCCCGACCTCGACGATTGGTACAACCCGGGCGACTCGGTCATCGTCGATCCGCGCGGGAAGATCGTCGCCGGGCCGCTCCACGAGCAGCACGGGATCCTGTTCGCGGACTGCGACCCGGCCGTAGCCTCTGCGGCCAAGCGCACCCTCGACGTGGCGGGCCACTACGGCCGGCCGGACATCTTCAAGCTCGAGGTGAACCGGCAAGTGCTCGAGCCGGTCGAGTTCTCCTAGGCGAGTTTGGCCGCCGTAAGCCCGTAGAGGGCGCCGAACTTGCGCCGGACGTAGTCGATCCAGGGGCCGGCGATCATCGGTTTGCCGGTGGCACGCTCCAGGAGCTCGTTCGGTGTGAACTTGCGGACCTGGCGGTGGATGTTCGTCTGCAGCCAGCCCAGCAGCGTCGAGAACTCGCCGCGCTCGAACTGGGCGTCGAGATCGGGAAACTCGGTCCTGATCTTCTCCATGAGCTGAGCGCCGATCAGGTTGCCGATGGTGTAGCCGGGGAAGATTCCGAAGCCAACGTACGACCAGTGGATGTCCTGAAGCACGCCCTCGCGATCATTGGGGACCGCGATTCCCAGGTATGTCTTGAACCGGTCGTTCCAGGCTTCAGGCAGGTCCTTGACCTTGAGCCTGCCTTCGAGCATCTCGTTCTCAAGCTCGAACCTGACCATGATGTGCATGTTGTAGGTGACCTCGTCCGACTCGACGCGGATGAGTGACGGGTGGCATCGGTTCACGGCCTTGTAGAACGCGACGTCGTCGACGCCCTGCAGCGGACCTGGGAAGACCGACTTGAGGCTTGGATAGAAGTGCTTCCAGAAGGGCAGGCTGCGGCCCACGAGGTTCTCCCAGAGCCGTGACTGCGATTCGTGGAAGCCGGGGGACGCCGCGGCCCAGACCGGCGTGCGATCGAGCACTTTGCCCATGCCCTGGGTGTACATGGCGTGACCGGCTTCGTGGATGGAGCCAAACAGGCACTCGTTGAAGAAATCCCGCGACACGCGCGTCGTGATCCGAGAGTCACCGGGACCGAAGGTCGTCGAGAACGGGTGCGTGGAGAGGTCCTGACGGCCGCCCTCCAGGTCGTATCCGAGCCGCCACGCCACGTCCAGTGCGTACTGCAACTGCAGGGCCGTGTCGAACCCGCGATACAGAACACGGTCGTCGACCGCATCCACGTGCTGCGCTATGTCGGCGATCAGGGGGACGACGGCCGCCTTGATCTCGCCGAAGATCGCTTCGAGCTGGTCCGTGGTCATGCCGGTTTCGGTGTGGTTGATCAGGGCGTCGTACGGACGCTTCTCGTAGCCGAGCGCGTCGGCCAGCTGGCGGTTGAGGTCCACGTTCTTCTCGAGTGAGGGTGCGAAAACCTTGAAGTCGGAATCGTGGCGCGCCTGCTCCCAGGCGGGGCGGGCGCTCGACCCCGCGTGGGCCATCTCGGCGACCAGGCCGGGCGAAATCCTGCGGGCCTCCTCGTAGTCGCGCCGAGTCACGCGAACCAGGCTGGCCTCGTCTGAGTCGTAGGGGAGTCCGCCAACCTCGCCCTCAGCGCGCTCCAGGAGCCTGCCCACCTCATCAGAGGTGAACTGAACGTGGGCGGAGCGCTGAAGGGCGGCGAGCTGCTCGGCGCGCGCCCCGATCCCCCCGCGCGGCATGAAGGTTTCCTGGTCCCACTCGAGGACGGCGGACGCGCGAGTGAGGTCTGTGACCTCGGCCAGAATTTCCTTGAGCCTCTGCAGGTTGTCGCTCATGCTTCGCCTTCCCCGCAGGTATTCTCGCGGTTGGTGCACCTGCCCCGCTAGCTCAGTGGATAGAGCATCTGTCTTCTAAACAGAGGGTCTGAGGTTCGAATCCTCAGCGGGGCACCACACGGCCTGTGCAAGTTCGGTCGTAGGCGACAAAACGCCTTCGGTTGCTATGCGACAGACCCTCGGCTGATTCGCTACAGCTACTTCGGTACCTACGCGACACTCCACGACGGCAGCCTAGCTCGCCTGCCGCAACGGCTGAATAAGCCCTGCGCGTCGCGCCGTGCCGGGGTTACGGGGCTTCGGCCTAGCCGCCGATCAGGCCGCTCGCGAACAGCGTGACCAGTCCCCCGAGCGCATTCAGGACGACTCCGATGCTGGCGCCGATCACCTGTCCTCGCTTAAAGGCGCGGAATGCGTTGAGGAAACCGATTAGAGGCATGATCGGAAAGTAAAGGTTGACGAACAACGGGACGACCATCGACACCAGACCGAATGCGATCGACCATCCGGCAGCGCCTCCAAGCTGCTGCCTGAACACGAAGCCGCCCGCGAGAGAGGCCGCCCCGACGCCCACAGCAGTCGCCGGGTAGGCAGCAGGCAGGGCCGAGGGCGGGGCTTGCGCGCCTACGATCGGCGCGTTGACGGGCAGCCACTGCCTTCCGTCCCACCACCACTGGCCGTCCTTAGAGCGCGAACCGATAGTGATTGGCGCGTTGGGATCGGGTGCTTCGGTCGTTTCGACGGGGCTCCAGATCTCCTGCTCGGCGGGTGCCGCCTCCTGTCGGGCCGGCTGCTGCATCGGCACCCACCTCTGGCCGTCCCAGTAGTAGTTGCCGTCCGGGGAAACGTATGACTGCGGTGGGCTGCCGCCCATACGAAGCAGCCTAGGCCGATGCCCTGGTTTTGTGACTTGGTTAGGCGAGGACTTTGGCCTGTTGGGGGCCGGATAGACTACCGCCGAGATGGAAAAGATCGAGCTGGTGCCGCTGACGAAGGCGCGATTCGACGTCTGGCTGCAGGCCACCATCGTTTCCTACGCCCAGGAGCACGTCGCCGCGGGCAACTGGTCCGAGGCGGAGTCACTTCAGCGCAGCCGCGCCGAGCACGAGCGGCTGCTACCCAAAGGCCTTTCCACGGCAGGCGCACACTTGTGGTCCATCGTGCGATCCGGTGATCCGGAGCCGGTCGGGATGCTGTGGATGCAGGAGAAACAGGCTCCGAAGCCTCACGCCTTCGTCTACAACATCGAGATCTACCCGCCGTTCCGCCGTCGGGGCTACGCCGAGCAGGCGATGACCAGACTGGAGGAAGAGGCCAGGGGCCTGAACCTCGAGGGCATACGGCTTCACGTCTTCGGGCACAACGGAGCGGCGCGCCCGCTCTACGAGAAGCTCGGCTACGAACCCACGAGTATCCAGATGCTCAAGCGCCTGACCTAGCCTCGGTCGGGTCGTTATCGGGTGGGGGAGCTGCTCCGGAACGTCCGGCGTCGGGGACGCCGCTGTGCCATGCGTGGCGACTGCCTCCCGGCAGACGGGGCATAGGCCTGCATCGGCCGGTGCTCCCGGTAGCGCCAGCTGCCCTCGTCAAGCAGGATGCGTATGTCGATCTCCTGGATGTTGGGCGCGCCGCTGCGGCTCAGCTTGACCCAGCCCGGCTCGTCCTCTGGTGTAACGAACGTGAGCGCCCGTCCGGCCTCGCCCATGCGCGCCGTGCGGCCGACCCTGTGTGTCAGCCACTGAGCGGAGTCGGGCAACTCGAAGTTGACGACCAGTCCGACCCGATCCACGTCGATTCCACGCGCGGCCACGTTGGTCGCCACCAGCACCTTGCTGCGTCCGTCGCGGAAGGCTGCCATGGTCCGGTCACGGACTGCCTGTGACAGGTCGCCCTGCAGCTCGACCGAGTCGTGGCCCATTCGCTGAAGGTTGCGGTTGAGCTTCTTCACACCGTGGCGGGTGCGGCCGAAGACGATGCTCGAGCCATTGTGCTTGTGCAGCAGACGGCTCAGGGTGTCCAGCTTCTGTCCGCTCTCGACCCGCACGAGCCCGTGCTCGAGGGTCTCGCCACCTTCTTCTTGTGCCAACCTGATCTGGACGGCGTCCTTGGTGTGCTTGTCCGCCAGACGGGCAACCCAGCTCGGCATCGTCGCCGATGCGAGCACGGTCTGCGGCTCGTAGGTCAGGCCGAGCAGGCGCTCGACCGACGGTGCGAAGCCGGCGTCCAGCATCTCGTCAGCCTCGTCCAGCACGAGGTACTCGACACGTGACAGCGACAGCTTGCCCTGACCAACCATGTCGAGTATCCGGCCAGGGGTTCCGACCACGACATCGACCCCTCGCTTGAGTGCCAGTCGCTGGGTCGCGTAGCCGACTCCTCCGTAAAGCACGGTCGAGCGAAGCTGGGTGCGCAGCGAAACAAGAACCTTCTCCACCTGGAGCGCGAGCTCCCGGGTCGGGGTGACGACCAGGGCACGCGGGCCAGGACCGTTTCCCCTCATCTTCTCGATCATCGGGAGGAGATAGGCAAGCGTCTTGCCGGAACCTGTCGGCGCTTCGATCACCACGTCGCGCCCGGTCATAAGCGCCGGGATGGCTTCAGCCTGGACCGGAACTGGTTCGGTGACGCCGAGTGCGGCCAGTGCCGCAAGCATGTGCGGGCCCACGCCCGTTTCGGCAAATGTGCGCGGGCTCTCGCCCGCTTCCGCAATGGTGCGCGGGCCCTCGCCCACGCCTGCCGATTTATGCGGGCTCTCGCCTGCGTCTGCGAATGTGCGCGGGCTCTCGCTCGCGACTGCGAATGTGCGCGGGCTTCCGCCCGCGTCTTGTACTAAAGACACGTAATGCTCCTGATCCTCTCCACGTTCGAATTTGGCGCGACGATCAGGACACCGTAACCGTGACGGCGAGAGAGGACCCGAGCGAGCGGGCCGGCGAACGCCGGCCGAGGAATCCAGCATACGCGACTCGCCCCCACCGCCGCCGTTTTGCGAGATTCGCTGAAAAACGAAGCGCCATCCAGGGTGGGCTGGATGGCGCCGAAATGAGAGGGGGAGTTGTCTAAGCGGTGGCCACCTTCTTCTTGGGCGCGTAGTACTGGCGCCAGATCAGGCGGTGGATGGGTATCCAGCGCGGGATGTCGCGCAGGATCGGGATGAACGGCACGAGAGCGAGCATGAGCGTAAGGACGGTCATCAGGACGATGACCCCAAGGTCCGCGTTCGAGGCGTTGATACCGAGGAAGCCGGTAGCGCTCGTGAACGGCGGGATCTGGTACCACATCGTGTAGAGCCAGAGCCATGTCTGGCCGGGGTACTGGCCGGTCTCGTTCATCATGCCCCACTGGCTGCCCTGCAGATTCCAGGACCCGGCCTGACTGGACAGGTATGAGCCATCACCCATGAACAGAAGGGCCTGGGTGTAGTCGGTCTGGTAGAAGCGGCCGTTGATCATCAACAGGCCGTCCAGGCCACCCGACTGGGCGATGCCGAGAAGGTTCGACATCATGACGGGCAGCGGTCCGTAGTCGCCGGTCGCGACGCTGACCGAGCCGTTCGAAACCGTAGCGGTGCCGAGCGCCGTCGTGTAAGCGGTCAGCCACTTGCCCTGCTGGTCCGAGGTGGCGCCCGACCATGCGGAGAGCGCCGCGGGCAGGTCCGAGTTACTCGAACCCGCGTGCTGGAGTGGCTGCATGACGAAGGTGTTCGCGGAGTCGATCGGGATTCGAGTCCCGAACCAGTTCTGGGGCTGTATCGGCCCCCACTGCTGGCCGGACCCGACTGAGTTGTAAGGGTTGCCGTACCCGGCGCTCGTTGTCGTGCCCGCGAGCTCACCCGTCGCGGTGGTAACGAAGTCAACCGGATCGTTCTGAGCCCAGGTTGCGATGGTGACGGGCGGGACGTCCGGCGAGGTCAGGGTGGCGGCGAGGAGCAGGCCGACGATGCCCACTCCCGCGAGGGCGAGCGTCAGCTCCTTGACCAGGTCGTAGTGGACCGTCTTGATTCCCTTGTAGTAGTCCTCCTGCGGATTCTGGCTCATGCCCGCACACCTCCTTCGGGGTCGATCGGTTTGACAACGCCCCGCATGCGGACCATGACGATGTGAACCACGACCAGGAAGGTGATTCCGATCGGAAGGAGCATCACGTGCAGTCCGTACATCTGCCCGAAGTTGAGGACGTTGAAGAAGGAGCCGATTCCGGCGCCGTTCATGGCGTCCTTGGCGTTGATCGCGATGAACTGTGAAGCGAAGTTCTGCTGCGACAGATAACCGGTGAAGGCTGTCAGGATGCTGGTGCCGAAGATGACGACCCCGATCATCCAGGTCGTCGCTCGACCCTGTCGCCACCCGGCCATGAAGTACTGGCCCCACAGGTGCAGAACCATGAAGAGAAAGAAGAGCTGCACCGACCAGAAGTGGAGGCTGTTGAAGAATCTACCGACCGAGGAGTCGTGCCACCACTGAGGGCCCATGAACGAGAGGACCACTCCGCTGGCCACCACCCAGACAAGCGCCGCGATCGTGATCACACCGAAGACGTATACCCACGAGCCCACGTAATACGGCTGGCGGTCGGGGAGCAGGTTCTCCATCGGCAGGCGGCGGTCGACTACTTGTCGGATGCGAAGAGTCCAACTGGACGGCTTCGCCGGCGGGCTCGTAACTCCGGGCTTAGCGGCTTCCATCGTCACCCTCACCTCCGTGCGGGAAGGGCGCGACGAGCGCCACCGCGAACAGGACGATCATCCCGACGATGACCAACAGGTTGGGCACCGATATGAGGATGAAGCCCCAGTGAAAATACGTCGTCGGTGAATCCATTCGCATCTACTCCTTTCAAAAGTCGATGGCGCAGATTCTGGGTGCTTCGCCGAGGAGGGAATTAGGGTCCTAAGTCCCCTCGACTGAGGGACCCATGGCCTTCCATTTCAAGATAGACACGTTCGGTCGCCGGCGTGGGATCGGGTGGTTGAGCCCTCAGGAGGTGGAGGAGACGATCCGTCGCACCTCTCGAGCCATCTCGACGTCTTCCCTTGATTTGACGACCAGCGTGGGGACCTGGGCGGCCGGCGCGCTGATGTCGGCGTCCGTCCCGAGGCTGGCGTTCAAGGTCGGTCCGATCTCGACTCCGAGAAAGGCTAGGCCCGCCACGGCGGCCGCCCTGACGGCCGGCGCGTTCTCGCCGATCCCACCGGTGAAAACCAGGGCGTCGAGCCCGCCCATCGAGGCCGCCATCGCCGCGATGGAAGACCTGAGGCGGTGGATGTACACGTCGAACGCCAGGCGGGCGGTCGCGTCGCCGGCAGACATGCGATGGAGAAGCTCGCGCATGTCGGCCGTGCCTGCCAGCGCCAGGAGGCCGGAGCGCCGGTCAAGCGCCTCGGTCAGCTCCGCCTCGCTGAGCCGGGCATGCCGCTGCAGCCACAGCAGAAGTCCCGGGTCGACCGTCCCGGCTCGGGTCGCCATGACCAGGCCTTCAAAGGGGGTGAACCCCATGGTCGTGTCGACAGACGTGCCCCCGACCACGGCGGCCAGCGAAGCTCCGGCGCCGAGATGACAGGTCACCAGCCGGAGCTCCGATTGCGGGCGTCGCAGCAGCTCCGCAGCCCGGCGCGCCGCATACGCGTGAGAGAAGCCGTGAAACCCGTAGCGCCGGATGCCGTAACGGCGCCGCCACTCCTCGGGAATGGCATAGGTCGACGCGGCGGCCGGCATTCCCGAGTGAAATGCCGTGTCGAAACAGGCCACCGCCGGCACGCGAGGCAGCAGCACCCGCACCGTTGTGATGCCCGCCACCGCGGCCGGCATGTGGAGCGGCGCCAGGTCGGTGATCGTGACGAGGTAGCTGATGAGGTCCGGGTCGATGCGCGCCGAGGCGGGATACCGCGAGCCGCCATGAACCACCCGGTGGCCGACGGCGTCGATGCCCTTCATCGCCTGCACCGCATTCGCCAGGGCGCTGTCGGCCGCCTGCCCGCCCGTCACCTCGAACTCATGCTCGGCGAGCAGCTCGTCGTTTTCGCCGACGAGGCTCAGCTTGAGCGAGCTGGATCCGGCGTTGACGGCGAGGACTCGCACTAAAAGGGCCCCGTCACCAACTCAGTGGGGCCAGATCCAATCGCGAATCTCGGGCGAGTCCTCCCCGTGATCGCGGGTGTACTGACGATGCCGCAGGCGCTCGTCCGCCATCTGCTGACGCAAGTGAGCAGCTCTGACTCCGAGCCCAGGCACTCGATCGATGACGTCCATGACGAGATGGAACCTGTCCAGGTCGTTGAGCATGACCATGTCGAAGGGCGTCGTCGTTGTTCCCTCTTCCTTGTATCCCCGCACATGGATGTTGTCGTGGTTCGTGCGCCGGTAGGTGAGGCGGTGAATGAGCCACGGATAACCGTGATATGCAAACAGCACCGGCTTGTCGCGGGTGAAGACGTCGTCGAACTCGGCGTCTGACAGGCCATGTGGGTGCTCGCTGGGCGGTTGCAAGCGCATGAGGTCGACCACGTTCACGACCCGGACGGCAAGCTTGGGCAGGTGCCGCCGCAGCAGGTCCGCGGCCGCGAGCGTCTCGAGCGCGGGCACTTCACCGGCACACGCCAGGACGACATCGGGGTCACGTCCGGTGTCTGTGCTCGCCCACTCCCAGATGCCCAGGCCTCTCGTGCAGTGGGCGATCGCGTCGTCGATCGACAGGTAGTCGAGCGCGGGCTGTTTCCCGGCGACGATGACGTTGACGTAGTTCCGGCTGCGGAGGCAGTGATCGGCGATCGACAGAAGGCAGTTCGCGTCGGGGGCCAGGTAGACACGGATGATCTCGGCCTTCTTGTTGACTATGTGGTCGATGAAGCCCGGGTCCTGGTGCGAGAAGCCGTTGTGATCCTGGCGCCAGACGTGTGACGAGAGCAGGTAGTTGAGCGAGGCGATCGGCCTTCGCCATGGGATGCGGCGCGTTACCTTCAGCCACTTCGCGTGCTGGTTGAACATCGCGTCGATGATGTGGATGAAAGCCTCATAGCAGTTGAACAAACCATGCCGTCCTGTCAGCAGATAGCCCTCGAGCCAGCCCTCGCACATGTGCTCGCTGAGGACCTCCATCACACGGCCCTCCGGCGCCAGGTGGTCGTCACCCGCCACGGTCTCCGCATCCCAGGCGCGGTCGGTGGCTTCAAACACGGTGCCCAGCCGGTTGGAGGCCGTTTCGTCCGGGCCTATGATCCGAAAGTTGGCGGGGTTCGCCCGGATCACGTCGCGTAGGTAGCCGCCCAGCACGCGTGTGGCCTCGGAGCTCGACGTGCCCGGTCTCGAGACGGCCACCCCGTATTCGCGAAAGTCGGGCAGGCGCAGGTCTTTAAGCAGCACGCCCCCGTTGGCGTGCGGGTTGGCGCTCATGCGCCGTGAGCCGCGTGGCGACAGGCCGGCCAGCTCAGGCCTCAGCACACCGGACGCGTCGAACAGCTCATCCGCCCGGTAGCTTCGCATCCACGTTTCGAGGATCTGGACATGTTCGGGCTTGGCGGCGAAATCGGTCACCGGGACCTGGTGCGCCCTGAACGTACCCTCGATGGCCTGGCCGTCGACTGATTTGGGGCCGGTCCATCCCTTGGGCGTGCGCAAGACGATCATCGGCCACGCCGGCGCAGCCGAGTGTCCACCCGACCTGGCGACGCGCTGGATTCGCGCGATCTCGTCGAGCGCCCAGTCGATGGCCGCGGCCAGCTTCTGGTGCACCTGTTGCGGGTCATCACCACTGACCATCACCGGCATGTGTCCATAGCCCTTGAGCAGGTCGAAGAGCTGCGCCTCGGGGATGCGTGCAAGGACGGTGGGGTTCGCGATCTTGTAACCGTTGAGGTGAAGGATCGGGAGCACGGAGCCGTCGCGCGCCGGGTTCAGGAATTTGTTGGAGTGCCAGCTCGCCGCCAGCGGTCCGGTCTCGGCCTCTCCATCACCCACGATGCAGAAGACCGTCAGGTCGGGATTGTCGAATGCGGCGCCGTACGCGTGCAGGAGCGCGTAGCCGAGCTCGCCGCCTTCGTGGATTGAGCCGGGCGTCTCGGGCGCGACGTGGCTCGGTATGCCGCCGGGGAAGGAGAACTGCCGGAACAGCTTCAGCATGCCGGCCGCATCCATCGTGATCTCGGGATACGTCTCGGTGTAGGTGCCTTCCAGGTACGCGTTCGCCACGGCCGCGGGCCCACCGTGGCCGGGTCCCATGATGTAGATCGCGTCGAGCTCGCGCTCCTTGATGACCCGGTTGGCGTGCGCGTAGATCAAGTTGAGGCCCGGCGTCGTGCCCCAGTGCCCCAGCAGCCGGGGCTTGATGTCGTCGAGGCTGAGGGCCCTGGTCAGCAGCGGGTTGGCGAGCAGGTAGATCTGGCCGACCGACAGATAGTTCGCGGCTCTCCAGTAGGCGTCGATCAGTTGCAGTCTGTGCTCGCTCAGCGGACGTGCCGCGGCCAGGTCCGGAGGCGCGATTGCCGTAGCTGGTTCCTGACTCGAGGTATTCATCGCGGTTCCGCACCATGATGGCCTCTCGCCCGGAGTAAGTTGGAGTCGTGCAGGCGCCTGCCGCTTACCCGGCCAACCGCGAGGCGACCGTGGTTCTGCGCGACGGTTCCACCGTGGCCGTGCGCCCGATCCGCGCGGAGGACGAGCCCGAGCTGGCGCGCTTCTACTCCGACCTGTCGCTCGAATCTCGAGTCTTCCGCTTTTTTGCGGCGGTCGCCAACGCGGACGCTTCGGTCAAGCGGATGGTGGACGTCGACTACCTGTCTCGCTACGGGATCGTGGCTCTTGCCGGCGCCGATCACAGAATCGTCGGGCACGCCATGTACGTGGCCATCAAACCCGAGCAGGCGGAGCTGGCGCTCGCGGTCGCAGACGTCTACCAAGGCAGAGGTCTGGGGACGATTCTTTTGGGGCAGCTATCCGAGGCCGCAGCCGAGTCCGGCATCCAGGTTCTCGAGGCGGTCGTCCGGGCGGAGAACCACCGAATGCTGGAGGTGCTTCGCGAGAGCGGCTTCCCGATGCACTCGCGATCCGAGCCCGGCGAGATCCACGCCGAGATGCCCACTGCGCTCACAGCGGAGGCACTGCACCAGTTCGAGGATCGAGACCGCATCGCGGCTGTGGCGGCTGTCAAGCACATCCTTGCGCCGCGGTCCGTCGCTGTGATCGGAGCCTCTCGCACCCGCGGCAACATCGGCGCGGAGCTGTTCCACAACCTCGTCACGATGAAGTTCACGGGCCCGATCTATCCGGTGAACCCCTCGGCCACGGAGATCGAGGGCCTGAAAGCCTACCCAAGCGTGCTCGACATCAAAGAGGACGTGGATCTCGCCGTGATCACCGTGCCGGCGGCTGCGGTGGTCGAGGTCGCCCGCCAGTGCGCGGAGAAGGGCGTCCGCGGTCTCGTGGTCATCTCGGCCGCCTTTGGCGAATCGGGCGCCGAGGGCGTCGAGCGGCAGCGCGAGCTGCTCGATGTCTGCAGGCAGTCGGGCATGCGGCTCGTCGGCCCCAACTGCATGGGCGTGATCAACACCTCGCCGGCGGTGCAGCTCGACGCCACGTTCGCTCCTGATCACCCAGTGCGAGGGCGTATCGGATTTCTGTCCCAGAGCGGTGGACTCGGGATCGCGGTGATGGCTCGCGGGCAGGCGCTGGGTTCGGGGGTCTCCTCGTTCGTTTCGGTCGGCAACAAGGCCGACATCTCCGGCAACGACCTCATCCAGTACTGGGAGTCGGATGCCGAAACCGATTTGATCATGCTGTACCTCGAATCCTTCGGAAACCCGCGCAAGTTCGCGCGGATAGCAAGGCGCGTCAGCCGCACGAAGCCGATCCTCGCCGTGAAAGCCGGTCGCACCCCGGCCGGCAGCCGGGCGACCTCGTCGCACACGGGCGCCCTCCTCTCATCCTCCGACGTCACGGTGGACGCTTTGTTTCAGCAGGCGGGCGTGATCCGCACCGACACCCTGGCCGAGCTCTTCGACGCGGCGCTGCTGCTGGGTAGCCAGCCGCTGCCAGGCGGCAATCGGGTCGGGATCCTGACCAACGCCGGCGGGCCCGCGATCCTGTGTGCCGACGCATGTGAAGCGTCGGGGCTCGTCGTCCCGGCCCTGCCGGAGAAAGCGCGCGCTGAGCTGGCCGCCTTCCTGCCGGCAGCAGCCTCGACCGCCAACCCGGTCGATATGCTCGCGGCGGCCAACGGCGACGACTACCTTCGCGCCATCAGGGTGCTCGCGGGCTCGGCCGAGGTCGATGCGATCATCGTGATCTTCACCCCGCCCCTGGTCACGCAGGCGGCGGACGTGGTGCGCGCCATCCACGTCGCGGCGCGCGAGCTGACGCGTCCGATCCCCATCCTCAGCGTCTTCATGTCGAAAGAGAGCACTCCACATGTGGTGCGCTCGTACGACGTGTCGCTGCCCCATTACCCGTTTCCAGAGGAGGCGGCGCGGGCTCTGAGCCTTGCCGCGCGCTACTCAGGGTGGCGCAACATACCCGAGGAGCCGCCTGTTGCTCTCGAAGGGATCGACCGAGACCATGCGGCGGCCATCATCGCCGCTGCGTTGGATGCCGGCGAGGGCTGGATGGACCCAGAGGCCGTGGTGAAGCTTCTCGGCTGCTACCGCATCCCCTTGATCGAAACTCGGATCGTCGCCTCGCCCAAAGAGGCCGGGCGCGCGGCCCGCGACCTCGGCGCGAAGGTCGCGCTCAAAGCCTTCGCTTCAGGGCTCCTGCACAAGACCGATGCCGGCGGAGTTCGCCTTGGTCTGCGCGGCGCCACGGCGGTCGAGCGGGCCGCGACCGAAATGGCCACCCACCTGCGCGAAGCAGGTCTCGGCATCGAAGGATTCCAGGTGCAGCCGATGGCCGAGCCGGGAGTCGAGATGATCGTGGGGGTCGTGCAGGATCAGCACTTCGGGCCGGTGCTCGCGTGCGGAGCCGGAGGCACCGCAACGGAGCTGTTGAAGGACGTGTCCGTCCGCATCACGCCCATCACGCGCGGTGAGGCCGGCCGGATGCTGCGATCGCTGAAGACATTCCCAACGCTTGATGGATACCGGGGAGCTCCGAAGGCGGATCTCGACGCGCTGGAGGACGTCCTGCTCAGGGTGAGCGCCATGGTCGAAGCCCATCCTTCGGTGGCGGAGATGGACCTCAACCCACTGATCGCGCGGTCCTCGGGAGCCGTGGCGGTTGACGCGAGGATCCGACTTGACCGAGGTCTGACGCGCAAACCCCTGGGTGCTCGCTAAGAGGCGCGGGGGGATCAGGATCCCCCCGCGGAACCCCCCTCTCCCAGCGGTAGTCGGAGTCGAGGAGAGCGGTCGTTGGAGTCGCTGAGAGCGCAGCTTGGGAGGAAGTCCGGACCTATCGCTTAGTTGTGGCCGGGACGGCACCCACGCCGAGCGCGCGCAGGGCGTTCAGGATCACGGCGACGTCGACCGCCTCCTGGAAGAAGGCTCCCCCGACCGGGGGCAACAGCCCGACAGTCGCAAGCAGCATCCCGGCGGTGGACAGCGCCATTCCCGCCACCACGCTCTGGACGGCGATGTTGCGTGCGCCTCGCGCGATGAGAATCGCCTCTGCAACCCGATCGAGGCGGTCGACCACGATGACGGCGTCAGCCGCCTCCGACGACGCGGTGGCGCCGCGCGCTCCCATAGCGATACCGACGTCGGCCGCTGCCAGGGCAGGGGCGTCGTTGACCCCGTCACCGACCATGACCGTCACCGCGTGGCTCTTTTCCTCGAGAACCGCCCTCACCTTGTCCTCCGGGGAGTGCTCAGACAGGACCGCGTCGATCCCCAAGGCCTTGCCCACGGGGTCGGCCACGTCCTTGTGATCGCCGCTCAGAAGCACGATCCGGTTGATCCCCGCCTGGCGCAGCACTCCGAGCGCGCCGGCCGTCTCGGGGCGGATCGGATCGATCATGACCAGCGCACCGGCAAGCTGTCCCTCGATCGTGACGAAGACCAGTGAGGAGCCGCCTGAATTCAACCGCTTGCGGAGGTCGTCCGCGCGATCCGACCGATCTCGGGCGAGCCAGGCCGAGCCCCCCAGCGCCACGGCGTGGCCGTCGACCCTTCCTTCAATCCCCTTGCCCGGGTGTTCCAGCACCTCCTCCGGGAAATCGAGAACCAGGCCCTGCGCGTGAGCGGCCGCGACGATGCCGTCGGCGAAGACGTGCGTCGAGACCTGGTCGAGCGACGCCGCCAGGCGCAGGATCGTGGCTTTGTCGAAGTCGTCCCATGCTTCGACCGACGCCACCTGCGGCACGCCTGCGGTGAGCGTTCCGGTCTTGTCGAACACCAGGGTGCGGACCCGAGCGAGCGTTTCCAGGGCCCCGCCACCTTTGACGATGACCCCGCGGTGGGCCGCTCGCGAGATTCCCGCGACGATGGCGACGGGCGCGGCGAGGATGAG
>JBIOJB010000011.1:0-40547 GCA_044450465.1 Candidatus Dormibacterales bacterium | reverse complement strand
GATCTGCGACATGGGTTATCTCCTCTTGAATCTGTACAGGCTGTGGCCAGATTATGAAGCAAAGCTTCGAAAACACCAGGGTCGGACGGCACTATGTGAACGTTCAGGCTGGGTTCCATCCATCTGCTAGTCTCGGCCACGACATGACCGACTCGGGGGAGCCGGACCAGCCGCCGCCGAGCGAGGCGGCGCCCCAGATACCCGCCTGGGCTCCCGAGCAGACGCCGGCCGATCAGGCGCACGCGGCGCCAGATGGCCCTGCCGGCGGGTCGATGGTCCCGCCCGAGTACGCACCCACCATGCGGCTCATCCCGGTCCCTCCGGCGTCCACCCCGCCCCCCGCGTACTCGGCGGTAGCCACGCCAGAGGCCGGGCCGGGCGAACGTTATATCGGGAAGTACCGGGTCAAAGGTGAGCTCGGACGCGGTGGAATGGGCACGGTCTATCTCGCTGAACAGCCCGGTCTGGGGCGTGAGGTGGCGATCAAGCAGCTCATCGCGTCAGCGGCCGCCGACCCGGTCGCGCTGAAGCGCTTTCTTCAAGAAGCGCAGGTGATGGCCCGCACGAGCCACCCGAACCTCGTCCAGGTCCACGACCTCGAGCTGATCGGCGAAGACAACTACATCGTGCTCGAGTTCGTCCGCGGCAAATCGCTGCGCGAACGGATCAACGAGGGGATGATGCCCCAGCCGCAGGTGTTCGCCGTGATTCACGCCGTCCTGCAGGCGCTCGAATACGCGCACAAGCACGGAATCGTGCACCGCGACATGAAACCGGAGAACGTGCTGTTGTCGGACGAGGGCACCGTGAAGGTCGCCGACTTCGGCATCGCCCGCCTGATGGACGACACCGGCGCAGGCGGCACCGCGACCAAGACCGGGACCACGGTCGGCACCCCTCAGTACATGTCCCCGGAGCAGGTCGCGTCCAGCAAGGTCGACGGCCGCAGCGACCTGTACTCGGCGGGCATCGTCTTCTACGAGCTGGTCGTCGGCCAGCCGCCGTTCACGTCCTCGGATGCTGACGGTCCGTTCACGCTCATGGCAAAGCACGTTCAGGCGCCGCCCAAGCCGCCGTCGGTGTACCGGCCCGGGCTTGATCCCGAGCTGGAGACGGTGATCTTGAAGTCTCTGGCCAAGCGCCCCGACGACCGGTACCAGACGGGACACGAGTTCGACGAGGCGATGTCGCGGGTGGCGGACAGGCTCTGCCCCGGCTGGCAGCGCAGCCTCGAGCCCGGCGTGGACCTGAGCCGCATGGCTCTCTCGCCGCCCCAGCCACCAAAGCCGGCGACGTGGCCGCCCATGCCTCCTGCGGTCGTCGCCGCCCATCCGGAGATGGCCGCCCCCCCGAACCCGGTCTACAACCCGACGCCCCCGGTCAAACCCGTTGTCAAAGCGTCGAGCGGGTGCCTCGGCCTGGTATCCGCGGTGCTTGTCGTGGCTGCCGTGGTGGCCATGACGCTCGGGGCGATCCGCTAGTCGGGCGGCGCCTGCCCCTGAGCCATTCGCTGCTCGGCGGCCTCTCCGACCAGGATCTCGTTGGAACCGGCTTCGGCCGCAGCGATCACGGGCTGCTGAGAGTACTGGGAGGTGAAGTACACGTGCGCCTGGGTCGCCATCTCGGTCGGGAACTGCACCCACGGCGAGGTGGGGGTCTGCCTGATGGCAGTCACCTGGTAGATCTGGAACGTTTCCGCTGACTTCCCCTTCAGCTGCACCCCCGGCACCAGGTCGACCGCGATGTAGTCCTTGCACTGCTCGTATGTCTGCTGGCCGATGAGCACGTGAAATGCCGGAGCGTGGCTGCAGAACCTGGCCGCTGTGTTCACCGTATCTCCGAGCGCGGTGTACTGAATCCTCTTGCGCGCGCCGATGTTGCCGACGACGGCGGGCCCGGTGTTGATGCCGATGCCCCAGCGGATCGGGGGAAGGCCTTTCGCGATCAGGCGCTCCTCGAGCTCGGGTGCGCGGTTGATCAGGTCGTATGCGCAGCGAATCGCGAGCAGGGCGTGATTCGGCTGAAGTCGAGGAGCGTTCCAGAAGGCGACGATCTCATCACCGACGTATTTGTCGATGGTGCCGTCCCAGGTGAAGATGATGCCGCTCAGGTGATCGAGGTACATCTGCGCGACCTCGACCACGTCGTCGGCGGCCATCGACTCCGACATCGACGTGAATCCGCGGATATCGACGAACAGCAGGGACATGTCTCGGCGCTCGCCCCCACGGAGGATGTCTTCCACCCCGAACCGCGCCTTGGCGAGCTCGGCCACGATCTCCGGCTTGAGGTAGTGGCCGAAGAGCTCAGTCACCTTGCGCTTCTCGCGGTCCTCGTACAGGAAGCGATACGCCGTCACGCCCGAGTACGTCATCGCAATGCCCAGCCAAGGGTGGAAGAGATCTGGAACGAAGCTGTTGTTGGTGGCGACGAACGCCATGGCGAAAGTGAACGCAACGAGAGCCAGCACGGTGCCGAGCAGACCCCAGAGCACCGACACCCGGGCGACTCCGACGGCGGTGGTCACCGCCAGGACCAGGATGATCAGCAGGACCACCAAGGGCGGCTCGGGCGCCAGGAATCTGGATGGGCCGGCCAGGAGCATCTGGATCGCATTCGCGTGTATTTCCACTCCGGCCATCAGCACACCCTGGCTCGCCGGCGTCTGGAACTCGTCGTGGACGGCGGTCAGGTAGTAGTCGCCCACCAGCACGATCTTGCCCTTGACCTTGTCGGTCGGGAAGCTACCGGCGTACACGTCGCCGAATGAGAGGTATTGACCGCCGTTGACGTAGTTTCCCGGCCCGCCCGCGTAATTGAGCAGCGTGGAGCCGGTCGTGTCGACTGGCAGAGGCTGGGTCCACGCGGAGCCGAAGCTTGCCTTGCCGTCTGATTCGGTGAGCGAAGGGCCTGTCTGAAAATCGGTTCCGAGCGTGAAGGCGCGATATGCGGCGAAACTCAGGCTGTTGATGGTCGGGGTCGTGCAGCGGCCATCGGTGAAGCAGGTTGGCTGCACGAACATGGGCACGCGGCGGAGCACGCCATCGGAGTCGTGCACCACGTCGATTGCCGCCAGAATCACGTTCTTGTCCGGAACCGAGCAGGCCGACGTGGTGTTGACGCTCGCGTCGGCGTCCGAGCACCAGAGCTGTTTCAGGGGAATCTCGTCGACACCTTTCGGATCAGTCAAAGCAGAGGTCTGCATAACGACTCCCTGTCCCGCGACGACGTTCTCGCCTCCATACGCAAGGACCACGGGGATCGTGCTGGCCTTCAGCGCGCTGGCAAATTCGCCGTCGGACGAGCTCTGATCGGGGAACGCGATGTCAAACGCCACCACCGCGGCGCCCGCCTGCTCGAGGCTCTGAAGAGCCTGCGCGTACGTGGCTCGGGGCACCGGGAAGTGCGTTTGCATCCTCGTCAGGCTGGCATCGTCGATGCCGACGATGACGATGTTCGGGTCGGCGTTCAACTGGCTGAGGAACCGATCTTCGGGATGAGGAGAGACGTCTATCGCGCACGAGGCGCTGTGCGCGTCGCACGCCACCTGCTGCGTGTACAGGCCGTAGATGCCGGCCGTCAAAAGGAGCGCGATCAGGACCGCGACCGCGGTGCGGTACGTGTACCAGTAGCGGATGTAGCGGCCCAAGGGCGGTCGGATCATAGCGCTGGATCGATCGGGGTGTGTTTAGGATCGTGGGCGTGACGGTGCGCTGCGGAATCGCCGGCTGGATCGACAAGTCGCTGATCGACTCAAAGCTCTTCTACCCGCTCGGTGTCAAGACGTCGGAGGAGCGGCTCAACTTCTACGCGACGCAGTTCTCCATGGTCGAGGTCGACTCGACCTATTACGGCATGCCCAAGCCGGAGAACTCCGAGCTCTGGGTCGCGCGGACCCCGCCGGGGTTCACATTCGACGTGAAGTCCTTCTCGCTCTTCACCAACCACCCCACCAAGCCCATGGCGCTGCCGAAGGACATCAGGGACGAGCTCCCGGAGAACCTTCGCGACAAGAACCTGTACCTCGAACACATGCCGGACGAGCTGCTGGACGAGTCCTGGGAGCGTTTCCGGGCGGCTCTCGAGCCACTACGCGTCGCAGGCAAGCTGGGCGCCGTCTTCTTCCAGTTCCCTCCGTGGTTCCTGCCTTCGTCGCGATCCCTCGCCTACATCGAGCAGTGCCAGGAGCGCATGTTCGGATTTCCGATCGCCGTCGAGTTCCGCAAGCCGGAATGGCTGGACGCGAGACACGTCGACGGAACGCTGGCCTTCTTGCGCACCCGCGATCTCCCTTACGTTGCTGTCGACGTCCCACCGGGGCACAAAACGAGCATGCCGCCGGTCTCGGAGGTCACGTCGTCCAGGCTCGCCGTAGTTCGCTTCCATGGACGCAATCACGAGACCTGGGACCTGAAGGGCGCGCCGCCGAACCTGCGTTTTCGCCATGACTATGCGGACGGTGAGCTCGCCGAGTGGGTTCCGCGGATTCGTGAGATGGAGCGCTCGGCCAAGGAGGTCCACGCCGTCATGAACAACAATTACTCGAACTACTCGGTGAAGAACGCAAAGCAGCTGGAGAGGCTGCTCGCCGCCTGGCAGAAGTAGGGCTTGCATGCCGATCGTAGAATCGAAGGAGAAGCGATGAAAGCGCTCACGTATCGGGCAGAGGGTGACGTCAAGGTCATTGACGTGCCCAAGCCGAGCATCCAGGCGTCGGGCGATGCGCTGATCAAGGTGACACTCGGGTCCGTTTGCGGGTCGGACCTCCACATCTTTCACGGCCACACCCCGATGAACCAGGGTGCGGTTCTGGGCCACGAGTTCGTCGGCGTCGTGGAAGCCGTGGGATCGGAGGTCAAGCGCTTCAAGCCAGGCGACCGTGTGGTGGCAAGCTTCTTCACGTCCTGCGGTCACTGCGCTCTGTGCCGCAAGGGTTGGTTCAGCCAGTGCGTCGAGAAGGCCACGTTTGGCCACGGCGAGTACTTCGGCGGCCTCGGCGGTGGTCAGGCGGAGTACGTGGTGGTGCCAATGGCGGACCACTCGATGGAGCAGATCCCTGCCGCTATGACGGACGAGCAGGCGATATTCGTCGGCGACATCCTCGCCACGGGCTTTTTTGGCGCGGAGCGAGCGGGGATTCAGCCGGGGGACACGGTGGCGGTCGTCGGCGCCGGCCCGGTCGGCCTGATGGCAACCATGTGCGCCCAGCTCTTCGGCCCGGCCCGCGTTTTCGTCGTCGACATGGTCGACGCGCGGCTGGAGACCGCGATGGACCTCGGGGGAATTCCGATCAACGCATCGCAGGTGCACCCGGTGGAGGCGATCGAAAGCCACACCGGCGGGGTCGGGGCTGACTCCAGCATCGAGTGCGTCGGCCTTCCAACCGCCATCGACACCGCAATTCACTGCGTGCGAGGTGGTGGAACCATCTCGATGGTCGGCGTGCCGAGCTCGGTTCTGGGCGACTTCCCCTACATGCGGATGTGGCTCAAATCGCTCACCTTCCGCGCCGGGTGGTGCAACGTGCAGGCCTACATGCGGCCGCTGCTCGACCTGATCGCGGCGGGTCGGCTGAAGCCCGAGGCGATCATCAGCCACCGCATGAAGCTCGCGGATGCGGCAGAGGCGTATCGGATGTTCGACGCCCACGAAGCGACGAAGATCGTCCTGACCCCGTAAGGACCTCGCGTGGTGCCCCGGCCGGATTCATTCCGGCCGACATCTGCGCGTTCCACCTTCCGAACGCCTCCGGGCGTGGTGCCCCTAGGAGGGGGTTCCACGGGGGAGGCCTGCCTCCCCCGTGCTATCGATTGCCATCAGGTATCCGCGCGCGCGCTCGGCCAGCGGGTACAGATTCTCCATCTCGTGAAATGCCGCTCCATGCGAGCTGTGCTCGAGGTGCGCCATCTCATGGACGAGCAGATAGTCGATCACCCATTCGGGCAGGCTCGCCGCGCGCCTGGAGATCCGGATCGATCCCTCCGTGAACGTGCAGCTGCCCCAGAGGTGATTCATCTCGGCGTAGCCGATCGACGACCATCGAAGTCGCCCGCCAAACAGCTTGAGGTTGAGGGCGTGAGCACGCTGCTGCAGGCGCTGGTCTGACGGCCGGGTCAGCGCTCGGCGCCTTTCGAGCCTCCGTCGCATCACCTCTGCCCAATGCTCCCGCTCGCGATGGGGCATTGACGCCGGAACCAGGAGCTCGAGCACTCCGGCCCGCAACCTGGCGGACACCGTCCGGCGTCTTTTCGCGGAAGCGATCACCCGAATAGCCGGATCGAAACGCTCCGTAGCGCCTGAGCCCTCGTCAGTCGTGATCGCTCGATTTTAGAGAGGAGGCTGTTCTCGCCGGCGCTTCTTCTAGGATTGCGGGCCAGAAGTGCCGAGAAGCATCGTCATCGGAAACGGAAACGTGCTGGTCGGCTTCGACTCCAACTACTCGGTTCGCGACCTGTACTTCCCGAGAGTCGGAGACGCCAACCAGACCATGGGCAACGTCTGCCGGACGGGGTTCTTCGTCGACGGCAGGTTCGCCTGGCTCACCGACCCGGCGTGGGAACGCAAGCTCGGCTACGCAGAACACTCGCTCGTCACCGACGTCACGCTCAAGCACGCGGGCCTCGGCATCTCAGTCCATTTCGAGGATTTCGTCGATCTCGCGCGCAACTGGTTCATAAGGAATGTCGAGATCACGTCGGCATCCGGTTTCACCACCGCTCGCGTCTTCATTCACTACGACTGGTACATCGAAGGCTCTGACATCGGCAACACCGTCGCCTACGATCCTCGCCACCGCAGCGTCATCGCCTATAAGGCGGACCGCTACTTCCTGATCGGCGGTCACAGCGGCCCAGAGTTCGGCATCGACACCTGGGCGAACGGAAAGAAGGGAAACGGCTCGGCCGGGACCTGGGTCGACGCGGAGGACGGAACGCTCGGCCGGAATCCGATCGAGCAGGGCTCGGTCGACTGCACGGTCGGATTCGATTTCGCCTCGGCCGGTCCCGGCGAGACCCGCTCGGTGAGCCACTGGCTGTGCATGGGGCGACAGCTTGGCGACGTCACGACGTTCGGGCAGGATCTGATCGTCAACCGGGGGCCGGACACCTACCACGGCAGAACGCTCACCTACTGGCAGGTCTGGGCCGAGAAGGACCACCGGCACATCGAGGCCGAGATCGGGCAGGAAGGCATGCACCTGTACAGGCGCAGCGTCCTGACGGCACGAACCCAGGTGGACAACCGGGGCGCGATCATCGCTTCAACCGATTTCGACATCACCAAGTTCGCCCGGGACACCTACGCGTACTCGTGGCCGCGCGACGGGGCGCTCGTGGCCAACGCCCTGGACCGGGCCGACCACGAGGACGTGACCCGGCAGTTCTTCACGTTCTGCCAGCAAGCGCTCACACCGGAAGGCTTCTTTCTGCACAAATACACGCCGTACGGCCGGCCCGGCAGCTCGTGGCTTCCCTGGGTCGACGCGCACGGCCGGCGCTGCCTGCCGATACAGGAAGACGAGACCGGACTGGTTCTGTGGGCTCTTTGGCAGCACTACCGCCTGCACGGGAACCTCGATTTCGTCGTCAGCCTCTACACCACGCTGGTGGTGCCGGCGGCCGACTGGATGGTCTCGTACATCGACGAGCGCAATGGCCTGCCCCAGCCTTCATGGGATCTCTGGGAGGAGCGATGGGGCGTGCACGCCTTCACGGTCGGCGCGGTTTGGGCCGGCCTCGACGCCGCCCGCAACTTCGCGGACCTCTTCGGCGACGTCGCGGCCTACGTGCGGTATCGGGACGCGGCGGACAAGCTCCACGAGGCGGTCGACAAGCACATGTACAGCAACGACCTGAACCGGTTCGTGCGCCGGGTCATCGTCGAGGACGACGGGATGATGACGATGGACCTCGTCCTCGACAGCTCGATCTACGGACTCTGGCGATTTGGCTTGTACCCTCCCGACGAGCCGAGGATCGCCGCCACGATGCTGGCGATCGCTGACCAGCTGGCGAACAAAGCGGCGACCGGCGGGATTGCCCGGTACGTCGACGACTACTACTTCAAGGTCGACGCGGACACGAAAAAGGTGCCTGGCAACCCCTGGTTCATGTGCACTTTGTGGCTGGCGCAGTGGCGCGCCGCGACCGCCAAGAAGGTCGACGACCTAGAGCCGGCGCGCGACATCATCAACTGGGTGGTGGCGCACCAGACTCCGGGGGGCCTGCTGTCCGAGCAGCTCGACCCAAACACCGGCGCGCCGCTCTCGGTCTCGCCGCTGACCTGGTCACACGCGGAGCTCATCGTCACAGTCGACGACCTGTGCCGGAAGGCCGAGCAGATCCGCCGGTCTACCACGCCTCCGCGAGCCATGCCCCCGACTTAGATAAGAGGGAACCGGGCACGGTTCCCACGTGTCCGATAGGCCGGATTCATTCCGGCGGTCCGCAACTCCCTTGCCGGCTGCCCGCGTGGCGAGGCGTGTCCATCAAGACAATCACCTCGGCGGGAAGGAGAGTCAGCGCGGCCTTGCCGCGCGATGAGAGGGAACCCCCGGTTCCCACGTGGCCGGTAGGCCGGATTCACTCCGGCCGTCCGGAACCCCCATGCAGCCTGCCCGCGTGGCGAGGCGTGTCCAACAAGACAATCACCTCGGCGGGAAGGAGAGCAGCGCGGCCTTGCCGCGCGATGAGAGGGAACCCCCGGTTCCCTCTCATAACTACAGCGGGATGTTGCCGTGCTTGCGCGCCGGCCTCTCCACGGTCTTGCGCAGGCACAGCTGCAGGCCGCGCACCAGCTCGCGCCGGGTCTGGCTCGGTTCTATAACGTCGTCGATGTATCCGCGCTCGGCGGCCACGTAAGGGTTGGCGAAGCGCGCCGTGTAGTCGGCGACCAGCTCCTTGCGCCGGTTGGCCGGGTTCGGCGCCTGCGCCAGCTCGCGCTTGTAGATGATGTTCACGGCCGCCTCGGGTCCCATTACCGCGATCTCGGCGGTCGGCCATGCGAGGTTGAGATCCGCACCCATCTGTTTCGGCGACATGACGCAGTACGCGCCGCCGTAGTCCTTGCGGGTTATGACCGTGAGCTTCGGCACGGTCGCCTCCGCATACGCATAGAGCAGCTTGGCGCCATGCCTGATGATCCCGCCGTGCTCCTGATCACGGCCCGGCAGGTAGCCGGGCACGTCGACGAACGAGATGATCGGGATGCCAAATGCATCGCACAGGCGGATGAATCGGGCGGCTTTGACCGAGGCATTGATGTCGATCGCTCCGGCGAGCACCTTGGGCTGGTTGCCGACGACGCCGACAACGTGACCGCCCAAGCGGCCCAACCCGGTGATGATGTTCGGCGCGAAGAAGGGCTGGACCTCGAAGAACTCACGTCCATCCAGCACGCGCGAGATCAGCTGGCGCATGTCATACGGCTTGTTGGGCGACTCCGGGACGATCGTCTGAAGCTCGACGTCCGCCCGTTCGAGGTCGTCGGTGGTCGGCACGAACGGCGGATGCTCGCCGTTGGACAAGGGAAGGTAAGAAAGAAGCTTCCTCACGCCGGCGGCGCACGCCTTCTCGGTCGCGGGCAGGAAGTGGGCGACGCCTGAGGTCACGTTGTGAACGTCGCCGCCGCCCAGCTCGTCGAACGTGACGGCCTCGCCCGTGACGACCCGAATCACCTCGGGTCCAGTGATGAACATGTATCCCTGTCCCGCGACGATGAAGATGAAGTCTGTGATGGCCGGCGAGTAGACCGCGCCACCGGTGCAAGGTCCCGCGATGATGCTGATCTGAGGGATCACTCCAGAGGACCGGACGTTGCGCATGAAGATGTCCGCGTAGCCCGCCAGAGCGACTACGCCCTCCTGGATGCGGGCGCCGCCTGAGTCGTTGATGCCGATGATCGGCACGCGGTTGCGCAGCGCGAGCTCCTGGACCTTGACGATCTTCTCCGCCGTGACCTCGCCCAGCGACCCTCCGAAGACGGTTGCGTCGTAGGCGTACACCGCGACGGGTCGTCGGTCGATCTCGCCGAAACCGGCAACCACCCCGTCACCGGCGATGCGCCGGTCCTCCATTCCGAATCCGTGGGCGCGGTGTGTCGCGAAAACATCGAGCTCCACGAAGGAGCCCGGATCCAGCAGCATGTCGATCCGGTCGCGGGCGGTCGCCTTTCCAGTCGCCCACCGCTTGTTGGCGGCGTCAGTCTGGGTGTGCAGCGCCTGGTAGCGCCGCTTGCGGTACTGGTTGATCTTCTGTTCGGAAACCGAAGCCGGCGCGCGGGTCGGCGCTTCGATACCCCCGACCGATGGCGCCGTGCGTCGCACGGGCGTCATCGATTTGGGTCGACGGGCGGCCATACCGCATATCGTAGGCGCCGTGTCCGAACACGGCCTCCGCTCGACTGCGGGCCGTGACAGCGCATGAAGGACGCTGAGTTGACGCTGACCGAGAGGCTCAGGCTTGCCGCGGCCGACGTCCTCTCGCGGCCGGCCCTCTACTGGGTGATCGCCGCTGCCTTCTGGCTGCGGGACCTGGGCCTGACGCTGGTTGCGCCGCGGCGACCCGACACCGAGGGGATGCTCGAGGGTGCGAAGGCCTACCTGAACGATCCGTCACACATGTACGACGCCGCGGCCGCTTACCTGGCGCGGCTTCACATCATCGCGCCGCCCGGCGGCCTGGACGCATTCGTGAGCCCGCCTCCCGTCGCGGCCCTTGCCGTGCCTGTGTCACTGCTCCCCACCGAGGTCGCGGTGCAGGTCTGGACGCTCATCGACGGCCTGGCTTTGGTCGGCGCCGTTTACCTGCTCTACCGCGCCATCGCTCCGAGCCACCCGCTGGCCAGGCCGATGTACTGGATGGTCGCAGCCTATTTCCCACCGGTGTTCGCCGACGTGAGCGCCGGCCAGCGAGGCGGCCTGCTCCTCGGCGCCGCCGTGCTCTCGATCTGGTTTGAGAAGGCGAGGCCCTCGCTTGCCGGATCCATCGCCGGTCTGGCGGCCTCGCTCAAGTACTACCCGGCCGCGATGGTCATCGGGGTGCGGCCCGGGCACAGGTGGGGGTATGCGAGTGCCCTGGCGCTGGTGGGCGCGGCGGTGACAGCGGCGAGCTTTGTGCCGTTGGGTTGGACGGGCACGGTCTTCTACGTCCAGCACGTGCTGCTGCCTTCGCTCAGCTCGCACAACCCCGACTGCGCTTACGACTCGGTCCGCACGCTCTTCACGAGATCGGTGGGGGGCGAAGCGTTTGCCGTGCCGCAGGGAAGTGGATACGTTCTGATCACCTCGCCGATACAGCTCCCCGGGCTGGCGCTCGTCCTCTCCTACGCCAGCGCGGTCGCCTTCGGCGCGGGAGCCTTGTGGGCGGCATGGCGCAGCGGCTGGAACCCGGTTTACGGAATGTCACTGGGATTCGCCCTCGGGTCTCTCATCCCCAACGAGGTCTGGCCGTACCAGTGGCTGCCACTGCTGCCGCTGGTGCTCCTGCTTCTCGTGCGCGGGATCGAGAGGCGCCGCACCGCAAGCCTGGTCCTGCTCGGGGTGTTCCTGCTCGGCTTTTTCCGGCAGCCGTGCGATCTGCTGTTTCCAAACCTCTGGACGGTAGCGGCGATAGCGATCTTCGTTTTGGGCGTGTGGGAGAATCGGATTTTCCGCACCGAGCGGTAGTGAGCTGCATCAAGCTGAATGGAGGGGAGACATGGCTCTCAACGCTGACGTCACCTTCACATGGGTAGGTCACGGGACGTGGAAGGCTCGGAGCGCCAAGGGCAAGCAGATCATCATCGACCCTTGGGTGATGGGCAACCCGGTAGCTCCGGAGAGCCTGAAGAAGGTTGACAGCTGCGATCTGATGCTCATCACGCACGGCCATTTCGATCACGTGGCCGATGCTCTCGAAATCGCCAAGGCCACCAAACCGACAATCGTCTGCAACTTCGAGGTCGGCGCGTGGCTAGGTTCAAAGGGCGTCGATCCATCGACCATCATCGGCGCCAACCCGGGCGGCACCGTCTCGGCGGCCGGCATCAAGATCACCCTTGTCCATGCGGAGCATTCCTGCGGCATCAGCGATGGCGACCGCATTCTCTACGGGGGCCAGGCGTGCGGCATGGTCATCGAGTTCGAGAACGGCTTCACGATCTACTTTGCCGGGGACACCGACGTCTTCGGTGACATGGCGCTGATCAGCCAGCTGTCGAGTTTCGACGTTGCCTTCCTTCCGATCGGCGACTTCTACACGATGGGTCCGAAACGCGCGGCCAAGGCGGTTTCGCTGCTGGGAGTGAAAACGGTCGTACCGATGCACTTCGGCACGTTTCCACCGCTCGTCGGACGGCCGAGCGCACTTCAGGAACTCGTGGGCCCAGGGGTAAAGGTATTGGACATCAAGCCTGGCGACACCGTCTGACAAAGGCGCGAACCGCGTTCGAGCGGGTCCCATGCGTTCTAGAGTGATCGGATGAAGTTCCGTTACTCGAGGTGGGACGGCACGCAGAAGCTGGACGACCTCGACGCCGGCGACGTCCTGGACGCTCTTTCAGACGACCTCATGAACTACGGAGACCTCAACTCCGCGCTTCAACGGCTGATGCGCTGGGGGTCGCCGGACATGCAGGGCCTCGAGCAGCTGCTCAAGCAACTGCGCGAAGAGCGTGAGAAGGAGCTCGGGCGCTACAACCTGGACTCGACCGTCGAACAGCTTCGCCAGCAGGTCCAGGACGTGATCGACACCGAGCGGGCGGGCATCGAGCGAAGGCAAAACGAGGCGGCGACTCCCGAGGCCAAGAAACTCATGGACCGCATCGCTCGCCAGCGGACCGACCAGCTCGACAGGCTTCCCGATGATCTCGGCGGAAGGGTCAAGGGCCTTCACAACTACGAGTTCGTCGACGACGAAGCCAGGCAGAAGTTCGAAGAGCTCATGCAGAAGCTGCAGCAGCAGATGGTCGACCAGATGTTCCAGGGCATCAAGGGTTCGATCCAGCAGATGAAGGAGCAGGACCTCTCACGGGTGCGCGAAATGGTCCGCGAGCTCAACACGATGCTCGAGCAGCGCATGGAAGGAAGGACTCCTGACTTCAACGGTTTCATGGAGCGTTTCGGCGACATGTTCCCGCCAGGCATCAACAGCCTCGACGAGCTGATGGAGCATCTGCAGCGACAGATGGCCCAGATGCAGTCGCTCCTCCAGAGCATGAGCCCCGAGGCGCGAGATGAGCTGCGTCAGATGATGGACGCCCTGCTCCAGGACGATTCCCTTCGCATGGAGCTGGCGCGCCTGTCGGGCTTCATGCAGGCCATGATGCCGCCCTCAGAGCTCACCGAGAGATATCCGTTCTTCGGCGAGGATCCGCTGAGCATGGGCGAGGCGATGGGCCTGATGGACCGGCTCCAGCGGATGGACCGGCTCGAGGCGCAGCTCGAGCGCGGCAGCTTCCGGCCGGACGACATCGACAGGTCGCTGGCCCAGGAATTGTTGGGGCCAGAAGCGCGACAGGCCCTGGACCAGCTGCGGCAGATGACCGAAGCACTTGAGAAGGCCGGTTACATCGAGCGCAAGGGTCGCCGGATGGAGCTCACGCCACGCGGGATGAGGCGAATCGGCCAATCCGCGCTGCGGGACATCTTCGACCAGCTCAAGAAGTCTCGGATGGGCCAGCACCAGCTCTCACGCGGCGGCGTCGGAATCGATGCGTCCGATGAGCTCAAGAGCTACGAGTACGGCGATCCCTTCCTGCTCGACCTGAAGGAGACGCTCTTCAACTCGCTGGTGCGCGAGGGACCAAGGGTTCCCGTCCGGATGGCGGCGCGGGATTTCGTCGTGCACCGCACCGAGCACCTGACCCAGGCCTCCACGGTGCTGATGATCGACATGAGCCGCTCGATGTTCCTTCGCGGTTGTTTCCTCGCAGCCAAGAAGGTCGCGATTGCGCTCGACTCGCTCATCCGCAGCCAGTACCCGCGCGATTCGCTCTACGTCGTGGGGTTCTCGAACTACGCGGTCGAGCTGAAACCGGAGGCGCTGCCGCAGCTGGCGCTCAACGACTACGTGTACGGGACCAACATGCAGCATGGCTTCCAGCTGGCACGGTCCCTGCTCGCAAAACACCGCGGAAACCGCCAGATCATCATGATCACGGACGGCGAGCCGACCGCTCATCTCGAGGACAACGGCCGGCCGCAGTTCGCCTATCCGCCCACGTTCAAGACCATCCAGCGAACCCTGGGCGAGGTCAGGCGCTGCACCCGCGATCGCATCCTGATCAACACGTTCATGCTCGAACGCGGCCCCTATCTGACCGAGTTCATCAACCAGATGACCCGGATCAACAAAGGTCGTGCCTTCTTCGTCTCGCCCGACCGGTTGGGTGAGTACGTCCTGGTCGACTACGTCAGCGGGAAGCAGCGCCGCCGCTCGAGCTCGCGGCGATCTCAGATCGCTTAGCCGAACCGCCTGACAGGGCCCTTTCCCTAGAATCGGGGGAGTGCCGGTGCCCGCCCGGGAAAGACCCGCGCCCGAACGTCGAAACCTGAGTCCAGCGGCTCTCTACGAGCATGCGATCCGCCGCGGGGAGGCCGTCATGGTCTCCACGGGCGCGCTTACGGCCGATACCGGACGCCACACCGGCCGCTCCCCACAGGACAAGTTCTTCGTCAAGGAACCGACGAGCGAAGAAGCGATCTGGTGGCACGCCGGAAACCGGCCGATCGCCCCGGCGAACTTCGACGGCCTCCTTCAAAGGATGGACGAGTTCTGCGACGCGCATGACGTTTTCACCCAGGACCTGTTCGCCTGCGCAGACGCCAAGCACCGGCTGCGGGTCCGCGTCATAACCGAGTACGCCTGGCACAGCCTCTTCGCGCGAAACCTGTTCATCCGCCCCAACGCCGACGAGCTGCTTCAGTTCGAGCCCGACTTCACAGTGATCTCGCTGCCGTCGGTCAAGGCCGATCCGGCACACGACGGCACGCGCAGCGAGACATTCATCCTGGTCAACCTTGGCCGCCGGATCGTGATCATCGGCGGAACGGGTTATGCGGGCGAGATCAAGAAATCGATCTTCACCGCGCTCAACTACCTGCTGCCCGCGCAGGGTGTCTTTCCGATGCACTGTTCGGCCAACACGAGCATCAACGGTGATGACGTCGCCCTTTTCTTCGGGCTCAGCGGGACAGGGAAGACCACGCTTTCCGCGGATCCTATGCGCCGGCTCATCGGCGACGATGAGCATGGCTGGAGCGAGGCGGGCGTCTTCAACTTTGAGGGCGGCTGCTACGCCAAGACCATCCGGATTCGCAAGGAGTCGGAACCCGAGATCTACGCAGCGACCGAGAGCTTCGGCACGATCCTGGAGAACGTCGTCTACGACCCTCGCACGCGTGTTCCCGACTACGACTCGCAGGTCAAGACCGAGAACACTCGTGCCGCCTATCCCATCGACCTCATCCCAAACGCCGTGCTCGCCGGCAATGGCCGGCACCCAAACAACGTCATCTTCCTGTCAGCTGACGCATATGGCGTGCTTCCACCGGTGGCGCGCCTCGACGACCAGCAGATTCGCCACTACTTCCTTTCCGGATACACGGCGAAGGTGGCCGGCACCGAGCGGGGCGTGACCGAGCCCCAACCCATCTTCAGCACCTGCTTCGCGTCGCCGTTCCTCGTCCTGCCTCCCGAGCGCTACGCGGACATGCTCATCGAGCGCGTGAAGCGGCACCGGGCTGACGTCTGGATGCTCAACACCGGCTGGGTGGGCGGACCATACGGAGTCGGCGGCCGGATGTCCATCGCCCACACCCGGGGCATCGTGCATGCGGTGCTCCAGGGCAAGCTCCGCGGGGTATCGACGCATCAGGACCCGATCTTCGGGCTGCACATCCCAGACCACGTCCCCGACGTACCGCGCGAGGTGCTCGATCCGCGTGCCGGCTGGCCGGACGCAGCCGACTACGACCGCCAGGCTTCGAAGCTGCGAGGCATGTTCCAGGAGAACATTCACTCGGTCGGCAGGTCGGCGTCGGCCGGAGGGTAGGCTTCCATCGCCCGTGGCTGCGACAGTTGCCCGGACCGGCGAAACTCGCGGCTACGATGAAACGGTGCCGGGGGCGATAGCGGTCCGAGTTCGCTTCTTCGCCAGGCTCCGTGAGTTGTCGGGAGTTGAGAACGAGACAGTCGAGCTTCCAGCCGGCGCCACCGTGGGCGACGTCTACGCCGCTGCTCGGAGGTTGCACCCGGCGCTGGACCCTGACGTCGCGGCGGTTCGCGGCGCGATCAATCAGGAGTTTCGCGACTGGGATGCGAGTGTGGCTGACGGTGACGAGGTGGCGTTCATACCGCCGGTGAGTGGCGGCGTCCAGGAGGTCGGCTCCCTGTTCGAGCTCACGGACCAACCACTCGACGCGCGGCGGCTCGAAGCCGTGGTCGCGCATCCTGGAGCTGGAGCGATCTGCACGTTCACAGGCATCGTGCGCGACAACTCACGCGGGATGGACGTCACCCACCTCGAGTACGAGGCTTACGCCGAGATGGCCCTTGCGCAGATGCGGAAGATCGGCGAGGAGATCGGCACTCGCTGGCCCCATGCGCGGGTGGCCATCGCACACCGCACAGGGCGGCTCGAGATCGGGGAGCCGTCCGTGGTCGTGTCGGTTTCATGCCCGCACCGTGCGGAGGCGATCGCCGCGTGCAAATGGGGGATCGACCGGCTCAAGGAGTCAGTGCCGATCTGGAAAAAAGAGCATGCCACGGACGGCACGCACTGGATCGAAGGGGCGGAGGCCAAACCCACCGGAGCCTGACCTGGGCTCAGGCGCCTGAGGCCCTCAGCACATCGCTTCGTAGATCGCCGCCAGGAGGTCGCTGTCTGCCGCACCCAGCTGTCTTGCCAGCCGGACGAACGTGACGGCCCGTTCCAGCACGAGCTCGTCGCGATTCTCGGCTTGCGGAGCCGCAGGCGTGACGACTCTCGAACCCCCGCCCCGCCGGGTTCGAATCAGTCCAGCTGCTTCAAGCTCCCTGTAAGCGCGTGCCGCAGTTCCCGCTGCCAGCCCGAGGTCCGCCGCCAGCTGTCGGACCGAGGGCAGCCTGTCATCTCGCCGCAGCTCGCCGCCTGCGATCAAGGCGGAGATCTGAGCGCGAATCTGTTCAAACGGAGGCACAGGACTCTCGGTGTTGACTGTGATCGCCGGAAGGCCGGTCACCCTTGTTCGTGGCCTCCAGGCGGAGCCTCGCTTAGTCGAGGGAACAGCACGACGAGCATGAAGAAGCCAAGCGCGATGAGCGCTTCGAAGCCGACGGCGACCAGGCTCAAACCCGCCACCTGCACCGTTACCGAACCGCAGCTGCCCAGGAGATCCAGCCCGGATATCAATCCGATCCCGGTCAGAGGACCGGCCACCAGGATCCCGGCCGCCGCCGTCACGGCGAAACCGGTTCTTTGCCGGATGGCTTCGTCCTTTGCCCGCACGTCGGCATCCAAGCTTGCCCTGGGGCGGCGAGCGACCCGATGGACCGTCAGCCACGCGATGAAGCCTCCCGTCAGAACGACGAGCGCCGTCGGGAAGGAGTAATAGAGGCCGGGCCATGGGCCGAGCATGGACGTCGTTCCATCCAGACACGTGACACTGATCCAGCGGCCTGCCCGACCCTGGTCGTCGGGCGCGCCAGCAAGACTCGTGATCAGCAGCACTGTCGCCAGCAATCCGGTCAGTGAGGCAAGAAGGAGCACCATCCGGCGAGGTAGGTATCTGGTCAGACTCCGGTTTTCGAGCGGGGCGGTGCGAACTGGAGTGCGCCCTGGACCGGGAGCAGTCAATTCGCCCCCGAGCACTCCCAGCAGCACGCATGCGCCGAAGGCCGGCATCGACATGAGTGGGCCGATCCCGAAGCCGATGTTGACGCTCGTGGCGAGGTAGGCTGCCGCCAACCCTGCTGCGACACCCGCCGCGCGCCACACCTGGACCCGATGTGGAACGGGCGCGATCGGGAACGTGGGGTCTGCCGGCCGAAGCCCGAACCAGCGGCGCGCATAAACCGCGCTGCCGGACAGAACTACGAGTGTGCCGGCCACGCCGGCCAAAGCGATGAGGGCAGGAAAGACTTGTACCATGGCGGCAGTACAATCAGATCAGCTTGAGTGACTTGTGTCAAGCAGTTGATACAAGTGGGCAAGACCGGCGCGGTTCGGCTAGTCGCGAACCCTCGCCACCGACAGGCCGTCTCGAATCGGGATCACCACGCTCTCGAGCTGTGGGTGCGCAGCCACCAGCCTGTTGTAGGTGACGACGTTTCGCGTTTGCTGATTCTTCGGATTGACCACGTCCCCCTGGCAGAGAGCGTTGTCCGCCATCAGCAGCGCCCACCGTCCAGACGCTCCATGCAGAGGTCGAAAACCTGGTGGGTGACCTCCTCGGATGGGAACGAGTTGAGCAGGTCGATGAAGCAGACGTCGAAACGCTCATCGAGCTTCTGGAGGCCCGTCACGGCATCCTGCTCCAGCACGAGCGCGCGCTCTCCAAAACCCGCCTCGGAAAAGTTGGCGCGAGCGCGCACGGCGCGCTTGTGGTCGACCTCGTAAGTGGTCAGGGCCCCGCCGGAGGTGCCGCGCAGGAGGCACAACCCGCTGTAACCGGTGGCCGTGCCGAGCTCGAGCAGACGCTTGCCTGCGACGGTCTTCACCAGCAGGCTCAACAGCGCACCCTCGTGCGGACCGACGATCGGGATGCTTTCCTTCTCCGCCTCTTCCTCCATCCGCGCCAGCACCGCGTCGCGCTTGGCCACGAGTCCATCCATGTAGGCCTGAAGCTCGTCTGTCACCTCGACTGTCTTCATTGCTCGCTCACCCCTTCGGCCGGCAAATTGAGATCAGGTCTCATCCGTCAGGAAATTGTCCAGCAGCGGCTGAAGCGCCGTGATGTAAGCCGCCACGAGCTCCGAGCACCGCTCCAGCGCAGCTTCGTCCAGCTGCGCGGCAGAGATGGTTTCGTACAACCGCGACCAGCCTCTGTCCCATGGCTCGAGCTCAGCTCGTGGGAGGCTCGCCTTGATCTCGATCATGCGCATCCGAAAGTGGTCGAACGCCTGGGCGTTGTGCTCTGGCAAACCCTCGAAGTGGAGGCCGATCTCCAGACGCCCGGCCCCGGTGTGATGCCAGGCCTCGTAGTGAAAATCCGGGTTGCCGTAGTGAATCTTGACCAGCCGGCCCCTTCCTCGGGTGCTGTTGAACTTGCGCAGGTTGGGAGGAAGCGCCGCCCGCAGCCTGGTTCTCAGCCCGGCGAAGAAGTCGCCCGGGCTCAGGACCACAGCGCCAGTTGCCAACGGATCGAATATATCTCGTAAGCTCGACAGGACATGAGCTACGTGCCGACCGTGGTCGAGAACGAAGGTGGCAACCGCGAGCGAACGTTCGACATCTACTCGAGGTTGCTGAAGGATCGAATCATCCTGATTGGAAGACCCATCGACGATGTGGTCTCGAACCTTGTCGTCGCCCAGCTGATGTACCTGGCGGCGGACGATCCTGAAAAGGAGATCCAGATCTACGTCAACTCTCCGGGAGGCGCCGTGACCGCAGGTTTCGCGATCTACGACACCATGCAGTACGTCTCGCCGCCGGTCAGCACCGTGTGCATCGGCCGAGCCGCGAGCTTCGGCACCGTGGTCCTCATGGCCGGCGCGAAGGGCAGGCGTTTCTCGCTGCCGAGCTCGACCATTCACATGCACCAGCCGCTGATCGGAGGTCAGGGCCTGCAGGGCCAGGCTTCCGACCTGGACATCCACGCGCGCGAGATCGTCCGCATCAGGGGCGTGCTCAACGAGCTCATCGCCAAACACACCGGTCAGTCGCTGGAGCGTGTCGAGCGCGACACGGACCGAGACTTCTTCCTCACGGCGCAGGAGGCGGTGGACTACGGCCTCATCGACGGGATCATCGAGAAGACGCACCTCTTTCCAGCCGCGGCCGCCGGCTAGGCCACCCCGCTCCGGCCATCCTCAGGCAGAGCCAGCCCACCAGCAGCACGCCACCGACGGCAGGGATCGGCGCCGGCGTCACAGCGCAGAAGGCCGCACCCACCGAGAGCAGGAGCCAGTCGTGCCAGCGCGCCTTTTCCCAGATCGCGAGCGCGACGGCGATCATCACCAGGTCGGTGGGCAGCGCATGGGGGGCCACAAGCACCCCTCCAGCGACCAGCACGGCCGCAGCCGGTCGCAATTCCGACCCCACTCGGTAGGCCAGGGCCAGCACGCCGCCGATGCCGGCGGCCGTCAGAGCGGCGACGCCAAGGCCTCGCCAGGACGCCTCGGGCAAAGCTGTGGCGAAGTGGGCCAGATCGATCTCGCGGCTCCCTGGCTGCACAGGGCCGCCAAGCGCAGGGAGCCACTCGAACACCCAGCGCGGATCGAGCAGCGCCGGGACCGCCCACAGCAGGGCGCCGGCGGCAGCCCATCCTGCGAGCACCTTCCAGTGGCGGGTGGCGATCAGAGCGGCGCCGAGCGGTAGCGCGAGCTGCGGCTTCATCAAGGTGAGGCCAAGTGCAATCCCCGCCAGGTACGGCCTTGACCACAGCGCCATCGCGGCTCCCACGCCGAGGGCGACGAGGCCGTCGAGCTGGGCGTTGAGAAGCAGCAGCGCCGTTGGGACCGAGGCAAAAGCAGGCAGCACGGCGGAGGGCGGGCGCGGCCTCACGGCAAGGAGCAGCCCGACCAGCAGGCAGGCGAGCCCGAACAGGATCCACAGCCGCCCGCCGAGCTCGGTGCCGAGGAGCTCGAACGGCACCGCGGGGAGCGCGACCCAGGCGGGTGCGACGAACGGAAGTATTCCGTTGATCCCCAGGGTCACGAGGGTTCGTCCCCCAGTGACATCCAGCTCCACGCGACGCTGGACCTCGGTCTTGTAGAGATGGCCTGGGTCGCTGACGATCAGTCGCGCCCCGGTCGCGAAGGCCGGCCAGTCGGAGTTGATGACGTCGTCGCCTTTCTCGGTCAGCGGATACACGACGAACGCGACCGCCACGGCGAGCAGCGCCACGGACCCGCGCCAGCGCCAGCGCGCGGCGCTCACAGCTCCAGCGTCATGCCGTCGCGCGCCGCCTTGACCTCGGTCCCAATTCGCTGCGAAAGGTCCTCCGCCAGCTCCCAGGGATGCGCGCGCCACACCGTCATGCCGAAGTGGGATATCACAGCGAGCCTCGGTCGGGCCTCGCGGATGATCCTTTCGGCGTCGGCCAGGCACAGGTGTGGGAGCTCCGGCCTGCACTGCATCAGCACGAGATGGATGACCATGACGTCCGCCTTGTGCTGTTCCGCGATTCCGTCGTAGTAGCCCGAGTCGGTCAGCCAGCCCAGCCGGTCGCCAAAGCGAAAGCCGTAGGTCTCGCACTGATGGATGTGGCGCGGACTGGTGGTGAACGAGATGGTTCCGACCGAGTACGCGGTCTGCGGCTGCAGCCGGATGATCTCCTCTGGGAAGCGGCGCAGGTAGTTCAGAACGACCGGGTCGTCATCGAGCGCGTCTGAGGGGCAGAAGAGCCGTCCGCGTTTCTGAAAGCCGCCCTCCGTCATGGCCTCGATCATCACGTTCACGTCGCCGCTGTGGTCCAGGTGGCGGTGACTCAGCACGACCGCGTCGAGCCGGGTCAGATCCACCTTGCGCTTCGCGTACTGGACGACAGCTCCGGGTCCGGGGTCAAGGCTGATCCTGGTGGTGCCATCTTCGAGGTAGAGGCCGCCAGACGCCGCGAGCTGCTTGGCGACCATGAACCTCGCGCCGGCCGTGCCCATGAAAGTGAGCTTCAACTTTCTGCCAACTGGCTCAGCATGACCTGCGAGTTCTCTCCGAAATAGCGGTCGAACAGCTCAGCCACCCGGTCGAGCGTGTCAATCTCGTCGACCGGTTTGTCGTCGCGGATCCGCACGATACGGGGAAAGCGCAGGGCGTAGCCGCTCAGGTGCCGGTCCGACCGCTGGATGGAGTCAAAGGCCACCTCCAGGACGATGTTGGGCCGCACGAGCCTCGCATGTCCCAGATCCTTGATCGTCAGGTCGAGAAAGCGCTTCGTCATGGTGGCGATCTCGGCGTCGGTGAGTCCGGTGTAAGCCTTGCCGATGTTCACCAGCTTGCCGGCACCCGAGTCCTTGACCGCAAAGGTGTAGTCGGAAAGCACGCCCTTTCGCTTGCCGTGGCCCCATTCGACGGCGGTCACCACCACGTCGAGCGTCGCGAGTGGCTGCTTCAACTTCAACCATGCGAGGCCCCTGCGACCGGGCGTATACGAGCTGGCCGGGTCCTTCAACATCAAACCCTCGTTGCCCCGCGCCCTGGCTTCCGCGAAGAGCCGCTCCAGGTCAGCGGGGCTTCTCGCCTCTTCGACCCGTGCCAGCAGAAAAGGAGCCTTGAGCTTCAAGTCGTCGAGCCGCCGACGCCTCTTTTCCAGGGGCTCGTCCAGAAGGGTCGCCCCATCGAGCCAGAGCAGGTCGAATATGACGAGGGTCACCGGGATCTCGCGGCGAAGGTCGTCATTCACCTCCTTGCGACCCAGCCTTCGCTGCAGCGCGAAAAAGCGCAAGACCCGCCCGTCGCGATGGGCCAGCACCTCGCCGTCGAAGAGCACGTCATGCCCGATCTGATGCGCGCTCTCGACCAGCTCCGGGAAAGCCTCGGTCGTTCCCTTGAGGTCGCGCGAGTAGAGCTGCACGCGGTCGCCGGCGCGGTGGAGCTGGCAGCGAACGCCGTCGTACTTCTCCTCCGTCCACACCGTGCCCGCGCCCATCCGATCGAACGCCTCGGCCGCGGTCTCGACGGGGCTCGCCAGCATGAATCGAACCGGCTGGAACGGACTGATGGCCGTGGCGTCGAGCCGGCGGTGCTTGCAGCGCACCGCCGTCTCGCCGATGTCGCCGGTGACCAGATGAACCCGCTTCACCTGGGCGATAGGCACGCCGAACGCCTCGGCGATCGCCGCCTCGACCAGGCCTTCGCTCAGGCCGATCCTGAGCTCGCCGGCGATGATCTTGACCAGGAACCGGGCGGCCTCTGGGTCAAGTCGCCGCACGATGTCCTTGAGCACAGCCGCCTTGCGGGCGCCGCGCGCCACCCGGATCGCCTCGAGTGCCTCCTCGACCTCGCGCAGCGAGACCTTGTTCGGAGTCGTCTTGCCCTCGAGCGCCTCGCCGGCCCAGTCGCCGAGGTCCGAGTGCTTGCGGTAGAGCCGGGTCAGGTCCTCCTCGTCTCGCTCCGAGAGCTGTGAGATGACCTTGCTGAGGGCCGCCCAGCCGAGGCCGAGCGTCACGCTCCGCGACGCTCCAAACGCCCTTCCGGACATGAACTGCGCGGCGCGCCGGAGATCGTCGTCGTCGAGCCCGACCAGGTAGCTCGCGAGCAGGCGCGTCTTCTCCAGGGTGGCGGAGGTCGCCCCTATGCGGGCGCCGGTCCGTGCGAACTCAAGCACCCCGATCTCCTGTGTGCACGGTGGCCTATCGTAAGTGGATGTGCGGCGCTGTCCTTATCTCGAGGAGTACCTGAAGGAACGCCACTCCGCGCTGCGGGTCTACAAGTTCGACTGTCACGTCGACCGGCGGTCCAAGCGGAAATACGCTCTGAGCGACAGCCCTCCCATCTGCGTGCGCAACTACGAGGACTGTTCCCTCTATCAATCTGAGAAGCGGCGCGAGGATCAGACCATCACCCGTTACACGGATTGAACTGCGAGGTCTGTGCGGCACCGGCGCTGCCGCTCGACGGGGCGTGCGTCTTCTGCCACTCGCCGATCAGCGTGGCCGAGGACACCTCTGAGCTGCTCGACTACCTCGAGGAACGCGTCCCGATCGCCAAGGCCAAGCGCGGGCATCTGAATCGCGGGCCGATCACGGAGCTGGTGCTCGAGGTTGGCGGCCGGAGCTTCCGCGCCCGGGTGAAAGATGGTGTGCTGGACCTCGCGCCGCCGGTTCACCTGACGGCATGGGTCGACCTTCTGCTGACCAAGCTGAGCGATGCGGCGGCCACCGACCCTGCCCTCAGGCGGGCGGTGCTGCGGTCAGGCTGGGCCCTCCGCTAAGCCTCGATCGGACTAGAGGGCCAGGGCCAGCTGCTCCGTGGCCTCGAGCGCCGACGCGCGAATCCCCCGCTTGCGCAGCGAGCGGGCGAAGTCCTCCGTGAATCCGTGAACCGTGTACACCTGATCGGCGCCCGAACGCTCCACGACTTCGATCAGCTCGTCGAAATCGCAATGGTCGGACAGGTCGAAGGCCGCGTCGGCTCCGAAAAGGCGAGCGAACTCCGGATCCTTGGCCCAACCCGAGACAAGCCCCGTGCGGTACCGGCCGAGCCGCCTGACCTCGTCCTTGCCTGAGGGCGGCGCGATCACGACACGTCCGCGAGGCGCTTCGCCGTCGAGCTCGACCCAGTCGGGCAGCGAGCGGCCGGCCGTCGCGTAGTCGCGCGCGCACGGGACGCAGCGCTTCTCGAGAGCGAAGGTGAAGCCATACCGCGCCAGCGCAAGCATCACCTCCTCGGTCTTGCCCAGCGCGTGGCAGAGCAGCACCGGCGTCACACGGCTGTCGAGCGCGAGGCGGCACCAGCGCGCGATCTGCTCGACCGTCGAGTCAGGGTCGCCGAAGCGAAAGTGCGGCCGGCCGTAGGTGCTCTCTACGATCAGCACGTCCGCGGCCGGCACCGCCGTAGCCGGCTCGCCGGTGGGCTGGCGGAGCTTGACGTCACCGGTGTACAGCAGCTTGACGCCCATGTCTTCGAAGAGGAGCTGCGCCGAGCCGAGCATGTGGCCGGCGGGGAAGAGGGTGATGCAGGCCCGGCCTCTGCGCATCGGTTCGCCGTAGCCCAGCATTCGCCAGCCGCGAGGCCGTCGGTGAGCGGGGATCAGGGCGAGCGTCTGCGGTGTCAGCAGCGCCTCGCGATGACGCCGCGCGTGGTCGGTGTGGGCATGGGAGATGAACGCGAAATTTCGGACGACCGGGGGGTCGAGCCAGATTCGATGACCCGGCAGCGAAACGCCGTGGTCCCACACGACCTCGCGAGTCACAGCCGGATCGCGCTCGCCTGGCCGAAAAAAGAGTCCGAGACGTCGATGCCCAGCAGCTCGTACGCGCCGCGGGGAATACCGATGTCGCCGATCCAGATCTGGCCGGCCAGCTTCGGCCCATCCGCAAGAAGCAGTCCCCGCTTCGGCAGGCCCAGCGTGATCGTGAGGTCGGCGCGCACACAAGGAGAGTAGGCGACGCCGGTGTCGGCGTCGAGGCCCGAGGGCACGTCGACGGCGATCACCCGCTTTCCCGACGCGTTGATGGCATCGATCCATTCTGCAAACCGGCCCTGGGGAGGGCGCGAGAGCCCGACCCCGAAGATGGCGTCCACCACCAGCTCGGCCCCATCGAGTTGCAGGTCGTCGAGCACTTTCACGCCGGCCTTGCTCAGGGCATCAAGTGCGCGTGCGGCGGGGCCTTTCAAGCGTGTGACGTCGATGCAGCTGACGCTTGCCAGCAGACCGGATTCATGAAGGTGCCGGGCGCACACTAGGCCATCGCCACCGTTGTTGCCTGCTCCGCACACAACGGCAGCAGGCCGATCGCAAAACCGCCACACGGCAGCGCCGGCCGCCTCCATCAGGCTGTCGACCGGCACTCCGAAGCGCTCTTGAGCGAGCCGGTCTAGCTCTTTGACCTGCGCGCTAGTGAGAGTCGGCGGGCCGCTGAACGACAAATGAGCAGTAGGGATCGCGGCGGTGGATGGAGTCCGCCTGCGAGACGGCCGCGCCGAGGAGCCCGGTGATGAGCTGAGGCGTGATCGTGCAGACCTGGGGGTACTTCAAAGCCGTTGCGCGGAAGGGACAGTTGTGAATGGTGACCTTCACTCCCTCGGATGTTTCGGAGCGTTCCGCGAGCGTACCGGCGCGTCCTATCCAGGCGACGACCTTGTCGAGCTGGTCGTCAAAGTCGAGACCGACGAGCTCAGCCTCGATCCCCTTGGCGTGCCGGTCCGCCACCCGGGCGAAGATGTCGTCGAGGGCTTCAGGTCCGCCGGCCTCCTCCACCTCGCGCAGCACCATTGAGGCGAGCTGCCCGTAGCGTTTTGGAAACACCGAGTCGGCGCGCTCGGTGAGCGCGAACAGCAGAGCCGGGCGGCCGCGGCCTGACCGCTCGGGGTGGCTCACAACGAAACCGTCGCGTTCGAGGTTGGTCAGGTGCTGGCGGACGGCGTTGGGGGTCACGCCAAGGTCGGCCGCGATGGTCTCGGCGCTGCGCGGCCCGCTGCGCCGGAGCAGCTCCATGACCTCCATGCGGGTCGATCGGCCGCCGATCACAAAAGGGGCCTCATCGGTCGGTTGGCGGGCCATACCAGCACGGAGTTGCCATTTATTACAGGTCTATCTTGACAAAACCGGGGAGCTCCGTACACTAGCTCGGGGGAGATCGCCTCAAGTTCGGGAGATTTAGACGATGCCACTAATCAACCAAGCGAGCCACGCGATCGAGCACATGACCGCCCGGGAGCGGAGGATCCAGCGTGCCAAATACGCACGGCGAAACAAGATGCGCTACATCGACAAGCTCCTCAACGAGCTCGAGATGCTGAACCTGGCCGACCAGCGGCAGATGCCGCCGGTGCTCTCGGTGGCCATCAACAAGGTCATCGAAGAGTCGCCGGAGGTCACCGTGCTGGCCCAGGCAAAGCCGGCCTCGGTCATGGAGGCGATGGACGCTCTGTACGAGATCCAGGACAGCCTCATGTACAACCAGATCGAGGACGAGTAACCGCCGCAAGGCGTCTCACCAGCCACTAAAGAGCCGGCTCCGATTGGGGAGCCGGCTCTCTGTTTTCTGCGAAGTTCCCCAGAGGAACGCGGGCGGTTCAGGCGGCCTTCGACTGATCGGCTGCGGGCACATTTCGGTAGAGATGGACAGCCACTGAGCCGAGCCATGCCCAGGCTAGAAGGAGGGCTGCCCAGAAAGCGATGACCACGACCGGGCTGCTGGAACCAGACGCGAGGCCGGCGAAAGCCGCCAGGAACAGAACGCCCGTCACCATCGAGAATCGGGCCCAGCCCTGCTTGTTCTGGCCGGCGAATCGTCGCGCTAATACGAAGCATGCTGCGACGAACGCGAGGAAGCCGAAACCCGCAGAGACGATGTGCAGCATGCCGTGGAGGGTGATGACATCGGGCCTGCCCGCGGGCGCGCCGATGGGGAATCCGTTCATGGGGTCGGCGACGAAGATCCCGGCTCCGATCATTCCAATGCCGTACACGGCAAGCAGGGTCGGTCCCCAGACGGCTGAACGGCCCCCGGCCAGGGCGCGACGGATGCCGGCGGCGCAGGCGACGACCATCAACCCGGTGACCACGAAGTTGGCGATCTGGATCCAGCCCAGACTGCCGTTGCTCAAAAGGCTTGCGTCATGGCGGGTGAGGTCAAACCCAGGGCGAAACAGCGACTGGATGAGGACGGCGCCCACGTAGAGTGGCCCGGCGATCACTCCATATCCAAGCAGGCTTCTGGTCACCCGAGCTCCGGGCTCGCAGGCCGGCGCGGCTTCCATTCGGATGGCGGCGACACTCTCGTTCATGGCACTCTCTCCCTGTTTGGTACTGGACTGCCCAGTACTATAGCGTTGGGTACTAGACTGTCAAGTACCGAAGAACTAGAATTCGGGAGGTGGAGATGAAGGGTTCAGCTCATCTCGCGGAAGGGGGTCTGGCGAAGCGGCGCCGGGCAGGCCGGCTGGCCAGCCGCGGCTCGATTCGCGAGGCCGCCGCCGCCGTGTTTCTTCAGAAGGGCTATCAGGGCGCGAGCATGGACGAGATCGCCGCCGCGGCGCAGGTCTCGAAGCAAACCATCTACACGCACTTCGCCAACAAGGACGAGCTCTTCGCCGACCTGGTCCTCGGCAATGTCGAGAGGGTCGAGGAGTTCGTGGACGTCATGACTCGAACCGTGAACGAGGCTCCTGACGTCGACAACGGCCTTCGCCAGCTCGCCCGCATCTACATTCGGCTGGTCGCCAGACCCGAGGTGCTGCGTCTCCGGCGCCTGGTGCTGGGGGAGGTGGGCCGGTTTCCCGACCTCGCGCGCTCCTACTACGAGCAGGTCCCGGGGCGCGTGCTCGCCGCGTTGACCGGTCTCTTCGCCGAGATGGCCGCCGGCGGGCGATTGCGGCTCACAGATCCAGCGCTCGCCGCGCAGCAGTTCGCATGGCTGACACTCGGCGACGCGCTGGATCGCGCGATGTTCTATCCGATCGATGAAGCCATCCGTGACAAAGACCTGGATCGCCTGGCAGACGCGGCCATCCGGGTCTTCCTCGCCTCTTACAGGGCGCCCGCCTCGCAGGGCTAGGCGCATCGGCCGCCGGGCAAAGAGAAAGAGGGGCCCCGTAAGGGACCCCTCCTGTCCGAGGAGGACAGCGGTAAGCAGCTCAGGAACCGATCTGGGTGCCGCCGCTCCGCCCAGCCGACCTCGCGGGCGACGTCGCCGCCGCAGCTGCCGGACCTTCCAGGCTCTGGGTGCCGCTTCTCCGGTTGCCGAAGTTCCAAGCTGATCCATCGCCTCCGGCGCTGTACTGTCCCAGCACCAGCGTGTGGGTCGTAGGAGCTGCGGCCTGCATGCTGGACGCCTTCAGCGCGTAGGCGCCGGTGACGCCGAGGATCAGCGCCGCCATCACTGCGAAGACGAAAAGAACCGACTTCTTCGAGATACCTGGTTCGCGGAACGCTGCCCTGGCTTCCATTTCTGCTTACCTCCGTCATTCGACTCGCATCGCGCGGGCCGTGAGGCAAAGCTAGTCGCGGTCGGTTCGAGCTCCTATGCCAGGCGCCACATCAAGGCTGTGTCGTTCGTCACAGCGGGAGGGATCCGCGGCGGCGCAGCTGGTCGCGATCCAGCACCTGGACCTTGCCTCGGGTCAGGCGGATGTAGCCGAGGTCTGCGAACCGGCTCAGGGCTCGGTTCACGTTCTCGCGGCTGGCGCCGATCATTCCGGCCAACGTGCGCTGGCTCAACAGCATGTCGATGACGATTCCATCGGCGCTCGCCACGCCCTTCGTCGCGGCCAGCTCGATGAGCTTGAGCGCGACACGGGCTGGGATGTCGAGGAACGAGGCCTCCCCGAGTGCGGCGTCCTTGCGCTTGATGTACCCGGACAGCGTCGAGATGATGTGGAGCAGGAGCGCCGGCCGCGTGGAGATGAACTCGATTAGCGGAGCCCGCGCGATGATGAGGCATTCCGCCTGCCCTAGCGCCTGAGCATCGGCGGTTCGCGTCCCCTCCTGCTCAAAGATCGACATCTCGCCCAACACGTCGCCCGGACCGGCGATGGAGAAGACCACTTCTGAGCCGCTCTGGCTGGCGTGCGCGATCTTGACCTCGCCGTGGACGATCACGTACAGGTGAGAGCTCGGATCGCCTTCCCGAAATAGATAGGCCCCCCTGTCGAATCGACGCGGCCGGATGGAGGGGCGCAGATGCTCCAGCTCGCCCCGAGTGGCGCCCTTGAACAAGGGCGTGTTGATGATCTGGTCCAGAGGATCGTTCATCGCTTGCGAGTTCCTATCATCGGGCGGCAGGCCCGAACGCGCTTGGAGACGGACTCACAGCCGGGGGTAGACTCGCCCGATGCAGAAGTCGCGGCGAGAGCGGAAGGTCATCACCGCTCTCTTCGTCGACCTGGTCGGGTTCACGGCTCGCTCCGAGCAGCTCGACCCCGAGGACGTGGAGGCGGAGCTGGGCCGCTACTACCCTCAGGTCCGCGCCGAGCTCGAGCGCTATGGAGGCACCGTCGAGAAGTTCATCGGCGACGCGGTGGTCGCGATCTTCGGCGCGCCTGTGGCTCATGAGGATGACCCGGAGCGGGCAGTGCGCGCAGCACTGGCGGTACGGGACTGGGCGCGCTCGCAGCGCGACCTGGAGGTGCGGATCGGTGTCAACACCGGCGAGGCGCTGGTCAGGCTTGGCGCGCGTCCCGACGCGGGCGAGGGCATGGCGGCCGGCGACGTGGTGAACACGGCGGCGCGGTTGCAGGCGGCGGCGCCGGCCAACGGGATCGTGGTGGGAGAGGCGACGTATCGGTCGACGCGGCAGGTGGTCGACTATCGCGCTGCGGAGACTGTTGAGGCGAAGGGAAAGGCGCGCCCGGTTGAGGCATACGAGCCGGTCGGGATCCGCTCCCGTTTCGGTGTCGACGTCGACCAGGCCCCTCGCACCGAGCTGGTCGGGCGCGAACGGGAGCTCGGCCTGATGCGACAGGCGTTCGAGCGCGCACGGGAGGACAAGGAGCCACAGCTGGTCACGCTTGTGGGGGTTCCCGGCATAGGGAAGTCACGCATCGTCTACGAGCTGTCGCTGATCGTCGATGCCGATCCCGAGCTGGTCACCTGGCGGCAGGGTCGATGCCTCCCGTACGGGACAGGCGTGAGCTTCTGGGCACTGGGCGAGATGGTGAAGGCGCAGGCGGGGATTCTTGAAAGCGACGGGCCGCAGGCGGCGTCCGAGAAACTTGAGAGCTCGGTCACGGCTGTCGTGCCCGCAGACGACTCCGCATGGGTCGAGCGCAGGCTGCGCCCGCTGGTCGGGCTCGCGAGCGACGAAACGAGCCACGGTGCGCGCGAGGAGGGCTTTCCCGCCTGGCGCCGGTATCTCGAGGGAATCGCCGAGCGCGGCCCGACGGTGCTCGTCTTCGAGGACCTTCACTGGGCAGATGACGGGCTGCTCGACTTTCTTGACGAGCTGGCCGAGCTCACCACCGGTGTTCCGCTGCTGGTTGTCTGTACGGCGCGACCGGAGCTGCTCGCCAAAAGGCCGGCATGGGGCGGGGGCAGGACGAACGCCGTCACGCTATCGCTTCCAGCCCTGTCGACGGAAGAAACCGCCCGACTCGTCAACCACCTGCTGCTCCGCGCGCCGCTGACGTCCGAGCTGCAGCGCACGCTGCAGGAACGCTCGGGTGGGAATCCGCTGTACGCAGAGGAGTTCGCCCGCATGCTCGGAGAGCGTGGGGCGGCGGATCAGGCCGTGCCAGAGACGGTGCAGGGGATCATCGCCGCCCGCCTGGACGCTCTTTCACCCGAGCACAAGCGACTTGTGCAGAACGCCGCGGTCATCGGCAAGGTGTTCTGGTCGAGGGCGGTGGCCACGGTTGAAGGATCGACACCTGAGGTGGTGGAGCGAGCGCTGCACGGGCTGGAGCGCCGGGAGCTGATTCGCCGAGATCGGAGGTCAAGCGTCGCGGGCGAGACGGAATATGCCTTCCGTCACGTCCTGGTCCGCGACGTCGCGTATGGCCAGATTCCGCGCTCGGAGCGCAGCGACATGCATCGGATGGCGGCGGAGTGGATCGCGTCGCTGGGCCGGCCTGACGATCACGCGGAGCTGCTCGCACACCACTATCTGGAGGCGCTTGAGTACGCGCGCGCGGCTGGACGCGATACGGCCCCCCTTGTCGGTCCGGCGAAAAGAGCGTTGCGGCATGCTGGAGAGCGGGCACTCGCCCTGGGCGCCTACCAGACGGCCACGCGCTACTTTCACGCGGCGATCGACATCGCCGCCGAGAACGACCCGGACCGGGCCGAGCTCCTTTTTGGCCAGGGGTCGGCCCAGTACTGGTGGGATGGCACGGGCGAGGATCTGCTCGCCGAGGCGGTCACCCGTCTACGTAGAAGCGAGCGTTTCGAAACGGCCGCCAGAGCGGCGCTGCTCGCCTCGCGAGTGGCCTGGGCGCGCGGCGACCGCGACGCGGTCGACGCATGGCTTGTCGAGGTCAACGCCCTTCTTCAGGGCCTTCCCGACTCGATCGTGAGAACGGAAGCTCTGGTCGTGCGGAGCGGTTTCCACATGGTTGCGGACGAAGGTGATGACGCGATACGGCTGGCGCGAGAAGCCCTTTCTCGAATCGAAGGGCTGGATCGACCGGATCTCCGGGCGCGCGCGTTGGACGTCATCGGCTCGAGTCGCACCAACGCGGGCGATCAAGGCGGGCTCGAGGACGAGCGGCGGGCGATCGAGGTCGCCCGCGAAGGGAGGGCTCTTTGGGAGCTGCATCACGCGCTCAACAATCTCGGTGTGGCGTATCTGCGGCTGGGACGCTTGGGTGAGTCGGACAAGGTGCTGCAGGAGTGGGAGAAGACCTTCGACGAGGTCGGGGGAACTCACTACAACCGCGCCTGGCTGCTTGATGCGCAGGCCTCTGCGAACTACTTTGCCGGCCTCTGGGATCGCTCCATCGAGGCTTCCGGTGGGTTTCTCGCTGGGCTGCCCGCCGGCGACATTCACTACATCGAGGCGGACATGCGCGCCACCCGCGTGCTTATCGAGCTGGCCCGCGACCAGGTCTCGGACGCGTTCGCCGAGGCAGACCGAGCCATCATGGTCTCCCGGCGGTCGGGAGACTCACAAAGCGTCGCCCCGAGTCTCTGCGCCCGAGCGATTCTCCAGGTCGCGGTGGCCCGGAGCCGGGAGGCGGCCGCGGACTTCGATGCGCTGCTTGCGCTGGGCATCCGGCTTATCAACGGCCTGAGTACGGCGGGCCTGCTGCCTTCTTTCGCCTGGATGGGGCTGGACCTGGGCCGCCGCGACGACACCGAGGCCGCGCTCAAAGGAAGTCCTTCGTCGCCCTGGCTGGACGCGGCTCGCGCGATCCTGGCGGGGGATGCGGCGGAGGCGGCGGACCTGCTGGCGGAGATCCGTCACCGGCCTGCTGAGGCCGAGGCGCGTCTCCGCGCCGGGGGTGACAACGTGCAGCGGGCCCTCGACTTCTATCGCTCGGTTGGCGCGACCCGCTTCGTCCGGGAGGCGGAGGCCGTGCTTCGCGCGCCGGCCTGACAGCGCCCCGCGTTGTCGCTTAGGTGCCGCCCTCGGCCTGACGCACTCGCTGGCTCAGGACCTGGAGGAGGCGATAGGCCACCTCCGGGTGTTCCCTGAGGAAGGGCTTGAAGTTCCACTCCGGAATCGTGGCGAGAGTGACGTCCGTGTCCGCGGTGATCGTGGCGCTACGCCCCTCGTGGTCGAGCAGGGCCATCTCGCCGAATGAATCGCCTGGACCCAGCTTGCGTGACTTGCCCTGGACCGTCTCCACGGTGACGGTTCCATCCGTGATCACCATGAACCCGACCCCGCCTTCGCCCCGCACCACGATCTCGTGCCCCGCCGGATGGTTGACCATTTTCACCTGACGCTGGATCGACTTCAGCTCAGACGCAGGAATTCCCTCGAAGATCTTTGCCGCCTGGAGCTCGAGCACGCTCAGATACTAGGCCCAGCGGCGGGCTACGACAAGGACTGCGATCTGGCCCGGCAGGACGAAGGTCCGCAGTTTCTTGGCCCTTTCGACCCTCGCCGGTCGAGCCTCGCAAGGGCGAACCTTGGAGTGATGCCGACGACCAGGTCTGACTCCCAGACCCGCGTCATCCAGCTTGCCGGCGGCCGGCGGCTGGCTTACACCGAACGCGGGGATCCGCACGGGGTGCCAGTGATCCATCAGCACGGCATGCCAGGTTCACGGCTGGACCATGAGGCGGATTCGGATTTCTACACTTCGCTTGGCGTGCGCGTGATCACCCCTGACCGGCCTGGATATGGCCTGTCCGACCCGCACCCGCACCGCCGCCTTCTCGACTGGCCGTCGGACGTGGTGGAGCTGGCGGACCAGCTCGAGCTGCCACACTTTGGTATCACGGCCCTCTCGGGAGGTGGCATCTACGCCCTGGCTTGCGCAGCGGCGATTCCAGATCGCCTGGTCGAGGTCGCGGTCACCGGCTGCCCCGGCCCCATGCAGCGGTCCGGCGCGCTCGACGACGCTCGACTCTTGACCCGGGCAGGCGTCTGGCTCGGTGCGAACGCGCCGGGGGTGCTCGGCGGGGGCGCGTCCATCCTCGGGCGCCTGGTCCGTCGGTATCCCAGCTACTTCGTTGAGCGGTCGAACCGCGACAAGCCTCCATCGGATCTCAGGTGGATGTCGATGCCCTCGGTCTCGGCAGGCGCCGCTGAAACTCTGCAGGAGGCGCTTCGCCAGGGAGCCGGAGGATACGTCCAGGACATTCGCATCCTCGCTCGGCCGTGGGGTTTCGACCCGGAGAGCATCCATGTGCCTGTCCACCTGTGGCACGGCGACCTCGACACCGTCATTCCGATCAGCCACGGCGCCTACCTGGCGTCTGTGATTCCATCCGCAACCCTCAGGGTCTGCCCGGGTGAGGCCCACCTGCTGCTGTGGAACCACCTGGCTGAGATCCTCATGGAATCGTGCGGCCTAGGTCCCCCGACCGGCAGGTCGTTCGACCCTGCCGGTGCGCTCGCGGCCGGTTGAGACTCGACTCATCTGAATGGAGGTTGAGAGATGTTCAAATTGATCCTCGTAGCCCTGGACGGGTCACCCAACTCACAACGCGCTCTGCCCACTGCGGTCGAGGTCGCCAAGAAGTTTGAAAGCCAGATCTTCGTGCTGCATGTCGCCGAGCACGACCGCGGACGCGCCGCCGCTTACACCCTGGAGAGCCCAGCCGAAGCCACCAAGCTCGTGGCCGACGCCGTCGAGACCGTGCGCAAAGCGGGCTTGAAGGCGGCCGGCGAGGTCAGGGACGCCGGAGCCCAGCACGCGGCCAAGTTCATCGTCGACGCCGCGAATGAGAAGGGCGCCGACCTGATTGTCATGGGTTCGCGTGGGCTTTCGGACATGCAGGGAGTGTTCCTTGGCAGCGTCACCCACAAGGTGATCCAGACAGCACGGATCCCGGTCCTGGTCGACAGGCCTCACGTGTCCAAGGAGACGGCTGCAGAGACCAAGACAGCGATCGAGGTCTGACGCCGGCCGGCGCCGCCTCGAGCCGGTAGTATCCCGCTCGCGTGAACGGGATGGTGCTGCACCGTCAGCGTGAGCGGCTTCGGGCGGAGGAGTTGCCGGTACCCGAGCCCCGCCCGAGCCAGGTGCTCATCGAGGTCAGCGCCTGCGGACTGTGCCGGACCGACCTTCACGTCGTTGACGGCGAGCTGACCGAGCCGAAGCTTCCGTTGGTTCCGGGGCACCAGGTCGTCGGCCGGGTGGTTGCGACCGGCGGCGAGGTCCACGACCTCCGGGAGGGCGAGCGGGTCGGAGTGCCATGGCTGGGGTGGACGTGCGGGTCCTGTCGCTACTGCCTCGAGGGCCGCGAGAACCTCTGCGACAGAGCCCGGTTCACGGGCTACACCCTTGACGGCGGGTTTGCCCAGTTCATGGTGGCGGATCGGCGGGCATGTCTGGTTCTGCCCGCGGGCTACCCCGACCTTCAGGCAGCGCCGCTCTTGTGCGCGGGTCTCATCGGATATCGCTCGCTTCGCTTCGCCGGCGACGCCCGCCGGCTTGGCATCTACGGGTTTGGAGCCGCAGCGCACATCGTCACCCAGGTTGCGGCACATCGCGGCCAGGAGGTCTTCGCGTTCACGCGGCCCGGCGACTCAAGAGCGCAAGAGTTCGCCAAAGGGATGGGGGCCACGTGGTCCGGATCCACCGACCAAACGCCGCCGCATGAGCTCGACGCGGCCATCCTGTTCGCTCCGGCGGGCGAGCTGGTGCCGATTGCCCTTCGCCACGTTCGCAAAGGCGGAACCGTTGTCTGCGGCGGGATTCACATGTCGGACATCCCGAGCTTTCCGTACTCGATCCTCTGGGGCGAACGCGTCGTCCGTTCGGTCGCCAACCTCACCTACGCCGACGGCGTGGAGTTTCTCAAACTGGCGCCTCGGATCCCGATCAGAACGGAGGTGGAGACCTTCGCCCTCGAGGAGGCGAACGAAGCGCTCTCCCGGTTGCGCTCGGGCGACGTCAGGGGCGCCGCCGTGCTTGCCATCTCCAGCTAGATTCGCTTCAACCAGGCGTGCCACGGGTGAATGCGGGCGAGCGATCTCCGAAGCCAGTCGCGCGCCTTCGGGCTCAACAGCCTCAACGCCGAATCTAAGTCGGCGTCGTCCTTCTCCCTTGCAGCCTTGGCCTTGAACAGAAGCACGATCTGCGGCGCCACGTACGGCACGCCGTCATGTGTGCGCTGGATGACGGCCGAGTAAGGGAGCCGGATGGCGGGATCCCGGCGGCAGATCCAGACGTCGCCTTCGTGCGGCTCGCGGAACACGTCCAAGTGATAGATGGGGCTGTCCGGCTCTCGCACCCAGGTCTGATGTGTGCGCGCGAACGCCGGATCGTCGACCGGCCAGTACCTGCCGGGCTCGAGTCCGACGACGTCGAAGCGAAAGCCATCGAGCGCGTCATAGATGGCGGCGAAGCACGCAGCCGGCACGGTGATCTCGATGTCGTCGTGGTGGCGCGGCTTGCCGCCGCGAAAGAGGTCGAGCGCCCATCCGCCCGCGACAGCCCATGGGACATTCACCGCAGCGAGCCGCTCGTTCACCTCCCAGGGACTCCACGGCTCCCAGGTGAACTCGCCAAGCTCAGTCCCTTCGGCCTCCGGCTCCGTCAACGGCGCCCTCCTGTCGGGCTACCCTACGCTCCGGCTTTCTTCTTGGCGTCCAGGAATTGCTGGTAGAGGCGATAGGCCTCCTGCTTGCGGCTGTCGACGATCTTCGTATAGCCCTGAAGCGTGTTGAGGTTCGCGTGACCCAGCACCTCTTGCACCAGCCGGACGTCTCCTCCGGTGACCTCGAGCAGAGTCGTGGCCGCCGTATGGCGCGCCACGTGCGGCGACTTGAACGACCATGCGCCAAGCTGCCGGCGGATGCGCGTGACGATGTATCGGGCTCCAGCTGGCGTGAGCCGTCGCCGGCGGTCGTCCCGGATGGCGCGGTCGAAGTTCACGAACAGCGCCATGCTCGCGTCTTCGCGCACGGTCAGGTAATCGGCGAGCGCAGCAAGCGCGTCCGAGGTGAGGTAGACCACCCTCTGCTTGGAGCCCTTGCCCGTCACGACCAGCCTGTTGCCGGAGCGGGGGAAGTCGGTGCGGTCGAGGTTGAGCGCCTCGGAGATGCGGCATCCCGTGCTGACGAGAAACTGAACGAGCGCCAGGTCACGCTTCTCGCGCGGCGTCTCGTGGGGCAGCGCCGCCAGCAAGCGGGTGAGCTCGTCGGGGTCGATCGGTTTGGGAAGCCGTTCCTCCAGCTTCGGCAGCGTGATGCCGTTGGAGAGGTCTCTTTCGATCAGGCCTTCCTTCGCGAGCCAGCGCAGCCACGAGCGGATCGCGACCAGGGCGCGGGCGCGCGAGGCGGGGCTCTTCAAGCGACCGGCAAGATGGCGCTGATAGGCGCGAAGGTCCTCGTGGCGCAGCTCCTGCAGCGCCAGCGAATGTTCGTGAGCGCTAAGGAAATCGATCAGCTTCCGGATCTCGGCCTCATAGGCTCGGACCGTGTTCGGGCTGCGGTTGGCTTCGAGCTGAAGCCATCCGAGGTATTCGGCGGCGGCGGCCTGCAGATCGTGGGGCATGTCGAGGCCGTCTGCATGTTGCCATAATCGATGCGAGGTGGGAGCTCTTCGCGTATTGAGTCCCAGCGAGGAGCTGGAACTCACAGGCGACGGCTTCGGCTTCGATCCCGAGTTCACGGAGCGAATCCAGGGGATCGCGCTCTGGTTCTTTCGCAAGTACTGGCGGGTCGAGACCGAGGGCGTTACCAACGTGCCTTCGCGGGGACCGGCTCTTCTGGTCGCCAACCATGCGGGGATCGTGCCCTACGACGGCGCGATGATCCGCACGGCGATCGTGGCCGAGCACCCACACCCGCGCCACGCAAGGATGCTGGTCGTTGACTGGGCTTTTGCCATGCCCTTCACCAACATGCTGCTCACCAAAACGGGCAACGTGCTGGCGCACCCCGACAACGCGACGACCCTGCTGGAGCGAGGCGAGCTGGTCGGCGTCTTTCCCGAAGGGGTGAAGGGGGCGGCCAAGCCCTACCGCAATCGATACAGGGTCGGCCGGCTGGGTCGTGGCGGCTTCGTGCAGGTGGCGCTGCGCACCGGAGCGCCCATCATTCCCGTCGCCGTCGTCGGCTCGGAGGAGATGCACCCGGTGCTGGCGGACATCCGCCCTCTGGCTCGATTGCTGGGACTGCCGCTGGCGCCGATCACGCCGACATTCCCGTGGCTGGGCCTCGCCGGCCTGGTGCCGCTACCGTCCAAGTGGTTCATCGCTTTCGGAAAGCCGATCGAGGTGGCCCACTACGGAGCCGAAGCGGCCGGAGATCCGCGTCTCGTGCTGGAGCTGAGCGAACACGTGCGTGACTGGATCCAGTCGAAGATCAACGAGCTCTTGCCTCGACGCAAGACCATCTTCTTCTAGGTCCTGGCCGGTGATTCGGCGGGCGGCGCTGGTCGCCATCTTGCTGATGTCGACTGCCGCGTGTGGAAGCTCATCGGCGGCGTCGCTGGGTGTGACACCGCAGACCGTCTCGCTTCAGCCGGGCGACCTGCCAGCCGGCATGGTGCGGTGCGACCTCTCCGGTGACATCGCTTCATTCATGGACAAGGAGAAGTCAGCTGATCCGACCACCTACGCCACCGTGAAGAGCGACTGGGACGCGGCGCGCGGCAACGGTGCATCCTCCGCGTACACCGCGCTCTACACCGACAGCAGCGCCCACTGCGCCCAGCTGCGCTCCAATGGAGCCGACCCTGGAGCCGCGACCTACAAGCTCGTCGTCAATTTCGTGTTTCAGTTCAAGGACGCGGCCAGCGCGACAAGCGGCTACTCGACCGGGTCGTTCTTTCATTTCAGCGTGTCCGATCTGAAGAGCAGCGGGGCCCCTGTGATCGAGGGCACCGCGACTGGACTCACCGACAACTCCATCATCCGGAATGCATTCCTGGCCAGTCAGACCGTGTTCGTATCGATCTGGCAGAACCAGACTTTTCTCGTGATTCTCGCGATCCTGAACGTCGACTCGACGGCGAGCCAGAAGGCGGCGGTCTCAGAGAACGCCCGGATCAGATAGGTCACCTCCCCGCTCGCCTTGGGGAGACGAGGGCTCCGCGGCGCACCCGGTAGACTACGCGGGCCGATCGCAAACGCCCGCCACGTCCCCCCACGCACTCGGCGCCAGAAGGGCACGCCTGCCCTGCTTCGCGCAGCGCTCGCCATCGCGCTTGTGCTGGTCTGCACCCTGGCGCTGACCCGCCTGATGGCGGCGATTCACGAAGCCAGCGCCGGATCCGTGGCATCCGGAGCCAGGACCGGCATTCCCTCAGCCGCCGGGGCGAGCCAGCTGGCGGTGGCAGGGCTCGAGGCCGGCGCCTGCATGAGCTTTCCCCCGACTCGCGGGCAGTCCGGCAAGACCGTGTTCATCGATCCGGGGCACGGGGGTCTGGATCCGGGCGTCGTCGGCACTACGGGTGGACAGCAGGTCACTGAGAAGGACGCCACGCTCGCCGTCGGCAACGTTCTGGCATCGCTGCTGCGGGCGGACGGATATCGGGTGGTGATGTCCCGCACTCAGGATTCGACGGTGACCAAGCTTGCGGACTCGGACTCGTACTACGGCTCGATGACGGCCGACGCGGCGCATCGCGACCTGATCACGAGGGCTGCGTGTGCCAACGCATCCAACGCGGCTGTCCTGGTGTCGCTTCACTTCGACGGGTTCAGCGACCCGTCGGTTGGCGGTACAGAGACGTTCTATGACGCCGCCCGCCCCTTCAGCGCGGACAGCAAGCGCCTGGCCACCGATCTGCAGTCGGCGATGGTGGCGAGCCTGGGAACGTACGACCGCGGAGTGTGGACCGACGACCAGCTCGCGGCGCCTGCCCTTACGAGCTCAGGCAACGCCTACGGCCACCTGATCGTGCTCGGTCCGGCATCACCGGGATGGGTGGATGGCCCGACCACCATGCCCGGGGCGCTCGTGGAGCCGCTCTTCATCACAAATCCAGCCGAGGCGGCTGTGGCGTCACAGCCGGCGGGCCAGCAGCGAATCGCCAAAGCGCTGGAGTCCGGGCTGCTGAAGTACCTGGGCGGCGCCTGATCCGCCGGAGGCGCTGGCGTTCCAGCTGGTTCAATAGCACGGTGAGCCGACTCGGTCACGGAAGCATGAGTTGAAACCGTCGGAGCGAACCGACCAGCGCGTGGACCAGTTCATCGCCGGCGTCACTGACTGGCGTGGCAAGGTCCTCGCGACGATCCGCCAGATCATGCTTGACGCCGACCCCGCGGTCACCGAGGACTGGAAGTGGATGGGAACGCCCGTCTGGTATTGCGACGGGATGGTCTCGCTCGCCAATCCTCACAAAGGGAAGGTGAAATGGACCTTCTCCAAAGGCGCCCACTTCGCCGATCCGGAACGGCTCTTCAACGCCGGGCTGGAGGGGAACGTCTGGCGAGCGATCGACATCTTCGAGAAGGACCGTCCTAACGAGGCGGCGCTCCGCCGCTTGGTGAAGATCGCGATCGCCTACAACAGGTCCGAACTCAAGGGCAAGGTGCCTTCCAGCACCGCGCCGAAGGTGGCCCGCCGGCGGAGAGCGACGAAAAAGAGCTCCTGAAGCCCGGGCCGAGGCGAGGCCGAGTCATCAGCTGAATTTGCGCATGCTGGTGCGCCTGGCAAGAATCGAATTTGCTGCCTCTTGCTCCGCAGGCAAGCGCT
>JBIOJB010000010.1:0-42174 GCA_044450465.1 Candidatus Dormibacterales bacterium | reverse complement strand
TCTCGCGAAAGTATGCGACCGTCAGGCTGAGGCCCTCCTCAAGGGTGATCTGGGGCTCCCATCCAAGCTGCTCTTTGGCAAGGGTGTTGTCGAGGGCGATGCGGTATACGTCACCCTTGCGGGCCGGCCCGTACATCGCCTCGGACCGGTACTCGGTCAGCAGCGCGAGCTTGCGAAAAAGGTCGTTGACCGTGACGGGTACACCCGTGCTGATGTGGACTGTCGCACCGGCGCCCTTGTCGAGCGCCGCCAGGTTGGCGGTTGCGACGTCGCCCACGTGGAGCATGTCGCGCGACTGGCTCCCCGTTCCATCGATGGTGACCGGCCGGCCCTCGATCATCCGGCTCGCGAAGATCGCGACCACTCGGCCTTCCTCGGCGAAGAAATCCTGACGAGCGCCATAGATGTTCGCGTATCGAAGCACCGTGCTCGACAGGCCGAAGGTCCGGCCAAACGTGGCGAGGTACTGCTCGAAGGCGAACTTGCTCGTGCCGTACGGGGACAACGGCCTGACCGGGTGGTCCTCCGACGCGGGCACGACGTCCGGCTCGCCGTAGAGCGCCCCTCCCGTGGAGCTGAAGATGATCTTGCGGACAGAGTGGTCCACGCAGGACTTGAGGAGATTCACTCCACCGAGGACGTTCACGTGCGCGTCGAACGCGGGATCGGCGACGGACCTCGGCACCTCCGACTGGGCCGCGTGATGGTTGACCACCTCGGGCTTGAATGAGGCGACGACCTTCTCGACCGCCGGCTGGTCTCTCAGGTCAGCCTTATGCACCTGGGCCTTGGGATTCACGTTCTCGTGACGGCCGGTGCTGAAGTTGTCCAGCACGGCGACCTCGTGCCCTGCCGCGATGTAGACGTCGACGACATGGGAACCGATGAATCCGGCTCCGCCAGTGACGAGGATTCGCACCGCCGAGACTCTAGCGCGTTTACTTGCTGGTGGTGGCTGAACCGGTGAGGCTCGAAGTCGAGGTGTTCAACGCGGTGCGTGCACCCACCACGCCCGGATTCGTGCGAAATGTCATCGCGCGAGCGGCGGCGCTGCCGGAGGTGGGCGTCCGGCTGCCGCGCGGCTCGGTTGCGATCGCGGTCAGGCTGACCGGCGAGGCTGAGCTGCGGCGGCTCAACCAGAGGTATGCGGGCAAGGACTCGACGACCGACGTCCTCTCATTCGTGGGGGATAGCGATCACCTCGGCGACCTGGCCATCGCCTGGCCCCGCGTGCTGAAGCAGGCCGAGCGATACGGTCACCCCGCTCGGGCGGAGCTGGCGCTGCTGTGCGTGCACGGGCTGCTCCACCTGCTCGGTTGGGACCATGCCGGCGCACGCGAGCGGGCCGAGATGTCGCGCCTGACGTTGGCGGCGCTCGGCCGGGCCGGAATCGAGATCGCGCCCGGGCGTCTGTGAACACTCATTAGACTCGATGCTTGATGCCCGGCCGGGCCGGGACTCGGGGTCTGCGGCGCGCGCCGCGGGTTTTGGCGTGCCTGTTTGAGATTGATGTGATGGACGAGGAAGCGGCGACCACGGAGAGACTCATCGTCGGGCTCGGCAATCCCGAGTCTGAATACGCGGACACGCGCCACAACCTTGGCTTCGCGTGCATTCGCGAGCTGGCGCGCCGCTGGGGGATTGGCGTCGACCGCAAGCGCTGGCAATCGCTGGTGGGTCGATCAGAGGCGAAGCACGTGTGGCTGGTGATGCCTCAGACGTACATGAACCTGTCTGGGCAGGCGATCGCAAAAGCGCTTCGCGACCTGAAGGTCCAGCCCGCGGAGACATGGGTCGTCTATGACGAGCTCGACCTGCCGTTGTGCCGGATGAGGATCCGGCGCGGCGGTTCGGGAGCGGGCCACAACGGCGTGCGATCGATCATCGAGGCGCTCGGCACCGCCGACTTCGTGCGCTTTCGAGTGGGGATCGGCAAGCCGTCTCGCCGCGTGGAGGGTGCGGGCCGCCACTACGTGCTCGGCCGCTTCACCAAGGCGGAGGCCGACCGGCTGCCGTCGGTGGTCGGCGGCGTCGCGGACGCGCTGGAGCTGGCCCTCGAAGGCGGCATGGAACGCGCGATGGAGCGCTTTAATCGTGCAGGGGCGCTCGGCTGCGAGGAGGCCCGGCCCTGACCTTGCGCGAAATCCAACCATTTGTGGTGCCGGCGGCTTGAACCTCTGGAAGAGCACGATCGCCGCGGAGCCTCGGCTCGCGCGGTGGCTGGAGGGCGGCCCGTCCGAGCTGCAGGTGGCTCGGCTGCCGCGGTCGGCGTGGGCGATTGTCGCGGGCGCTCTGGTCCGCGAGTGCGTCGAGCGCGGGCGTCCTGTGCTGGTGCTGGTGCCAGGACCAGACCGGTTCGTAGATGAGCTCAGGCCCTGGCTGGCGGGCCGCCCTTCGACTCACGTCTTCTCGGAGGTTGCCATCTCTTTTCTCGATCGGCCGCCGGCGTTCGACGAAGCGGTCGTCAGGCGTCTCGATGCCCTGAGCGCCATGACGCTCGGAGCCGAAGAGCCATCGGTGGTCGTTTCATCGAGGCGCGCCTGCCTCCGCCAGACGATCTCGCCGCGCGATCTCGCCGAAGGCGCCGTTGTGCTAGCGCCCGGAAAGGGTCCCGACCCCGTGACCTGCGCCGGTCAGCTCGTGGAGCTCGGCTACACCAGGGAACCCCTGGTCGAGGGCCGCGGCCAGTTCTCGCTTCGTGGCGGGATCCTCGACGTCTTCGCCGCCGGCGGGGACGCCCCCGTCAGAGCCGAGTGGGCGGGTGACCTGATCGAAAGCCTGAGGTTGTTCGATCCCGACAACCAGCGTTCCGTGATGTCGGTTCCGCAAGCCGTGATCAGACCCGGGCGAGAGCTGCTGCTCGGCCCCAGCCGCGGCGCGGCGGCGGTTGCCCTTGTCCGCAAGCAATTGACGCTGGACACCTTGCGTGGAGACGTTCGAGCGACCTGGGAGGACGAGCTGACGCGGCTCGAGGCCGGCGCGCCCTTCCCGGGGGTGGAGTACTACGCGGCCTACCTGGACCCGTCGCGCCCGACGCTCTTCGACCACCTGGCGCCGGACGCCGTGATTCTCGACTTCGAACCCAGGCGGCAGCTGGGCGACGCGCGTTCGATTCTGGATGACACCTCGATGCTTTCCGCCGCCGAGGCCGAGGGTGGAGAGCTGCCCAAGGGCTTCTCACTGCCGGCCGTCGATTTCGACAGGTTGGTGGTGCTGCCGCCTCGCCATGTCGCCGCCATCACCTCAGGCGATTCGGAAGGGCAGCCGGTCGACCTTGGGTGGATCGACGCCGAGCCCATGGTCGGCCGCTCCAAAGCACTGGCGACGCTCGCTTCGAAGTCCGGCAGCAGCACCGTGGTGCTCGCCACCGAGCAGGGCGAGCGTCTGAACGCGCTTTTGGCGGAGAAGGGCGTCAAAGCGGTGCCGATCAAAGTCGACCTAGACCTGGACCTCGAGCTGAAGCCGGGACTCGCCACGGCCGGCGTCGACCTCGCGGCAGGCTGCTCCCAGCCCTCATCGTCCTTTCACCTCGCCACCGACGGGGAGCTGTTCGGCCGAGTCCGGCGCGCGACACGGGGAATCCGCAGCTCCCGCACGCGCGCCGCCGACCTCACCCGCGAGTTCACCCTCGACTTCGCGCCGGACGAGCTCGTGGTCCATGTCGACCACGGCATCTCCCGTTTCAAGGGCATGCGGCTCATCGACTCGGAGGGGGCGCATCGCGAATACCTCGAGCTCGAGTATGCGGAGGGTGACCGCCTCTTCGTGCCGGTCGAGAACCTCGACCGCGTGCAGAAGTACCTTGGCGGCGAAGGGGCGCCGGCGCTGCACCGCCTCGGCACGTCGGACTGGACGCGCGCGCGAGGCCGCGCGCGCAAGGTCGTGCAGGACGTGGCGGAGGACCTCCTGAAGATCTACTCCATGAGGGAGGCCCGCCCAGGCATCGCGTTCGCGCCGGACACCTCATGGCAGCAGGAGCTCGAGTCGTCGTTTCCCTACGAAGAGACCCCCGACCAGCTGGCTGCGCTGGCCGAGATCAAAGCCGACATGGAGTCCGACCGGCCGATGGATCGGCTGCTCTGCGGAGATGTCGGTTTCGGCAAGACCGAGCTCGCGTTGCGGGCGGCCTTCAAAGCCGCCATGAGCGGCAAGCAGGTCGTGGTGCTGGCGCCGACGACCGTGCTGGCCCAGCAGCACTTCCACGTTTTTCGGGAGCGCCTCAAGCCGTTCCCGGTCGTCGTCGAGATGCTCTCGCGCTTTGTCGACGACGAGACGCAGGCGCGCACCCTGGAAGGCCTCAAGGCCGGCCAGGTCGACATCGTTGTCGGCACCCACCGGCTCCTTCAGAAGGATGTTCATTTCAAGCGCCTTGGTTTGCTCGTGGTGGACGAGGAGCACCGTTTCGGGGTTATGCAGAAGGAGCGCTTGAAGAAGCTGCGCACCCAGCTTGACGTGCTGTCGCTGTCGGCGACACCGATCCCGCGCACGCTGCACATGGCCGTTGGCGGCATCCGCGACATGAGCGTCATCCAGACGCCCCCCGAGGAGCGCCAGCCGATAAGAACCTACGTGACGGCGGACGACGACGCACTGGTCAAGGAGGCGATCAGTCGAGAGCTGCAGCGGGGAGGCCAGGTCTACTACGTACACAACCGAGTCCGCACCATTCAGAAGGCGGCCGAGCGCATCCGCAAGCTCGTGCCCGGCGCGCGCGTCGGGATCGGTCACGGCCAGATGGACGAGGAAGAGCTGGCGAAGATCATGGTGGACTTCGAATCGGCCGAGTTCGACGTTCTGGTCTGCACGACCATCATCGAGTCGGGCCTCGACATCCCCAATGTCAACACCATCCTCGTCGAGCGATCCGATCGCTTCGGCCTCGCCCAGCTCTACCAGCTCCGTGGGCGCGTCGGGCGTTCCGGGCGGCGGGCGTACGCCTACTTCCTCTACGACCCGCGGCGCTCGCTCACCGAGCAGGCCGACAAACGGCTGGACGTGATCTCCGGGCTGCACGAGCTCGGCCAGGGTTTCAAGATCGCCCTGCGAGACCTCGAGATTCGCGGCGCCGGCAACCTCCTCGGGACCGAGCAGCACGGCGCGATCGCCGCGGTCGGTTTCGAGATGTACCTCCAGATGCTCCAGAGCGCGGTCGCCAGGCTGCGGACCGGGGCCGAGGAAACCGTGGTCGGCGACGTTTTGTCGACTGCCGAGATGAACCTCGACTTGCCGCTCGACCACTTCATCCCTCGCTCGTACATTCGCGACGAGAAGCAACGCCTTGCCGCCTACCGCCAGCTCGCCGCGGCCGAGGAGGAGTCGGAGCTGGAGTCGGTGCTCCGCACGCACGCGGATCGGTAAGGCCCCATCCCGGCGCAGCTCGACAACCAGGCCATATACCAGCGCGTCAATATTTCAGGGCGCCCGATGGGACTCCGGGGTGTGGTGGCCGAGGGCCACGACATCGTGATTCGGGTCGACCCCGAGCGCTTCCTGGACGTGCCTGAGCTGGTGCGCCGGATGCCGGGGCGGCTGTCCGTGGCTCCCAACCGGCTCCGTCTGCGCAGGCAAGGAGAGGGCTGGCAGGAGGACCTGGTCCGGCTGCTCGAGGAAATGGCAGACCTGTATCGGTCGGGCGGCGAGGGGGCCGACCCGAGCGCCGCCGAGAAAGCGCGAGAATCTGCGCGGTGATGCGGAAGAACGCGCACTTCTCGCCCGGCGTCGGCGCCGTCTTCGAGGTGGTGGCCATCCTTCGCGCACCGGGGGGCTGCCCGTGGGATCGTGAGCAGACACACGAATCCCTGAGGCCGTATTTGCTCGAGGAGACATACGAGCTGCTCGAAGCCATCGATTCGCGCGACGACCACAAGATCCTCGAGGAGCTCGGCGATGTTCTGTTGCAGGTGGCGATGCACGCTGAGATAGCCGCGGAGCAAGGTCGGTTTGACGCCGCGCTCGTTTCCGAGACCGTGGCGGCAAAGATGGTCCACCGCCACCCGCACGTTTTCGGCGACGTCAAGGTCGAGGATGCGGGCGAGGTGTTGCGCAACTGGGAGCGAAACAAACAGCACGAAGGGAGCAGATCTGCAGGCGACGAGTCGGTCGTCGACCGTGTGCCTCCAACGCTGCCCGCCCTCGCCTGGACGCTCGGCTTGCAGAAGCGCGCGGCCCGCGTCGGCTTCGACTTCGTCACTCCGCGGACGACCGCCGAATCCGTCGCCGAGGAAGCGCGCGAGCTGGCCGAGGTCGCGGATCACGACCGCGCCTTCGAGGAAATGGGCGACCTACTTTTTGCGGTCGTGGCCCTGGCGCGGCGCCTCAAGGTGGACCCTGAGGATGCACTGCGAGTCGCGGGCCGGCGTTTCCGAGACCGCTTCGCAGCGATGGAGGAGTCGGCACGGCGCGACGGCGTCGACTTCGAGGATCTCGAGCCGGATCAGCTGGCCAAGCTATGGGAGGCGAGCTCCTGACCCCTTTGGTATAGTCCGGTTCCCCCGGCAAATCCATCACAACGTCGCACCACGCGTCCCACCAGGAGACACAACACCTTGATATCCGCCGCCACAACGTCGCGCCCCCATTGGGTCAGCGCGCGCCGTGCTGCATACGCCGTCGTGATCTGCTTTGCGCTGGTCTGGGGAGGCGGCGCGTTCGCCCAGGAGGCCTACCTGAGCCACAAGCTGAACCAACAGGTCGCCCAGCTGCGAACGCAGAACCAGGTGCTCGCGGAGCAGAACCAGGCGTACGGCAAAGACGTGCAGGGAATCTCCTCAGGCAGCGCCGGCGAAGAGGAGGCGCGTCTGAACGGCTACTCGCGTCCCAACGAGCACGTCTACCTGGTCACGGTCACGCCGAGCCCGAGCCCCAGTCCGAGCCCCACTTCGAGCCCGAGCCCGAGCCCCAAGCCTTCCAGAACACCTTCCGCGTTGCCCTCGGCATCGCCGCGCAGTCACTGACCGTAGCCGAGTGGCCGCTCAGGGCGGCGGTATAATTTCGAACGCGGAGTGGAGCAGCGGCAGCTCGTCGGGCTCATAACCCGAAGGTCGTCGGTTCGAATCCGACCTCCGCAACCAAACTCCAGTCAAGCCAGATCCTCGGAGCCATCCGGCTCCGCCGCCATTGTGGAGACGAGTTGAACAAGAGAAAGCGTGTTGCGCTGGCCAAGCGCAGGACCAAGAAGCGAAAGCTGAAGGCGCGAGCGCAAACCGCTCGTTAGCATTCACGTCGCGTGCGGGAGGCGCTTCGAGCGCCCGGCGTGGTGCCGTAGCTCAGGTGGTAGAGCGCGCGACTCATAATCGCGTTGTCGCTGGTTCGAGTCCAGCCGGCACCACCATGCTGAGGCCCGTATCCCCCGACCCAATCATCGCCGCCATTCGCGAATCGCGGCTCGAAGCCACCGGCGAGCCGGTGCTTGTCGCGGTCTCAGGCGGACCGGATTCGACCGCCCTGCTCGTCGCGGCGGTCGAGTGCCGCCTGCGGGTCGTGGCCGTGCACTACGACCACGCCCTGCGCGAAGGCTCGGAGCTGGTCGCGGATCGAGTGCAAGAGCTGTGCGCTCGACTCGACGTGTCGCTGATGACCGAACGGCGGTCCGCGCCGATGCCGCGGGGATCGGTGCAGGCGGGCGCCCGGGCGCTCCGCTACAAGTTCCTGGAAAGTGCGTTGAGCGCCTCAGGCGCGAGCGCGGTCGCTCTGGCCCACACCGCTGACGACGTGGTCGAGGGGGCGGTGCTGCACCTGCTGCGGGGTTGCGGTCTCGCGGGTCTTCGCGGCATGCCCGAGCGACGGGGGCCATTCATTCGACCAATGCTCAACGTGTGGCGAAGCGACGTGGTCGATTTCCTGGGCCGTCGCGGAATCGCCGCCTATGAGGATCCGTCGAACTCCGATTTGAAGCACGACAGGGTTTGGGTCCGGCGCGCACTCCTGCCGGCGCTGGAAAAAGACTGCCCAGGCATCGTGAGGCGCTTTCACTCGGCGGCCGCCAACGCCGCGTCCCTCCACGAACGGGCGGTCGCAGCCGCTCATGCCGCGCTCGCATCTGGACGGATCGCGGACTCTGATCTGCTTCGACTACCCGAACCGGTGGCCTTTGAGGTGCTGAAGGCTCTTTACGCGCGAGCTGGTGGGAAAGAGCCGGGTTTGTCCCGGGCACAGCTCACCGCCATGCTGGCGCTCGCCGGCGGCGGGCGCGGCGGGCGCGGCTTGGACCTGCCGGGCGGCCTCCGCTACCGGGTCGTCGACCACCTGCCCGAGGTCACGAGCTCGGCCGCCCGAGCGTCCCTATCTGGCGGCGCGCCCAAGCTGACGGCCACGCCGTGCGCAGGATGCTTCGAACCGCAGGCGGCGCACCTGCGTCGGGGCCTTGTGCTCAGGCTCGGCGTAAGGCGGCCCGGCCTGAGGATGCGCCCGGTCGGCGGCCGAGGCTCGCGCAAGCTCCAGGACATCTTTGTCGACGCGCACGTTCCGCGGGAGGATAGAGACGTTTGGCCCCTGGTCTTCTCGGGCGACAGGCTGGCCTGGGTTCCCGGGCTTGCCGTCGACGCCGACCACGCCAGCAGGCCTGGCGAGCCTGCGCTGCACGTCACGGTCGGACGGATGCTCGCTGGCCGGGCAAACTTGCTAGTCTAGAAATTCCGATTAGCCCTCGAGGAGAGCCGAGTTGAATCGCTTCCCACGCTCCAACCTGCTGTATTTCGCACTGGTCGTGATACTCGGCCTGGTGTTCTGGTTCACGTGGCAATCGCTGCAGGGCAACCAGAGCTCCAGCGACTGGCATTTCTCCTACCTCATGACCCAGGCCTCGACCCCGGGAGCCGTGAAGTCGCTCGAAATCAACGGCACGGACGGCATCGCCATCGACAACAGCGGCCGCAAGCACAACGTCGTGTTGCAGGACCCGACGGCGAACGCGACCTACCTGGACACCCTCAGGGCGGACGGGGTCGACATCTTTTTCGACAAGAACAACAGCGGCAGCTACCTGCTCAGCGTTCTGCTGCCGAACATCATCCTGGTGGTGCTGATCGGGGCTTTCATGTGGTGGGTGCTCCGTCAGACGCAGAGCGGGAACAACCAGGCCATGTCCTTCGGCCGGTCGCGTGCGCGGCTGATCGCCGGAGACAAGCCTGCCATCACCTTTGCGGACGTGGCCGGCGTGGAGGAGGCTAAACAGGAGCTGACCGAGATCGTCGAGTTCCTGAAATATCCCGAGAAGTTCGTCGCCCTCGGGGCGCGCATTCCCAAGGGCGTGCTGCTCGTCGGCCCGCCCGGAACCGGCAAGACCCTGCTCAGCAAGGCGGTGGCTGGGGAGGCGGGCGTGCCGTTCTTCTCGATCTCAGGCTCCGAGTTCGTGGAGATGTTCGTCGGAGTCGGCGCGAGCCGTGTCCGCGACCTGTTCGACCAGGCGAAGAAGAACTCTCCTTGCATTGTGTTCGTGGACGAGATTGATGCCGTCGGGCGCCAGCGCGGCGCCGGCCTGGGCGGTGGTCACGACGAGCGCGAGCAGACCCTCAACCAGCTGCTCGTCGAGATGGACGGATTCGACACCAATACGCACGTCATCGTCATCGCGGCGACCAACCGGCCCGACGTCCTGGACCCTGCCCTTCTACGTCCGGGTCGATTCGACAGGCACGTCACACTGGACCGTCCAGACATCAAGGGCCGCCGCCAGATCCTCGACGTGCATGCGCGCAACAAGCCGCTCGACTCCACCGTCGACCTGGACGTGCTCGCGCGACAGACCCCCGGCTTCAGCGGCGCAGACCTGGCGAACCTCATCAACGAGGCTGCGATCCTTGCGGCGCGAGCCAACAAGAAGGTGATCGGGATGGACGAGCTCGAAGAGGCGATCGCACGAGTCATCGCCGGGCCCGAGCGCAAGAGCCGGCGCATCTCGGATCACGAGAAGGAGATCATCGCGTACCACGAGACCGGTCACGCGCTCGTCATGAAGGCACTGCCGCACACCGACCCGGTACATAAGGTCTCGATCATCTCGAGAGGCATGGCGCTCGGCTGGACACTCAGCCTGCCCGAGGAGGACAAGTACCTCATCTCACGCGATGAGCTGATGGACCAGATCGCCGGAATGATGGGCGGTCGCGTCGCGGAGGAGCTGGTCTTCGGGGACATCACCTCTGGTGCCGAGAACGACATCCAGAGGGCGACCCAGCTGGCTCGCCGGATGGTCACGCAATGGGGGATGTCCGACAAGCTCGGCCCGATCACGGTTGGCCACCGCGAGGAGCTGGTCTTCCTCGGTCGCGACCTCGGCGAGCAGCGGAACTACTCGGAAGAGGTGGCCGCGATCATCGACGAGGAGATCCGCAGCATCGTCAACCACGGCTATCAGACCGCGAAGGGCATCCTGACCCAACAGCGGGACAAGATGGATCTCGTCGTCGAGCGGCTCAAGGTGGTCGAGACGATCGATGCCAAGGAGCTGGACGCGATTCTCCAGATCCAGAGACCGGAAGTCGCGGCCGGCTCCTCGGCTTCTTGACGACCCGGCTCGGCCGCTGACACGCCGGCGTACCAGGCTGACCCGCTAGGCATCATCGTTGCCGGGCGCGGCCGGCTGGGCCGAAGCCTGGCGGCCGCCCTTGTCGCCGCGGGGCACCAGGCGCGCTTGGTGCCGGTGCGCACCGGTCTGGAATCGCTGATCAGGGCCACGCGCGCCAAGCCGGGAGCCGTCGTTTTCCTCGCGGTGCCCGACGACGCGATTCACAGGACGGCCACCGGCATCGCACGCGCGGCAGGCCGCATCCCGACGGCGACTGCCTTCGTGCACCTGAGCGGCGCGTCCGGGCTCGACGCGCTCGAGCCTCTCGCCAAAGCGCACTCCATCGGTTCTTTTCATCCGCTCCAGTCCTTTCCATCGGTTCGGCCTCCCGCCGCGTTCGAGGGCATCACCATCGCGCTCGACTCCCGAAGCCCCCGTCTGATGCGCCGCCTCGCCCGGTTGGCGCGTGACCTCGGTGCCCGTCCCAAAGCGGTCGGCGAAAAAGAGCGCGCCGCCTATCACGCGGCCGCCGTGTTCGCTTCCAACTATGTCAACGCGCTCATGGGCGAGGCGGTGGCGCTGCTGGAATCGGTCGGTTGGAGCGAGAGGGAGGCGGTGAATGGTCTGATTCCTCTGGCGACCGGCGCGCTCGACAACATCAAAAGGAAAGGGCCGGTGGGGGCCCTGACCGGACCCATCCGTCGCGGAGACGTCGCCACGGTCGAGCGCCACCTCCAGGCGCTGAGCGCGCTCGGTGCGTCCGCACCGTCGCGAACCGGGCCGCCGGCGGAGGCCGTTTATCGTATGCTCGGCTCGATCGCGCTCGAGATCGCAAAGACGGCGGGACTTGAGCCCGCGGCGGCCGGGCGGATGCAAAGGGCGCTGACCCGAAAAGTGGCAGCGACCCGAAGGAGAGGTGGCCGATGACCACGGTACTGGACCTCCAACGGTTCAAGGACGAGAGTCGCCGTTTCGCTGTGCTCACCGCTTACGACTACCTCAGCGCTCGGATCCTCGATGAGGCCGGCATCCCCGTTCTGCTGGTGGGCGACAGCCTGGCGATGGTGATGCTGGGGCACCCGACGACGCTGCCGGTGACGCTCGACGAGATGATTCATCACGCCAGGGCGGTCGCGCGCGGCTCGCGCCAGGCGCTTCTGGTCGGCGATATGCCCTTCATGTCCTACCACCTGTCGGCGGAGCAGGCGATCGCAAGCGCCGGCCGCTTCATCCAGGAGGGGGGGATGCACTTGGTGAAGCTCGATGGGGCGGGGCGGGTGGTGGAGATCACGCGCCGGCTCACCGAGCTCGGCATCCCGGTGATGGGGCACCTCGGCCTCACCCCGCAGTTCATCCATCAGATGGGCGGTTTCAAAGTTCAGGGCAAGAGCCAGGCGCAGGCTGACGCCATCATGGCCGGCGCCGTGGAGCTGCAGCAGGCGGGAGCGGTCAGCCTCGTCCTGGAGGGCATTCCCGGCGAGCTGGGCGCGCGGGTCACGAGCGCCCTGCGGATTCCCACCATCGGGATCGGGGCCGGGGCCGGCACCGACGGCCAGGTGCTGGTCTTCCACGACATGCTGGGCCTCACCACCGGCAAGGCCCCCAAATTCGTCAAGCGCTACGCCAACCTGGCTGACGACATCGCGCGCGCGGCGACCAGTTTTGCGAAAGAAGTCGGCGAAGGGACCTTCCCGGGCCCCGAACACGAGTACTCGGCGAACGGCACCGGCGCCGCGCTCGGCGGAGCCACGTCAAAGGCGAAGGAACAGCAGGAAGAGGTCAAGTACGGCGCCGGCTAGGCGGCCGGCGGTCTTTGATTCCCCCGGCGCGATGCTCCAGGCGTCGCGCCGGTGGCGTCTCGAAAGCCGCTCGATCGGTCTGGTTCCCACCATGGGCGCTCTTCACGCCGGTCATCTCAGCCTTGTGAGCAGGGCGCGCGACGAGAACTCGATCGTGGTGGCGAGCGCCTTCGTCAACCCGCTCCAGTTCGGGGCCGGCGAGGATTTCGGCCGCTACCCGCGGGATCCAGTCGGGGATGAGCAGCTGTTCGGCTCGGCCGGCGTGGACGCCGTCTACCGGCCGGACGTTTCGACCATGTATCCCGACGGGTCGAGCACCCGGGTTCATGTCGCAGGCGTCTCCGAGCCGCTGGAGGGGACCGCGCGCCCTGGTCATTTCGAAGGCGTGGCGACCGTCGTGACAAAGCTCTTTGCAACCGTCCAGCCCGACCGTGCCTACTTCGGACAGAAGGACGCGCAGCAAGTCGCGGTCGTGAAGCGACTGGCGCGGGACCTGGACCTTGGGATCGAGGTGGTGGTCTGTCCCACTGTCCGAGAGGCGGACGGGCTCGCCATGAGCTCTCGAAACGCCTATCTCAACCCGTCCGAGAGAGCTGCGGCCGGTTCGCTCAGCCAGGCCCTGAGCCTGGCTGCCGAAGCGTATTCCGCCGGGGAGAAGGACCCCCGCCGGCTGGCGGAGATGATGCGAGCGCGCCTGGCGTCCCAGCCGCTCGCTCGGATCGACTATGCCGAGGTGGTCGACGCCGAGACCTTCACCGGGCCGGGCAGCCTGGCCGTCCTTGCCGTTTGGATCGGGAAAACCAGGCTGATCGACAACCACGACCTGGCCAAAGCCTTTCCCGGATAACCGCCAAATGTGCGTTACAATTGGCGTTCGTTTTGGCTGAAGGCGCTCTGACAACCAAGATCACATCAATAATCCTTAGGGGGTTCATGACTTGTCTACTGAATCTGGTGTCGTCCTGACCGAACAAGAGGAGGGGACCGACCAGGATTCATCCGCTGCGATGACCATGGAGGACTACCTCCATTTCGAAGAGGAGGCCTTCAAAACCCCCAACCACGGCGACATCGTGGATGGGATTGTCGTAAGGGTCGACCCCGACGAGGTGCTGGTCGATATCGGCGCCAAAGCTGAAGGCGTCATCTCGAGCAAAGAGCTCGGCCTCCGTGGCGAGATGGACTCCGCGGGCCTCGAGCCCGGCGACCAGATCAAGGTCTACGTCCTGCAGCCGGAGAATGAAGAGGGCAACGTCGTCCTCAGCCTTCGCCGCGCCCGTGCCGAGACCACGTGGCTGGTGGCGGCCGACAAGCAGACGGACGGCACCGTCATCGACGCCGATGTCCGGGAGCAGAACAAAGGCGGCCTGATCGTCAACATCCTCGGCCTTCGCGGCTTCCTGCCTTCCAGCCAGGTGGCGCGAGCCTACGCTGGGAACCTCGAGTCGCTGGTCGGCCAGCGGATCCCCGTCAAGATCCTCGAGGTCAACCGCAAGCGAAACCGCCTCATCGTCAGCCAGAAGGCGGCCGAAGACGAGGATCGCGCGCGCAAGCGCGAGGAGCTCTTCAGCAGGCTTCAGACCGGCGCCACCGTGAAGGGGACCGTCTCCGGCATCACGAGCTACGGAGCGTTTGTCGACATCGGCGGGGCCGACGGCTTGATCCACATCTCGGAGCTGTCCTGGGATCGCGTTTCCAAGGTTACCGACGTGCTTCAGCTCGGCGAAGAGGTGACAGTGAAGGTCATCAAGCTCGACCCCGAGCAGACTCGCATCTCGCTCTCGCTTCGCCAGCTGCAGCAGGATCCCTGGGAGCGGCTTGTCCAATCGATGCCCGTCGGGTCGATCGTCGAGGGCCAGGTGACCAAGACCAAGAAGTACGGAGCGTTCCTGCAGATCATGCCGGGTATCGAGGGATTGCTTCACATCTCCGAGCTGTCGTGGGACCACGTCGAGAGGACGGAGGACGTATTGAAGGTGGGTGAGAACCTTCAGGTGAAGGTGATCGGCATCGACACCGCGCGGCGCCGGATCTCGCTCAGCCTCAAGCAGCTTTCGGCTCCGCCGGCGAGCCTGGCGTTGAGGACTGACTCCCGCGTCGACTCATACGGCGACCTGGAGGACGACCAGTAGCCGCAAGCCGGCCTGGGTCGCCTCACGTCGCGGCCAGGCGTTGGAGGGCCGGCGCGTAGAAGGGGTCGATCTCCAGCGCGCGCCGGTAGGCGGCCTGGCTTGGACCGATTCGGCCCAGATCCTTCTCACGGTCGCCCAGCTCGACGTACAGGCCGGGGTCCGTCTCACCGAGGTCGGCCGCTCGCCTGAGCTCGTCGACGCCCCTGGCCGGCGACCCCTGGGTCGCCAGGGCTTCGCCGTAGGACCAGTGGTAGCGGGCCTGTAACGGATCGGCCTGGACCGCCAGGTCGGCCCGGCCCTGCGAGTACCACACGTCGGCCAGCACCGGCAGGAGTCCTAGAGCGACCGCCGCGGCCCCCAGTCCGACCGAGAGAGCGGATCTCCACCAGAGAGGCGGCACCGAGACGTCGCCGGGTTCGGGGGCTGGAGCGTCCGCGGCGCGCACGTTCGCCCAGCCGGTTCCTGCAAGCAGCCAGAAAGCACCGGTGGCGGGCGCCCAGTCGAAGTTGAAAGCGACCCACGCGGTATAGCCGGCGCAGGCCGCCACCATGGGCGCAACGCCGGGAGCGAACCGGTGCCGCCATCCTCCGCGCGTGAAGACCACCAGCAACCACGCCAGCGCGGCAAGGCCGATCAGGCCCTGGGTTGCGGCGATGTCCAGCGGACCCGAATGAAGCCTGTCGAAGGTGACCCCGGGAGACCAGTCGGCGGTCAGGAACCGTCCGAACGCGAGCCCCGTCACGTCCTCTCCCCATCCCGTGAGCGGCCGCGCGGCGATCATGTTCAACCCGTTCTGCCAGAGGTGCAGGCGGAGGGATGCCGGGTCGTCGTTCAGGAGTCGCAGCGGCGACAGCTCGATGAGCACTAGCGACGCGGCAATCAGGCCTCCGCCGCCGGCGGCGGCAAACATCACCGCCCGGCCACGCGGGGTCAGGATGGCGAGCACCACAAATCCCACGAGGACACCGATGCCTCCGCTTCGTGACGTCGAAACAAACAGCCCGCCGAGCGACATGACCAGGGCCGCCCACCACACGGGAGAGGCGCGGCCCCCCCGCAAGGCACGAGCCACGGACAGCGGGGCCGACATGGCGATCAAAGCGCCGAGCAGGTTGGCGTTGCCGAGGTTGCCGTCAGGCCGGAACGGAGCATGGGACGCGTACTGGTAGATGGCTTCGAGGCACGCGATGGCCGTGCCTAGGATCAGGGCCGGGCCGACCAGGTCGCGCGACCGCCGGTTGCGGGTAAGCCAGACCGGCGCTGCGAACAGCCCGAGGTACCCAAGGCGGACGGGAAGTGATTCATACCGCGAGTAGGATCCGGAGAGGCTGAGCGCCGGAGCGGTGGAGAACACCAGGGCCAGAAGGGCGGCACCGGCTGCAGCCAGCAGCGGCCAGCGGAGGCGACCGAGACCTGGTCCGCTAGGAGCCAGAAGCGCGACCCCCGCCGCCAGGCAGGCGCCGCCGACGACGATCGACGCTCGCGGCAAAATGAACGAGTCGACGGCCGGCGGCACGAACACCGTCGGGAGTGCAAGGGCGATGCCCGCCGGGATGTAGGCGCCAAGGCGCGAAAGACTTTGCCTCACCGCGCCTCCGCCAAAGGAAATCCGCCGCCTGAGTTGACGGCTATATTAGGTACGAAGGTACCTTCCGGTACCGTATCCCCGTTGAGGAGGTGCTGGCCCCACCTAGTCGCACTTGTCCAGGAGGAATAAGGACCTTGTATCCGTTTGAGAGATTTACTGAGCGAGCCAAGAAGGTTCTGACGCTCGCCCAAGAAGAAGCAGAACGGTCGCACCACAGCTTATCGGCACCGAGCACCTTCTCCTTGGCTTGCTTCGCGAAGGCGAGGGCCTGGCGGCCAAGGTTCTCAACAACCTTGGCGTGGAGATCGGCAAGGTCCGGCAGACCATCGAGTCGGTGCTCGGCCGGAACGAGCGGATCATCATCCAGCAGATCATCCCGACGTCGCGCGTGAAGAAGGTCATCGAGATCTCTTTCGAGGAAGCGCGGCGGATGGGGCACAACTACGTCGGCACCGAGCATCTCCTGCTGGGGCTGCTGATCGAGGGCGAGGGCATCGCGGCGCACGTCCTGGAGGATCTTGGAGCAAGCCTGGAGAAGGTGCGCTCGGAGATCGAGCGGCTGCTGCACGACTCGACCGCCGAGGCCGAGTCGGAACCCGCGCCGAAGAAGCCGTCGAAGACCCCGTTGCTCGACCAGTTCGGCCGCGACCTCACCGAGCTCGGGAGGCGCAACCAGCTCGATCCCGTCATCGGTCGCGAGACCGAGATCGAGCGTGTCATCCAGATTCTCAGCCGGCGGACCAAGAACAACCCGGCGCTGATCGGCGAGCCCGGGGTGGGTAAGACCGCCATCGCAGAGGGCCTCGCTCAGCAGATCAACCTCGGCAACGTGCCGGAGTCACTGCAGCACAAGCGCGTCCTGACCCTGGATATGGGGGCCCTGGTCGCCGGCACCAAATACCGAGGCGAGTTCGAAGAGAGGCTCAAGAAGATCCTCGACGAGATCCGCTCCAGCCGAGAGGTGGTGCTCTTCATCGACGAGCTGCACACACTCGTGGGCGCAGGCGCCGCCGAGGGCGCGATCGACGCCGCGAACATCCTCAAGCCGGCGCTGGCGCGAGGAGAGATCCAGTGCATTGGCGCCACCACGCTGAACGAGTACCGCAAGTACATCGAGAAGGACGCGGCTCTCGAGCGCCGGTTCCAGCCCGTTTACGTGGACCAGCCGACGCTGGCCGAGACGATCGAGATCCTCAACGGTGTCAAGTCTCTTTATGAGAAGCATCACCGGGTCGTCATCACGGACTCGGCGGTGAGGTCTGCTGCGGTCCTCAGCGACCGGTACGTCAGCGACCGCGCCCTGCCCGACAAGGCGATCGATCTCATGGACGAGGCGTCCGCCCGCGTCCGGATGAAGCTCACCACGACGCCGGACGAGCTCAAGGACCTGCAAAAGGAAATCAAGAAGCAGCGGTCGTTCCAGGACGACTCGGTCAACAAGCAGGACTTCGAGGCCGCGGCCTCAGTGCGCGACAAGGTTAAGAAGCTGCAGGACAAGCTCGCCGCCAAAGAGGCAGCCTGGCGCGACAAGCTCGGTGAGACCGTCCCCGACGTCGGGGAGGAGGACATCGCGCAGATCGTCGCCGCGTGGACCGGCGTGCCGGTTTCCCGCCTCGTCGAGGAGGAGAGCGCTCGACTTCTCCGCATGGAGGACGAGCTGCACAGGCGCATGGTGGGTCAGGACGAAGCCATCACCACGGTGTCGCAGTCGGTCCGGCGAGCGCGGGCCGGGCTCAAGGACCCACGCCGGCCGATCGGGTCGTTCATCTTCCTCGGGCCCACGGGCATCGGCAAGACCGAGCTCGCGCGCGCTCTGGCCGAGTATCTGTTCGACTCCGAGGACGCGCTGATCAAGCTCGACATGTCCGAGTTCATGGAGCGCCACACCACCGCCCGGCTCGTCGGCTCGCCGCCGGGATATGTGGGCTATGACGAGGGCGGTCAGCTGACCGAGGCCGTTCGGAGACGGCCCTACTCGGTGATCCTTTTCGACGAGATCGAGAAGGCGCACCCCGAGGTCTTCAACATGCTCTTGCAGATCCTCGAGGACGGGCGGCTCTCGGATGCGAAGGGCAAGATCGTGAACTTCGCGAACACCGTCATCATCATGACCTCCAACCTGGGCATTCGCGACGTCAACCAGGCCGGCACGTCGCTCGGCTTTCAGCCGGCTGTCGTCGACGAGGCCGATGAGGTCGAGCGCCGCCACAAGAACACCAAAGAAAAGATCGATGAGGAGCTGAAGCGGATGTTCCGCCCGGAGTTCCTCAACCGGGTCGACGCAGTGGTGGTGTTCAAGAGCCTGACGACCGGGCAGATCCGCTTGATTGTCGACCTGCAGCTCGTGCGCTTGAGCAAGCATCTGGCTGAGCAGCAGATCACGATCGAGGTGACCGACGCGGCCAAGGATCTCCTTGCGAAGGAGGGTTACGACCGGACCTATGGCGCCCGTCCGCTGAGGCGGGTGATCACGAACCGGATCGAGGACCAGCTCTCCGAGCACCTGCTGCGCGGCAAGATCGCGCGAGGCGACACGGTGCAGATCGACGTCGAGGGCGAGGACGCGCTCAAGTTCACGCCCGTCAAGAACAAGCGGAAAGAGCCGGCCGGCTCGGGAGCGTCCGCGAAGCCATAACAAAGCACGGGGGAGGCAGGCCTCCCCCGTGGTACCCCCTCCCCGTGACACCTTGTCCGGAGGCGTTTCGATGACGGAGCGCCTTGATTTCGGCCGGAGTAAATCCGGCCTAGGGCAACGCCGGCGGCTTCAGTTGATGACAATGGTGCGAGCCTTGAGCGGCCCTGTCCCACTGCGCCTCCGCCCTCTGGAAGTCGGCGACCTCCTGGACGAGACCTTTCGCATCTACCGCCGGAACTTTGCCCTGTTCGCCGGCATCTCGGTCATCCTCGCGATCCCGCAGGCTGTCCTCGCCGGCTATCTGTCCTTCTCGGCCCTCGACATGTTCACGCAGCTCGCCACGCCGGCTCAGCCGGTCGACCTGGGTCGCCTGGAAGGCGTGCTGGCGGCGGAGCTGATCGCCCTGCTCATCGAGGTGGCGCTGGCGCCCTTCCTCTATGGCGCAGTGACCTACGCGGCGGGCGAAGCCGCCCAGGGCCGGGCGGTTACCGCCGCCGGCGTGATCAGGGGAGTGCTCGGCAGGTACTTCCAGATCCTTGGGTACCTGGCGCTCTTCGTCGGGATGGGCATCCTCTTCTGTCTGTTCCCCTTGTGGATCTGGATCGGGGTCGGTTGGGTGGCGGTGATCCCGATCATGTTCATCGAAAACGCGGGCCTGGGTGCGGCGATGGGACGCAGCCGGCACCTGGTCCAGGGCAGTTGGTGGCGCACCTTCTTGATCCTGTTTCTGATGTTCATCATCATCCTGTTCGTCAACCTGGCCCTGAGCGCTTTCGCCGGCCTCGCCGAGGGCCTGATCGGGATCTTTGCCGCCTCGGCGGTCGTCGCTGCCGTGGCGACCGGTGCGAGGGTGCTGGTTCAGTCGCTGGTCAATCCGGCCTTCCAGATCCTCATCGTCCTGATCTACTTCGACCTCCGGGTGAGGCGTGAAGGTCTGGATCTGTTTCAGCTTGCGCAGCGCGTGCTGCCCCCGGCCCCGGCCGTTTGAGCTCGCACCGTCCCCATGCGGGTGCGGGCGTGATGGGATTGGCTCGCGTGCTCGCCCCCATGACCCTTGCCGGAGTGGCGGTCGGGCTCGTCTTCGCCACGCCTGTCGCTGCGGACACATCTTCTGCGACCTCGTACAGGCAGGCGGTCGAGACGGCATACGGCGACATCAGATCCGCAGCGCCCAATGATCCCGGGCCGGCAGCCCGTGCGCTGGCAGATCTTCAATCGGGCGTCGGCCGGAGCCAGCCGGAGATCTCCGCGGACCTGACCCGCAGGCCGCCCGACTACACCGACGCGCAATCGCGCCTGCTTGCTCTGCTCGCCGCCCTCGGCCAGCCGGCTCAAACGGCGGATCCCGCCGTCGCCCGGCAGCGCTTGCACGACGTGCTCTCGATGAGCAGGTATGACGCGCTGCACCGGGCGCCTTCGCCTCTCGACCGGCTCCGGCAGTGGATTCAGGACCGGATCGCCGAGCTGCTCCGCGCCGTTCTGGGTGGAGCCGGTGCGCCGCCGATCCCCCTCTGGTATCTCGCGGCGCTCGGCGCGGTCGTGGTCATCGTGGTGGCTGTCGTCGTGTTTCGGTCCACCCGCGGCCGGCTCGGCGAGGTGGTCAGCGCTGCCGCGCCGCTCGGCCCGCGACCACCGGCGGACTATTTCGCCGAGGCCGACCACCTGTCAGCGGCCGGCGATCGGGTGGGCGCGATTCGTGCGCTGTGTGCGGGCGTGGCTGCGACGCTCGCCGGTGAGAGAACCTGGGAGGGCAGCCCGCTCACCGTGCGCGAGATCTTCCAGCGGGCCCCGGAAGCCGAACGGCTCAGGCCGCTCCTCATCCCGTTCGAGGCGGCGGTCTACGGCGGGCGAGGGGTCGATTCTCCGACCTACGACGCCGCGGCTCGCGTCGCGGCGCCGTTCCGCAAGCCGGCGGAGGTTGCCGCTTGAGAGGCGCACGCGGGTGGATTCTCGGCGGAGTTGTCGCCATCCTCGTCGCCCTGGCGGCTTACGTCGCTCAGCCGGCGTCCGACTCCCCTGAGCACGGCTCGAGCAGCGACGCCGCGAACGGCACGTCGGCGGCTCGCCTTTTCGCCCAGGCGATGGGCCACCCGGTGGATCAGATCGCCGGCAATTTCAGCCCCCCGGCGCCGCCGAGCCTCATGTTCGTTTTCACGCCGGCCTCGTATTCGCCCGACGAGGCTGCGCAGACCGTCGACTGGGTCAGGTCGGGTGGAACGCTCGTCTATGCCTCCGAGTCCGGCGACCGCGAGCTGGACAGCGCGCTCAGCGTGACCAGGCTGACCGGCTACGTTCCGAGCAGTGGCGAGGTGGGGAACCCGGTCATTGACGGCGTGAACCAGGTCGCCGGCGCCGGCTTCCTCATGGCGCTGGACCCGGCGCCCGGCCAGGTGCCGATCCTTCGCACCGGTGGAGGCGCGGTCACCGGCTACGAGCAGCCGGTCGGTTCCGGAAAGGTGATCGTGCTCTCCGATCCGCTCGTCCTGTGCAACGCGTACCTCGAAAAGCTGGACAACGGACAGTTCCTCGCCGACCTGCTCGGGACAGTCCAGCCGAATGCCGTGGTTGCCTTCGATGAGTATCACCACGGTCTGGTGCTCAGCAGCGTCCGGCTGCAGCCGTGGGTCACAACGCCGTGGGGGGCGGCCCTGGTCTGGCTGCTCGTCGCCGTTTTCGCGGGTCTGGTCCTGCGAGGTCGCGCGTTCGGCCCTCTCATCCCACGGCCGGCGGAAAGTGCACGCTCCGACGTCGAATGGTCGGTGGCGGTGGGGCAGATGCTGCGCCGGTCGAGCGCGAGGTCGATGACGCTCGGGCTGCTGACCGCCGCCACCGAGCGGCGGGTAGCCGAGCAGACGGGTCTTCCCGTGCAGCCCCGCGAACGGTTCTGGAATGCTCTGTGGATGCGAGCGCCCACTCTGGCGGCCGAGCTGGCCTCGGCCGAGTCCGAGCTGAACAGCTCGGCCGGTTCCGACCGGGAATTGATCAAAGCCGCACGGCGTCTTCACCACCTCGCCTATCCGGTCAACGAAACAAATCGTGGCGGTGACGCCACCAGGGAGTCTTGATGAAAGACATCGCACCCGTATCGGCACCCGAGTTCTTCGCCAGGTTGCGGGAGCAGCTGGTCAAGACCGTCATCGGCCAGGAGGTCGCGATACGCCTGTGCGCGATCGCTTTGGTCGCGCAGGGTCATGTTCTTCTCGAGGGCGTGCCCGGCACGGGCAAAACCCTCCTGGCCAAATCGATCGCCCGCGCGCTTGCGCTTGAGTACGGGCGCGTCCAGTTCACTCCGGATCTGATGCCCGCCGACATCGTGGGGACCTCCGTATACGACCTGGCCAGCCGAAGCTTCGCGCTCAGAAAAGGGCCGATCTTCACCAACGTCCTTCTCGCCGACGAGATCAACCGCGCCCCGGCCAAGGTGCAGTCGGCGTTGCTCGAGGCCATGGAGGAAAGGGGAGTTACGCTCGAGGGCGAGCAGCTGATGCTGCCCGAACCATTTTTCGTATTGGCGACCCAGAATCCAGTCGAGTACGAAGGAACGTATCCCCTTCCCGAGGCGCAGCAGGACCGCTTCCTCTTCAAGGTGCGGCTCGACTACCCCGGCCCGGACGACGAGATGGAGGTGCTGCGCCGATGGGAGTCGGGGATCGAGCTCAGGGATCCGGTGAAGGCGGGCGTCGAGCCGGTGCTTGGGCCTGGCGACATCGCAGCCTGCCGCGCTCGCGTCGGGCAGGTCGTGCTGGACGAGAAGATCAGGAAGTACGTCGTCGACCTGGCGTCAGCGACCAGGACCGCCCCAGAGGTCGCGCTCGGCGCCAGCACTCGAGCCGAGGTCCTGCTGATGCTTGCCGCTCGCGCTTACGCCGCCTTCGAAGGCCAGGATTTCGTAACCCCGGATCACGTGAAGGCGTTGCTGGCGCCTGCATTCCGGCACCGGCTCATCCTCCGGCCCGAGGCCGAGGTCGGCGGCCAGACGCCGGACAGCGTGCTCGACGCCGTGGCCAGTCGCGTGGTGCCGCCGCGCTGAAGACCCTGCGCTGGGCCCGGGGGCTGGCACCCCAGCCCCGGCTCCTCTGGGCAATCGCTCTCGGAGCCTGCCTTATCGCGCTCGCCGTGGTCTCGCCTGTCATCGGCCTCGTGGCCGTTGCGTACCACGCGGCGCTGGTGATCGTGGTGACGCGTGATCTCGCATTGCTCCCAGGTCCCTCAGGCTTTCTCGTGCATCGCTCAGTTCCGGATCCGTTTTCACTCGGCGAGCACGAAGAGGTCGTGGTGGAAATTGAGAACCGTGCAGCAGCCGGGCTGCCGGCCAGGGTCGCGGACCATGCACCCGCCGAGCTGAGCGCACGGCCGAGAGAGATCGCCGGACGCTTCGATGCCACGGGAAGCCTTCGAGTCGCGTACCAGGTCCGCTCTCCGAAGAGAGGTGCATACAACTTCAGTCGCGTGGACGTGCAGGTGGGGCGCGACCGCGGCTGGTGGCGGCGGCAGGTGTGGCTTCAATCCACGACTGAGGCGGCGGTGTTTCCAAACGTCGTCGCCATCAAGCGAATCCAGCTGTCTCTACGTCGCGGGCTGCGCGCCACGGCGGGCCTTCGCCACGCCAGACCCCCCGGCGCGTCGACCGCGTTCGCGGGTCTGCGCGATTACGTCCGAGGAGACGACTTCAGGCGCGTGAGCTGGACGGCCACCGCAAGACGTGACCGCCCGGTCGTGGTCGAGGTCGAGGCCGAGCGAGGCCAGCAAGTGATGATCGCCCTCGATTGCGGGCGTCTCATGACGGCGCCCGCCGGCGCGCTCGACAAGCTCGACTACGCGGTCAACGCAACCCTGATGTTGGCCTGGGTCGCGCAGGCCTACGGTGACAGGGTCGGCCTGATGACCTTTGACGACCGGGTTACCGGTTTCATCAAGCCTGAGCGCGGGAGCGCCCAGCTGCGCCGGATCACGGAGGCGCTCTACTCAGTCAAGGCCGAGTCCGTCGAACCGGACTTCGGCCACGCGATGACGAATCTCGCGCTGCGAATCGGCCGGCGCTCGATGATCGTGGTCCTCACAGACGTCCAGGATCCGCAGGCGTCCAAGGAGCTTCTGGCTCACTGCCTGCGGCTTGCGGCTCGCCACCTCGTGCTGGTGGTGGCGATGTCGGATCCAGCGGTCCTCGCCGCGCGTGAAACACCCGTCGGGACAAGCGCGCAAGCATACGAATGGGCGGCCGCTGAGGAGTTCACGGCCAGCCGGCGTGAGAGCTTCGAGGTGCTCCGGCGCGGGGGCGTGCTTGGTCTCGACGTCGTCGCCGGCCGGCTCTCACCGGCCCTGGTCGAGCGCTACCTCGAGTTGAAGGAGCGCTCCTTACTCTGAGGTGCGCCGCGGTCGCCGACCAGCGAGGATCAGGTACGAGTAGAGCAGCGCTCCGGTGGTCAGGCCGATCACAACCTTGACGACGAAGGGCGCATCAGAAGGTGAAACATTGCCCTCAATGGTCCCTGCGATCAGCAGGAGTGGGGCGAGCCCGACCAGCAACGTGAAGGCCCGCCGCGTGGCCATCACAAGGGCGTCGGAGCGCTTGCGGTTGCCGGGTGAGATGAGGGACCACCCCATCATCAATCCGGCGCTGCCTGCCGTCACCACGATCGACAGCTCCAGCACCCCGTGGCCGATGACGAAGTCGAAGAGGCCGCCCGCCAGCCCGGCCGACTGGGTCAAGCCGAACACGCCGCCAATCGAGAGGCCGTTCGTGATGAGCACCCAGATCACCGGAAGGCCGAACAGGACACCGAGGGCAAACGCGATCATCGACACCAGGATGTTGTTCGCACTGATCGCGGCGGCATCGGCGACCCGCTCGTCGGGCGGAATCTGCGTCCAGAGCTGGTGGTGGTGCACCGAGTCGATCACGCTCTGCGGCACGATCGCGTAGGCGGCGTCCGGGTTCGCCAGTACCACGAAGTACGCAACGAAGGCAGGCAGGAAGAGCATGGCGGCCGACGCGAGCAGGTACGGCCAGGCCTCCCGGTAGGTCCGTGGGAGCGTCTCCAGATAGAAGGTTGCGATCCGTCTTCGCACCCCGCCGCCCCGCCGGTAGACCAGGCCATGGCCGCGCGCGACCAGGCCATTGAGATACCGATGCACCGGTTCGCCGGCCCAATCGCGCTGGGCGCGCGCAAGATCCGCCGTCGCCCGGCGATAGAGCGAGGCCATGGTCACGACCTGCGCCGGCGAAAGGCCGCCGAACTTGCCGCCGCCTCCCCTCGCCAGCAGGTCCTCCAGGCGGTTCCAATCGTCGCGTCTCAGATTGACGAATTCTTCAGCTCTCATACGTGGAGGCTCACCGCACGCACAGCACGCAAAATACCGGACAGATGGGCGGGTCGCTTCCCGATGAGGAGCTGGTCGTCGCCACGCCGGAGCGCGTCTCCTTCGGCTATCAGGTGGCGGGCCTCGGAACGCGCGCGCTGGCGCAGCTCATCGATCTTCTCATCGTGACCGTGATCCTGGCCGGCGTGCTGGTCGTGGCATTCGCGCTCGGAGTCGCGGCCTCCGTCACTGTCGGAATCGTCATCGCGGTGCTGGGAGCTTTCGTAGTCATCTTCGGCTACTTCTGGACGAGCGAGGCATTCTGGTCCGGTCAAACGATCGGCAAGAAAGCCCTTCGCCTGAGGGCGGTTGGGGATCGCGGCGAACCCTTGACCCTGACCCAGGCCGGCATTCGCAACATCGTTCGCATCGCCGACTTCCTGCCCTTCTGGTATGGGATCGGTACGGTCGTCCTGTTTGCGAACGGCAAGGGCAAGCGCCTCGGCGACCTTGCCGCCGGCACGCTCGTGGTCAAGGATTCGGATTCCATTCAGCTGTGGCAGCTGCCTGGCGCACGGCTGGGACCGCCGCCGCCACCTCCTGCAGCGGGACCGGTCGGCGCGGTTGTCCAGGCGCCGCCCGCAGCCGCCACCCAGGCGGAGCTTTTCTTGCGTCGCCTCGACCCCGAGCTCAGACGCTTCGTCAGCTCGTATGCGAGGCGCAGGCCTCAGCTTTCGCTCGAGATCCGAGCCTCTCTGGCGGGCCAGGTCCAGCAGAGCCTCAGCGCCGCCGCCCCCGAGCTCTTCGCGCAGTACGGACCACTCGCAGCCCTTGACTACCTGGCGAATCTGGAGGGCCAATAAGCAGCGTCGTCGGGCATATGCCGGAGGGTGAGCCACGAGAGGAACCCATCCGGGTTTCCTCTCATCTTGAGAGACGCCGCCCCGGGGGTAGTCAGAGCGGCGCCTTTCCGATTGAAAGACCCAACGCCCGACCGGCGTAAAAAGGTACGCAGCAGGTTGTAAAACGGGCTCATCGGTGGGAGAGTAGTCAACCCCATGACCAAGTCGACGATCACCTTCGTGTGCACCGAGTGCGGTGGCGAGAGCCTGCGATGGGCCGGCCAGTGTCCGCACTGCCAGGCCTGGAACACGCTCCAAGAGTTCCAGGTACGCAAGTCAGCGCCTGGCCGGTCGTCGCGCACCGCGCCGCCGGCGAAAGCCGTGCCGCTCAGCGATGTCGACGCCAGCGCCGCGCCGCGCCGGGTCCTGGCCTGGGACGAATTGAACCGCGTGCTCGGCGGCGGGATCGTGCCCGGGAGCCTCGTTCTCATCGGCGGCGAACCAGGTGTCGGCAAGTCAACGCTTCTGATGCACGCGGCTGCCCAGGTGGCGGGCGCCTCCGGCTCCAAGGTCCTGTACGTCTCAGGCGAGGAGTCCGCGCAGCAGATCCGCCTGCGAGCGCAGCGCATGGGCGCCCTGCAGCCGGGGATCCTGCTTCTCGCGGAGAACGATCTTGACGCTGTCTGCGACTCGATTCGCGCCGAGGTCCCCGAGCTCGCCATCGTGGACTCAATTCAAACCATCACAGACGCCGGCTTCGAGGGCAGCGCCGGCAGCGTCACCCAGGTTCGGGAGTCGGCGGCCCGGTTCATGCGCCTCGCCAAGGAGATCGGAGTTCCGATCTTTCTCGTTGGACACGTAACAAAAGACGGTTCGATTGCCGGTCCGAGGGTCCTGGAGCATATCGTTGACACCGTGCTGTACCTGGAGGGTGACCGCCGGCAGGAGCTTCGCATCCTGCGAGCCATGAAGAACAGGTTCGGCTCGGCCGAGGAGATTGGCGTGTTCGCGATGGGCGAGACCGGCCTCGAAGAGGTCTCGGATCCCTCCGCCCTCCTGCTCGGCTCGAGCCCGACGGCCTCCCCGGGCACGTCGGTGGTGGCGGCTCTCGAGGGCACTCGACCTCTGCTCGTGGAGATCCAGAGCCTCGTCAACTCAACCGAGAACTCGATGGTCCGCAGGATTGCCAACGGAATCGACATCAACCGCCTGCACATGGTCGTCGCGGTCCTGGAGAAGCGGCTCGACTACAAATTCGGCAAGTCGGACATTTTCGTCAACGTGGCGGGCGGCGTTCGGGTGACCGAGCCGGCCGCCGATCTCGGTCTCGCCCTGTCGATCGTCAGCAACCAGAACAACAGGCCCCTGCCGGACGGCCTGGTTGTGATCGGTGAGCTGGGGTTGGCGGGCGAGGTGCGCCGTGTTGGTCAGCTCGAGCGCCGCCTTCAAGAAGCGGCGCGTCATGGCCTCACGCGCGCGTTGATTCCGGCGGGCGGCAGAGCCGGCCGGCCATCCGGCCTCGAAGTCATCGAGGTCCGGACGCTTGCGGAGTCGGTCTCCGCAGCTTTTTCTTCACCCATGAGGTCCGGCGCATTCATAAAGGAGGCCGGTGTAACGGTCTCTTAAGGAGGTAGTCGTTGAAGCGTTCCGAGCGCCTCGCCCGATGGTTTGGGGTAGGGCTCGGAGTGGTCGGTGGTTTCACGCTCGGATATTTCCTGGTCCTCGGAGTGGGTCATCCACACCCGGGATTCATCATCATCGGGCTGACCACGCTTGAAGGTTTGATATTCGCGTACCTGGGCACGCCGTACGTGCTGGGTGGCTGGCGGAAATTCAACTTCCGGCTTACGAGCACTCCGCTCCCCGACCTGATCAGCGGCCTGCTTGGCATGATCGTTGGTCTGGTCATCGCCGTGTTGACCGGCTATTTCGTGCGCGACCTCCCGTATGGCTACGCGCTCTCGCTGGCTCTCGCGTTCTTGCTCGCGGCCCTTGGCGTGTCCATCGGCCTGACCCGCCGCGAGGAGCTCGCCGCGCTGTTCCTTGGTCCGGCCAACGACGCCGGCAGCCGCCGGCTGCAGGCTGTCCTCCTCGACACGTCAGTCATCATCGACGGCCGCATCCTCGACATCGCCAAGACGGGCTTTCTCGACATGCCGCTCGTCATCCTGAGCTCAGTCCTGCGCGAGCTGCAGATGGTTGCGGACTCGGCGGATGCGACCCGGCGCAGACGCGGCCGGCGGGGCCTCGACGTGCTGACCGAGATGCAGAAGGAATCATCCATCGATCTTCAGGTGACCGAAGACGACGGGCCGACCGTCGGCGAAATCGACGCCCATCTTGTGCGAACGGCAAAGCGCAAGGAGTGGGCGATCATGACCAACGATTTCAACCTCAATCGGATCGCCCGGCTGGAGGGGGTGACCGTGCTCAACCTCAACGAGCTCGCCCAGGCGATGCGTCCCGTCGCCATCCCCGGCGAGGAGATCGTGGTGACCGTCGCGCGTGAAGGCAAGGAGCCGGGGCAAGGCGTCGGGAGCCTCGACGATGGAACCATGGTCGTGATCCAGAACGGGCGCCGCCTCATGAATCAAACGATCACGGCGGTCGTGACCTCGGTGATTCAGACCTCGGCGGGCCGGATGATCTTCGCCGACCCGAACGCGCTGGAGACCCGTCCACCCGCGTCGCGCACCAAGCGCGAGGAGGCAAGCTGAGCCCCCACGTGGCGGTGGGGGCGATAGTTGCCGCGGCGGGTTCAGGGTCGCGCCTGGGCCGCGGCAGCAAGGCCCTCGTGCGCCTCAACGGGCGCACGACCCTCGCCCGCGTCCTGGAACTTTTCCTGGCCCTCGACGAGGTAGGGCAGATCGTGGTCGTCGCCCCGCCAAGCCGGCTCGAGAATGCAGAAAAGGAGGTCCAGGCTCTGCACCCGTCCAAGCCGGTGATCGTCCGGGCCGGGGGCGAGAGCCGGCAGGCCTCCGTGCGTGCCGGCCTAACGGCACTCAGCCCATGTGACTACGTGCTCGTCCACGACGCAGCCAGGCCGCTGTTCTCCGCGGCGCTCGTCCGCCGGGTGCTGGCCGCTGCGATGGAATCCGGGGCCGCGTTTCCCGCGATCTCGCCTCGCGACGCGGTCAAGCGCGTCGAAGGCAACCGGCTCGTGGAGAGCCTGGACCGTTCGCTGATAGTGCTGGCCCAGACGCCGCAGGCATTCGGCTTCGAGCTGCTGGCGCGCGCGCACAGAGAGGCAGCCGACGCCGGCCTCGTCGGCGACGACGACGCGCAACTGGTGGCGGCCACCGGTCATGCCGTCACGGTCGTGCAAGGCGAACCCTCAAACATCAAGCTGACGACCCTGGAGGACCTGAACGTCCTCGAGGCCTTGATCCGCGAGCAGGAAGGCCCCGGTCTTGAGTCCGCGCCTCACGGACGCCTCGCGCTGTGAGGGTGGGGATCGGATACGACGTTCATCCTTTGAAGACCGGCCGAGACCTGGTGCTTGGAGGTGTTCACATCGTTCACACCGAGGGGCTTGACGGCCACTCGGATGCCGACGTGCTCACACACGCCGTGATCGACGCCTTGCTTGGTGCCGCGTCCCTGGGTGACATCGGCAGGCTGTTCCCGCCCGATGACCCGAGCTTCGAGGGCGCCTCGAGCCTGGACCTCCTGTCGGCCGCCGGTGCCGCCCTGGGTAAGGCCGGCTACCGCGTGGTCAACGTCGACAGCACGCTCATCGCCGAGGCGCCTCGTCTGAGCGCGCACCTCGATGCGATGAGGACGAACCTGGCGGCGCGGCTCGCCCTGGAGGTTGGCCAGGTCAGCGTCAAGGCGACGTCGCCCGAGGGCCTTGGCGCGTTGGGCCGGCGATCGGGGATGGCAGCGCAGGCGATCGTCCTGATCGACGAGAGATGACGCTCGCGCTGCAAAACACCTTGACCGGGCTCAAGGAGGAATTCACGCCGCTGCAACCGGGTCACGTGCTCATGTACACGTGCGGCCCGACCGTGTGGAACTACCCGCATGTCGGGAATCTGCGCGCGTTTCTGTTCTACGACCTCGTGCGCAGGCACCTGCAGCTGTCCGGTTACCGGATAACGCACGTCATGAACCTGACCGACATCGACGACCGGATCCTCGACCAGGCGATGCAAGCGGGCGTGACGATCGCGGAATACGTCAAACCGTTCGAAAGGGCCTTTTTCGAGGACATGATCGCGTTGCGTGCCCAGCCGGCCGAGTACTACCCGAGGGCGACAGAGCACATACCCGAGATGATCAAGATGATCTCGAAGCTGATCAAGGGGGATCACGCCTACGTCGCTGACGGCGACGTGTATTTCCGGGTCGCGAGCTTCCCGGCCTACGGCGAGCTGTCGCGTCTCGACCCAGCCGGACAGAAGGCAAGCGTGCGCGTCGCCGCGGACAAATACGAAAAGGAGTCGGTCAGCGACTTCGCGCTCTGGAAGAAGTCCCAACCGGGAGACGAGAAGCTGGGCGCGTCATGGGACGCCCCCTTCGGCCGAGGCAGGCCCGGCTGGCATATCGAGTGCTCCGCCATGAGCAAGCGATATCTCGGCGACACCTTTGACATTCATGCCGGCGGCGTTGATCTGATGTTCCCGCACCACGAGAACGAGATCGCCCAGTCGGAGGCGGCCAATGGTCAGACGCTGGCCACGGTGTGGCTGCACTCAGAACACTTGAGTGACGCGACCGGGCAGAAGATGTCAAAAAGCGCAGGCGGTTTCACCACCCTCCGCGACCTGATCGAAGCCGGCCACGACCCACTCTCGGTCCGCTATTTTCTGATCGCCAACGCCCACTACAGGTCACGCCTGAGACTCAGCGCCGAGGCACTCCACTCCGCCGCCGAGCAGGTGAGGCGGCTGCGCGAGTTCGACGAGCGAGTGCGCCGGGCGCCGTCGGGTGAGACGGGCGACCAAAGGATGCTGCGCAGGATCGAAGAGGTGGCGGCCGGCTACCGCGACGCTCTCGACGACGATCTGAACCTGCCGCAGGGCCTAGGCCTCGTTTTCGAGCTCGTGCGCGAGGCGAATGCGGCGCTCGATGCCGCTCCGATGGGGCCGCGCGAGCTGGCCGCCCTCCAGGACCTCCTTGCCGCTGTGGACGTCCATCTCGACGTCATCCGGGCGGAAGAACGGAAGCTTGATGTTGACGTCGAACGGCTTATCGCGGACCGCGAAGCGGCCCGAGCTGCACGTGACTTCAAACGCTCTGACGAGATCCGCGACGAGCTGCGCCGGCGCGGGATAGCCATCGACGACTCCAAGGACGGGGTGCGTTGGAGGCGCATCGCCCCGGACGCCAGTCCTACTGGGGGAGGGCGGTCGTAACCTCGCCGGTCTTCGTGTCGTAGTAGTGACGCGGAAGCGACATCACGTTCTTGCCGAACATGATCAGCTCCAGCGCCGGCTCGCCGATGCCCTGCTGGCTGTGGATGTCAGCGGGTGGGTCAAGCCACGCCGCGAACGCGCCAGGCCCAAGCTCTCTCTCATACAGCACGCGGACCGTCCCATCACCGGCAATCTCCCAGTGGCGATAACGGTCGACGCCCTGTATCACGCACGCCACGCCCCAGGAGCCGTGGTCGTGGACGGGGGTCTCCTCCTTCGCTGAAAAGCGTCCGAACACAAGGGTCAGGCCGTCGGGGTCGGTCTGCAAGACGGTGAAGCTCGAGTCGCCGCCATGCATCTGACGCATCTCGGACCCGGCAACGAGGTTCTGGTGAAGCCCGGCCTCTGCCAGACGGTGCCCGATCGCCTCCAGGCTTTCCATGGTCAAGCCTCCCGCGAGCATGGCCCGGGAGTCCTCCATCACCCTGGCCACGACCGCCGCATCGTGCATGGCGCAAGCATAGTGGTCAGTCTTTAGACGATGCGCCAGAGACCGCCGGCTCCATCCGCAATCGTTATTTACGGCCGCAATGCCGTCCTCGAGGCAGCGCGCGCCGGTCGCGTTGTCAAGGTCTACCAGGCGGGCGGGCTGGGTCACGATCCGCGGCTGGACGAGCTTGCGCGTCTCGCGCGCATCGAGACGGTTACCGCCGACCGTCTGGATGCGATGGCGCCCGGCGTGAACCAGGGCGTGGCCGCCGAGCTCAAGCCGAGACGCGACTGGACGCTCAAGGACCTCCTCGCCACCGAGCCATCCATGCTCGTGGCGCTCGACTCCATCATGGATCCGCAGAACCTCGGCGCGATCCTGCGCAGCGCCGAGGTGGCGGGCTGCGACGGGGCGGTTGTGCCGGACCACCGGAGCGCGCCGATCTCGCCGGCGGCGGTCAAGGCGGGATCGGGGGCCACCGAGCTGCTGAAGATCGCGCGGGTGTCGGGGCTCCCGTCAGCGATCTCGGAGATCAAGCGCGCCGGCATCTGGTGCGTCGCTCTCGATCCCCGCGGCGAGCTGGCGGCGTGGGAGTTCGACCTGACCCAGCGCGTCTGTCTAGTCGTGGGCAGCGAGGGCGAGGGCGTGCACCGGCTGGTGAAGGAGCGGTGCGACGCTCGCGTGAGGCTGCCGGTCAAGGGCCAAATCGCCAGCTTCAACGCGTCGGCCGCCGCCGCGGCGCTGCTCTACGAGGCGATGAGGCAGCGCAGCTGACAGCTCGTTCCTGTTTCTACACTGAGCCGTATGGCTGACGCGACCACCGAGCTGGAACGCGCCTCCGCCGACATCCCGTTGACCCGGGACGCTCGTGAGATCCTCGCCGGCGCGAGGTCCAGGGCCACAGGTCGTGGCAGCGGGGAGGTGACCGCGTCGGACATCATGCACGCGACTCTGATGCAGCGCGGCGGCCTCGCCGACCAGGCGATCCGGGCATTGGGCTTGGACGCCGCCGCTATCGAGGCAGGGCTTCAACCGAACCAATCGGGCGAGCGCTCGGTCCCGGTCCGCCAGCTGCTGGTCAACGCGGGCAGGGAGGCGCAGGTTCTAGGGCACTACCAGGTGGACTCGATTCACCTGCTGGTGGCGATGCTGTACAGCGATTCGCCCACCACCTCGATCCCGCTGCAGAGCGCCGGTTTGACCCTCTACGACCTGCGACACCACCTGCAGACGGGCGCCGCTTTCGCGCCACCGGCGGGCGAGCGCGGCAAAGCACGCCCTGACGCGGCGCTACGCCGCCGGCCATTGCCCTCCCTTCGTGGCGTCCTGTCGATCAGCCCGGTGTTCGGCGCCCTCGTCGCGGTTACCGCGGCCAGCGGCGCGGTGCTTTGGCTTGGGCTTCTCCCCGGGCTGGTGGTTCCTTTCACCATCGCGTTTGTCACCGCGGGCTGGATCACGTCTCTGTGCGTTCATGAGTTCAGCCACGCCCTTGTCGCTTATCTCGGTGGCGATCGGGCCGTGGCCGCTTCCGGATACCTGACGCTCGATCCGCTGCGTTACACGAATCTCCTCATGAGCGTGATCATGCCGATCGTGTTCCTGCTGCTCGGTGGGATCGCCCTGCCCGGAGGTGCCGTGTACATCAACCGAGCATCCCTCAGGAGCAAGACCTGGGACTCGGCCGTATCCGCCGCCGGACCTGCCGGCACCCTGTTGTGCGGCCTTGTCATTGCCTCGCCATTCTTGATCTCGGGTCATGATCGGTGGATCACCGAGGCCAACCTGGGCTTTTTCGCCGCCCTCGCCTTTCTCGGTTTCGTGCAGGCGTTCGCGCTGATCCTGAATCTCCTGCCCATCCCGGGCCTCGACGGCTTCGGCATCCTTCGCCCATGGCTTCCCTACTCGATTCAAGCCTGGGCCGGCCGTTTCGGAGCCATCGCCATCCTCGGCGTGTTCGTCGTCCTCTGGTACGTGGCGCCGGTTCGTGAAGGTTTCTTCCAGGGCGTGCTCCAGCTCACGTCGCTGATGCAGATCGACCCGCTTCTCATCTCTTACGGCCAGTCGCAGATGCGGCTCTTCTGACGGTTGGAACGCATCATCGTCGACGGATACAACATCGTTCACGCTTGGCCGCCGCTCAAGCGGCTGCTCGACGAGACCAGCCTGGAAACGGCGCGCCACAAGCTCGTCGACCGGCTGGCCGTGCTGAGCCACGTCACGGGCGCGGAGGTCACGGTTGTCTTCGATGCGCATCACTCGGCCGCGCGCTCTAACTCGGAAGAGATGGTCGACGGTGTCCGCGTCGTGTTCTCGCGGAAAGGACACTCCGCCGACCACGTGATCGAGCGCATTGCTTATGAGGCCGGCGAAGCGCGTGAGGTGCTGACGGTCGCGACGTCAGACCGGTCTCAGCGAGATCTGGTCCGCGGCATGGGCGGCGCCGTGATCAGTGCCGTCGAGCTCGAGCGCCAGGTGATCGCCGCGGAGGAAGAGATGAGCCGGCGCGTCAAGAAGTACTCATGAAGCCCAGGGGACATCGAGCGCGAATCGTGTGCACGATCGGACCTTCGAGCGCTTCGGCCTCCGTCCTGCGCTCAATGGTTGGCGCCGGGATGGACGTTGCGCGATTGAATTTCTCGCACGGCGACCACGACACGCACAGGCTTGCCGCCGCGGCGGTGCGCGAAGCGGCTGAAGCTGTCGGCCGGCCCCTTGCCCTGATCGGCGACCTGCAAGGGCCAAAGATCCGCACCGGCGCCCTCGACGGGTCGTTTCAACGGCTCGCGCGCGGGCGCGCCGTCCTTCTGGTCTCTCGACGGCGGGCGGCAGCGGACGAAATCGAGGTCAGCCATCCGGAGCTCATCGCCGCCCTGCAGGTCGGCGATCGGGTCTTGCTGGACGACGGCCGCATCGAGCTCAAGGTCCGCGCCCTCGAGGTCGGCGGCGCGCGTTGCTCTGTGATCCGGGGCGGGCTTCTCGGCGAGCGCAAAGGCGTGAGCGTGCCCGGGCGGCCGCTGCCGCTGCCAGCCCTGACAGAGAAGGACGTCGAAGATCTCAAGCTGGCCGCCGAGCTCGGGGTTGACTACGTGGCCCTTTCGTTCGTCCGGCGGCCGGAGGACGTTCTGGTCTGCCGTCAGCAGCTGTTGCAGCGAAGCTGCCCCGCCGGCGTGATCGCCAAGCTCGAAAAGCTGGAGGCGATTCATCAGCTGGGCAAGATCCTCGAGGTGGCCGACGCCGTGATGGTGGCCCGCGGCGACCTCGGAGTCGAGTTGAAGCTGGGCGACCTGCCCGCCGTTCAGAAGGAGATCATCGACCGTGCCAACAGGGCGGGTGTTCCCGTGATCACCGCGACAGAGATGCTCGAGTCGATGGTCACGTCCAACCGGCCGACGCGCGCAGAGGCGTCGGACGTCGCCAATGCGATCTGGGATGGCACCGACGCGGTGATGCTTTCCCAGGAGACGTCGATCGGCGCCCACCCGGTCGAGGCGGTACGCGCGATGTCGCGGATCTGCACGTCTGCGCAGGCGCACCCGGCTTTCGAGCGTGCCCGCCAGACCTGGCGCGAGCCGGGCCAGGTGGGCAGCGCGATCGCGCATGCGGCCGCCAACACCGCGGACGAGCTGAATGCCCGAGCCATCATCGCTTTCACCGAGTCCGGCCTGACCGCGCTTCGCTGCAGCAAGGCCCGACCTCGGATGCCGGTGGTGGCGGCGAGCCCGCATCCCGAGGTGCTCAGGAAGCTCTGTACTCAGGCGTCGTGCCCCTTCTCGTCAGCCCGGGTCGGGACACCGACGAGATGATCGCGAACGCGACCGACGCGGCTCGCCGGAGCGGGTTGGTGAGACCAGGTGATCGGGTCGTGGTCGTTGCAGGCGTGCCGGTGGGCCGGCCCGGCCAGACAAACCTGCTGAAAGTCGAAACGGTCTAGCCCCGAAGCCTCGGACCGGGCTACGAAAGAGTGGCAAACGGCCAGAATAATGGGCTGTGCCCGACTCTCCCGGCCTCCTTGCCCGCCTCGAGCGGGCGGACGCCGACGCCGCCCAGCGCTTCGGCGACCACACCCCAGAGGTGGACGCGTTCATCTCGGCCACTGCCCGGCTCACCGGGCCCCAGTGGCAGGAGGTGCTCGAAATCAAGCGCCTCGTCGCCTCGGTGACGAAGGAGGGCGCCGAAGACGTGACCCAATCGGCCACGTCGATTCAAGCCGCGATCAAAGGCAGTGACACCCGGATCTCTGAGCCGATGGCGCGCGCCGGTGAAGCGCTCTTCGACCTGCTGGCCAAGAAAAGCGAGGACAGGCAGGTGGCCGCTTGGCAGGCGATGTCCAGCCTGGTCATGCGCTCGCATCTCCCTCCGCTGAAATTCGCCGTCCACTACGCGCCGTTTGCCGAGCTGATCCCGGTCTGGGGCTTTGAGGACCTTGACGCCAAGACCAAGGCGTTGCTGTCGGCGGTAGCGGGCCTGACTCATGAGCAGTGCGAGCTGCTGGCGAGACGGTGGCGGTTAGACGACTCCGCCTCGCGCGCCCTGCTCAAGGCGGTCGCCAAGAACCGGCGTGCCAAGAGCGAGGAGGCGGCCGCGATCGCGGCGCTGAGAGTGGTCCCTCGCCACGTTCCCGGTGATCAGGGATGGTCGGCGCTCCGCACGGTTGTCCACGGTGGCCGCGTTCTTGCGTCGCTTCCGGAGCTGACCGAAGCCGAGGTGGCGGAGCTGTGGGCCCCCCTCGAGCAGGCCATTCCGTTCGTCTCGCTGCAGGAAGTGGGCGCAGAGCCGGCCAAGGATCTCGGATCAAGCGATGTTGAGCTTCCATCTGCCAGGCCCGCCGCGTCGGGCCGGCAACGCGCACCCTCGTCCGCGCGGCGGGCGGGACCTTACGGCCCCGGCAGCGCCGATGTCGCCGCCTTCATCAAGGGGCTCGCCCAACTGTCGCCGATCCAGTGGTTGAGGGTCCTCGACCGCCGGCAGCTTGTCGCCAGCGTCACGCGCGAGGGGACCTCCGAGCCGGCGAGCGTGGTGAGGGCGATAGTGGCCGCCATCGAGGGCACTCGTGAGCTCGACTTCAGCACCCGCTGCCGTGCCTTCGCGGCCGTTGAGCGGGCGAGCTATGCCGTGGAGTCGGAAGCACGTCTGACGAAGGAGCAGTTGCGGCAGATGTACGGCTCGTTCGCATACCTGATCCCAATCGAGGAGGCGTCCGGCGGAGGCTTTGCCGCGAAGCTGGCAGCTCTCAGCGACAGCGAGTGGGAGGAGGTGGCGGTCAAGGCAGCGGCTGCCAATGAGGAGGCGATTGGTCCCCTGGTCAACGCCGGAACCGCGATGACCGGATTCTTCAGCGGCCGGTCCGACCTTGAAATCGTCGCCGCCTGGCACGCGGCGTCGGCGCTCGTGAGGCGCCATCAGCTGACGCCGATCAAATTCGCCGCATCGTACGCGCCGTTTGCGTCGGCCATCCCCGTGACCCACCCCAAAGCCCTGGGGGCGATGGCGACTCGCTATGTGACCGCCGTGAGCCGGCTCGGGCCTAGTCAGTGCGCGGCTCTCTCCCAACCGTGGCAAATCGAGGATGAGGTGTCCAACGCGCTGTCCAAGGCGATGGCGGACGGAAGCTCGCGCCACGCGGAAGAGGCCGCGGCCCTCGCCGCGGTGGTCACCGTTCCGATGAGGCTTGTCGGCAGCGGCGGCTGGGCGGCGGTGAAGACCGCGGCGTTTGGAGGTCGGGTGATTGCCTTGCGGGCGCGGCTCACGCCCCAGCAGCTAGAGGTCCTATGGGCGCCGATACAGCCGGCTATCCCGCTTGCGTCGCTCGGCGCGCCGCCCAAAGCGCGCAAGTAGCGGAACAGACCAGCCCCGCAACCGCTTACATTCTTCGTCGTGGCAAAAAAGAAGGTCGCCCCGCCTAGTTTCACCCGTCGACGGCGCCCGAAGCCGGCGAAGTTCAAGAAGGTCCTCGTCGTGCTGGCTCATCCAGACGATCCCGAATTCGGAGCGGGAGGCTCGATTGCCAAGCTTGCGGACGACGGCGCCGAGGTGACCTACGTCATCGTGACCGACGGTTCGCAGGGGGGAGAGGACCCCAAGCAGAAGGACTCGGAGCTGATAGCGACCCGCGAGAAGGAGCAGCGAGCGGCCGCCAGGGTGCTCGGGGTCAAGACGGTCGAGTTTCTGGGCCATAAGGACGGCCATCTGGCGCCCGACCTGAAGCTGAGGCACGACATCGTGCGCATGATTCGCAAGCACAAGCCCGAGCTGGTGATCACCCACATCCCGGGTAGGGTCCTCGACGTACCGATGGGCGGCTCGCATCCGGACCACCTCGCGGTCGGCGAGGCGACCCTCGCCGCCGTCTACCCCGACTCTCGCAACCCGAGGGCGTTCCGGGGCCTGCTCAAAGAAGGTCTGGAGCCTCACGAGGTCAAGGAAGTGTGGATTCCCTTCTGGACGCAGGGCGACCACCTGGTCGACATCACGGACACGCTGGACCGGAAGCTCAAGGCGCTACGCCAGCACAAGAGCCAGGTCGCCAAGCCGGGCCGCGAGTGGAACTACGAGAAGTTCATGCGCAAGAGGCACGCCGACATCGGCAAGAAGGCGGGATACAAGTACGCGGAGTCCTTCAAGAGGATCACCGTCTAGCGGTCGCAGATCGGTGCTGCGTATTAGAGTGCGCACCCATACCGGAAGGAGAGCAGGCCTGTCGCGAAGCGACCGGCCGATGAGAGGGAACCATCCGGGTTCCCCTCTGTAACTACCCCTGCGAGGGCGGCCGGATTGACTCCGGCCGCGACTTTGTCTTTAGTGCTCTCAAGCGCGGTGGGGAGCGTTCTCTAAGACAGACTCCACGAGATACCGGAAGGAGAGCAGGCCCGTCGCGAAGCGACCGGCCGATGAGAGGGAACCAACCGGGTTCCCTCTCATATTTTTACCGCTCTATATCAGCGAGGGCGCTCCACACGTCGATCTTGGTGCGAACCCGCCGGATCACCTCGTCCATGAAGTCTGTGGTCGAAGCCTGTCCGCCGAGATCCGCAGTGCGAACCCCGTCGGAGATCGCCTCGAGCGTCGCCTCGTAGACCGTCCGCGAGGCGCGGTGCGCCTCGTCCTCTTTCATGTAGCCGAGCAGTGAGGCGACGGCAAGGATCATCGCGGTCGGGTTGGCGATGTTCTTGCCCTCGAGCGCCGGGGCGGTTCCGTGGGGAGCCTCGGTCATTGCCACGGTCACGGCACCCGCCTCGTCGAACGCGAGCAGCGTCGATTCGGCACCCGCGATGGTCCCGAACATCTGCATGACCAGATCGGATAGGGTGTCGCCGTCGCGATTCAAAGCGGGTATCACCAGGGCCTCGCCGGTGGTTGCCAGGAGGAGTGCGTAGGTGGCGTCGATGAGCTGTGGGTCGTAGCGCACCTCGGGGTGACGCTTGGCCGCCGCGTCGAGCTCTTCTTTGAACATTCCCTCGTAGACCGGGCTGACCGTGAACTTCGGCCCGCCGAAGACCTTCGCCTCGATCCTCCGCGCGTGGGCGAACGCGTAGTCGGCCACTATGCGGCAGGTCCGCCGGCTGATCTTCTCCGTGCGGTAAGCCCACTCGTCCAGCCCGTGGCCCTCACGCCACTCCCTGGCCCCGTAGGCGTCGTCCACGGCCATCCGCACGACCGTGATCGGTGCGTGGACCCCGGCGAGCGGCCGTATGCCCGGGATCCGGCGGCCCGTGCGCACGATGACCCTGCCGTCAATCTGCTTGCGCAGGATCGCGTTCGGGCTGCCGACGTCGCCGGCCCCTTCCGGGGTGATCGTGGCCGCTTTAATCCCGTAGCCGCACTCGATGAGGGCCCCGGCCGCATCCGTCACGGCCTGGTTGCGCGTGGCGCGACGCCGCTCGAGGGACAGGTCGTAGTCACGCCGCTCCAGGGCCAGCCCGAGGACGCCCGGCTCAAGCAGCCGCAGCGCCTGCACGAGCAGCTCCTCTCCGGTCTGATCGCCGTGGAGCACGACTATGGTCGTTGGCATCTCAACAGCTGATTCTGAACGCTCTGCTACTATTGACAGCGCCTAGGTAGCCTAGGCTTTTTCTTTTCCACCCTCAGCCGAAGAGACGACTATGGAAGACATCATCACCCTGGCCTGCGGCGTGTGCAAGCGCCGCAACTACACGACAGTGAAGAACAAGAAGAACGATCCTGACCGGCTCGAGATGAGCAAGTACTGCAGGTGGTGTCACAAGCACACCTCCCACAAGGAGACCAAGTAGAAGTGGCGGTAAGTGCCCGGAAGCGCGAGGAGCCGAGGACCGAGGTTGGTCCTATCCAGTTCCTGCGCGAGGTCATAGACGAGCTCCGCAAGGTCGTATGGCCGACCGGACCGGAGCTGTACCGCTACACGCTTGTCGTCCTGTTCACAGTCGCGGTGCTCGGACTGTTCATCGGCGGGGCCGACTATCTATTGAGTGCGATCGGCCAGCACACGATTTACAACACGCCGCACTGATGGCAGTCGAGAAGAGCCCGGCCATGGAGCAGGAACCCCAGTGGTTCGTCGTCCACGCCTACTCGGGTCATGAGGAAAAGGTCAAGAAGAACCTCGAGAAGAGGATCGAATCCATGGACATGCAGGACAAGATCCTTCAGGTGCTCGTCCCGATGGAAGACGAGATCGAGATCAAGGACGGCAAGCGGCGTCACGTCCAGAAGCGAATCTTCCCGGGCTACATCCTGGTGAAGATGGTGATGTCGAACGAGTCGTGGTTCGTGGTTCGCAACACGCCGGGCGTGACGAGCTTCGTCGGTTCAGCCAACAGCCCCGTCCCTCTTCAGGAAAAAGAGGTTCGGGCGATCCAGAAGCAGATGAAGCAGGAAGCGCCCAAGATTCGCGTCGAGTTCCAGGTGGGCGAGTCCGTTCGCGTGGTGGACGGTCCGTTCACGGACTTCCACGGCAAGGTGGACGAGATCAACGCCGAGAAGGGCAAGCTGAAGGTCCTGGTCAACATGTTCGGCCGTGAAACGCCCGTCGAGCTGGACCTCCTTCAAGTCGAGAAGGTGCACTAGGTCAGATGGGCAAGAAGAAGGTTCGCGCGATTCTGAAGCTGGAGCTGCAGGCTGGCAAGGCCACGCCGGCGCCGCCGGTCGGCACCGCTCTGGGCCCACACGGCATCAACATCATGGAGTTCACCAAGGCCTACAACGAGCGCACCGCGCAGCAGGCCGGTGATGTCGTCCCGGCCGAGATCACGATCTTCGAAGATCGCAGCTTCACCTTCATTCTCAAGACGCCGCCCGCCGTGAACCTGCTCAAGAAGGCTGCGGGAATCGAGAAGGGGTCGGCCAAGCCCAATCGCGAGAAGGTCGGGCGCGTGACCAGGCAGCAGTTGCGAGGCATCGTCGAGACCAAGCGGAAGGACCTGAACGCGTATGACTCGGCGGCGGCCATGAAGATGGTCGAAGGCACTGCCCGGTCGATGGGCCTCGAGGTGGTGGAGTAATGCCGAAGAAGAGAGGCAAGAAGTACATTGAGGCGGCCAAGAAGGTCGAGGAGGCTCTTGCCTCGAACGCCAACGGCGGGCTCGAGCCCGAAGTGGCCTGCCGCATGGTTCGCGAGACCTCGATCTCCAAGTTCGACGCCACAGTCGAGGCGCACATCAGGCTCGGTGTCGACCCTCGGCACGCCGAACAGATGGTTCGCGGGTCGGTCGTGCTACCCAACGGCACCGGCAAGAAGGTTCGGGTGGCGGTATTCGCCACCGCCGAGAAGGCGCGTGAGGCCCAGGAGGCCGGCGCCGACGTGGTCGGCGGCGACGACCTGGTCAAGAAGGTTTCGGAAGGCTGGACTGACTTCGACGCCGCGGTGGCGACGCCGGACATCATGTCCAAGGTGGGTTCCCTCGGCAAGATTCTCGGCCCGCGCGGTCTCATGCCGAACACCAAGTCAGGCACCGTCACCTTCGACGTGGGCCGGGCCGTGCGCGAGGTGAAGGGCGGCAAGGTCGAGTTCCGCACCGACAAGTTCGGGATCATTCACGCGCCGATCGGCAAGGTGTCGTTCGACGAGAAGCAGCTGCACCAGAACCTGGCCGCGCTGGTCGACGCCCTGATTCGCAACAAGCCATCCGCATCGAAGGGCCAGTACCTCCGGACCTTCTTCCTGTCGGCAACCCAGGGGCCCTCTGTCCCCATCGACGTAAAGGAAGCCGCCAAGCTGCACGTCGCCGGCTAGCCGTCAGCTCCCAAACTCTCCAGCCGGCTGGCCTCGTCATTGCGGCCCAGGGCTCTGAGCTCCTCTGCCACCGACGCCTTGGCGTGCTCGATGCTTGCCGGCCACTCTGGGTGCCGCAGCTTTGCCCCGAGCGCTTGCTCGAAGGTCTTCAGAGCAGCCTCATGCTCCCCGGCCTCCGAATAGCGGCATCCGAGGTTGTTGAGGAGTGATCCACTCCAGTTCGAAATGGCTCGGTCATCCGACGACTCCGCGATGTCCAGGCCTCGCCGGGTCCAGCCAACCGCGACGGCAATATCTGGTGCGACTAGGGCAGCCATATG
>JBIOJB010000009.1:0-42625 GCA_044450465.1 Candidatus Dormibacterales bacterium | reverse complement strand
CGGTCGCCCATCCCCGCGTACTCCCAGTCCACGATCCGGATCTCTCCGTCGTCGAGGAAGTTGGCGTTCAGAAGGTCGTTGTGGCAGGGGACCAGCAGCTGAGGTCCCCGCGCGGATTTGATCCGCTCGCTGTGCTCGTGGGCGACCTCGAACTCGGGCGGCATCTCGATGCCGCGCTCCTCCGCCTCCGCCCGATAAGTCTCGACGACGGCGTGGGCGTCAAAGCGGCCGGGGATCGCCGGCGCGTCGTGGAGCTTGCGCAGAGCCGCTGCGACGCGCGGCAGCACCGCTCGGCTCCTCACCTCCTGGGGATCGATCGGACGGCCGTCGATGAACCGGGTCACGAGCCAGGCCTCCGACTCGACAAACGCGACCACCTGCGGCCCGATTCCGATCTCCTCGGCCCGCAGGCTGGCCGCATGCTCCACGGTGCGGTCGATGCCCAGCAGATCGGTTCGCGACCCGCCCATGCGCAGCACGAACGCCTCGCCGTCGAGCTCGACTTTGAAGTTGTGGTTCGTGATGCCACCGCTGAGGGCGGTGATGGCGGCCTTTCTTCCCGGCCAGAGACGCTCCACCGCGGCGCGCGCTTGATCCACAGGGCCGGATCGTATCTGCTTCAATGGCCCAGTGAGCGGGAACAGCCCAATCGACGCCCAGATGGCCGAGCTGCGTGCCCGATACGTCCCACGCGGGATCACCTCCGCCCACCCACTCACGGTCGATCGGGCCAAGGGGGCGGAGCTCTGGGACGTCAACGGGCGGCGCTACCTGGACTTCGCCGGCGGGATCGGCGTCATGAACGTCGGCCACTCCCACCCGAAGGTCATGGAGGCGGTGCAGGCCCAGCTGTCACGCACCACCCACACCTCGTTCCAGGTCGTCATGTACGAGCCGTACCTGCGACTGGCCCAGCGACTGTGCGAGGTCGCCCCGATGGACGGCCCCAAGAAGGCGATCTTCTTCAGCACCGGCGCCGAGGCGGTCGAGAATGCTGTCAAGGTCGCGCGTGCCCACACCGGACGCTCCGCCGTGATCAGCTTCCGCGGCTCGTTCCATGGCCGCACGCTGCTCACTCTGAGCCTGACCGGTTCGGTCAGCCCGTACAAGCAGAACTTCGGCCCCTACGCGGCGGAGGTCTACCAGGCGCCCTACCCGTACGAGTACCGCGGGTGGAGCACCGAGCGCGCCCTGGCCTCGCTGGAGAACCTGTTCGAATCGGAGGTGTCGCCCCAGCGTGTCGCCGCAGTGATCATCGAGCCGGTGCTCGGTGAGGGCGGGTTCGTCGCGGCACCAGCGACCTTCCTGCAGCGCCTGAGGGAGCTGACCGAGCGCCACGGCATCATGCTTATCGCCGACGAGATCCAGAGCGGCTTCGGCCGGACGGGCAAGTTCTTCGCCATCGAGCACTCCGGGGTCCAACCGGACCTCGTCACGGTGGCGAAGAGCCTCGCCGCAGGGTTCCCGCTGTCGGGCGTCGTGGGCCGGGCCGAGGTCATGGATGCGCCCGATCCGGGTGGGCTGGGCGGGACATATGGCGGAAACCCGGTCGCCTGCGCGGCGGGCCTAGCGGTGATGGACATCATGCGCGACGAGAAGCTGCCAGAGCGCGCGGCCCGCATCGGGTCGATCCTGGAGGAGCGCATGCGCAGCTGGGAGGCCGAGCACGAGCTGATCGGCGACGTGCGCGTGATGGGCGCGATGGCCGGCCTCGAGCTCGTGCGCGACCGCGCCACACGGACCCCGGCCGACAAGGCGACGGCCAAGGTGATCGCGGTTGCTCGTGAGAAGGGCCTGATCATTCTCCGGGCCGGTACACACCACAACGTGATTCGGACGCTCATGCCGCTCAACATTCCAGACGAGCAGCTGCACGAGGGGCTGGATATTCTCGGCGCGAGCCTGGTGGCAGTCGCGGCCGCCGAACAGTAACTAGGAGGGAAACGTGAGCCCGACGCTAAAGCGCCACAAGATGTTCATCGGCGGTCACTGGACCGCGGGCAAGGGCACGGCGCGCCAGGAGATCGTCAACCCGGCCACGGGCAAGGTCATCGCCGAGGTCCCGAAGGGTGCGGCGGAGGACGTCGATGCCGCTGTTGCAGCCGCCCGCAAGGCATACAACGATGTCTGGTCCGACAGCACGCCGCGCGACCGAAGCGAGCGCCTTATCAAGCTGGCGCAGACGATCGAGGACCATGGCGACGAGCTCGCCGCGATCGAGTCGCAGAACGTCGGCAAGCCGCTCGCGCCGACCAAGTCCGAGGAGATCCCGCCGATCGCGGACTGCTTCCGCTTCTTCGCCGGCGCGGCTCGCCTCCTGGAGGGACGTGCGGCCGGCGAGTACATGGCCGGCTTCACCAGCTTCCTCCGGCGCGAGTCCCTGGGCGTGGTCGGCTCCATCGCGCCGTGGAACTACCCGCTGCTCATGGCGGCCTGGAAGATCGCGCCCGCGCTAGCGGCGGGGAACACCGTTGTGCTCAAGCCGTCCGAATGGACTCCACTCACCGCTCTGCGCCTCGCCGAGCTGACGGCCGACATTCTGCCTCCCGGCGTGCTGAACGTCATCACCGGGGACGGTGAACCAGTGGGCGCGGGAATCGTCCGGCACCCTGGGGTGGCGATGGTTTCGCTCACGGGCGACGTCGCCACCGGAAAGGAGGTGGCGCGCGCCGCCGCGGCCACGCTGAAGCGGGTGCACCTCGAGCTCGGCGGCAAGGCCCCGGTCGTCGTGTTCGACGACGCGGACGTGGACCTGGTCGTCGAGGGCATCAAGATCGGCGGGTTCTTCAACGCAGGTCAGGACTGCACCGCGGCGACGCGTGTCATCGCCGGCCCCAAGATCCACGAGAAGCTGCTCGCCGGCCTGGTGCCGGCGGTGAAGAGCCTCAAGGTGGGTGACCCGGGAGCCGAAGACACCGACATGGGTCCGCTGGTCTCCGAAGAGCAGGCGGTTCGCGTGACCGGCTTCGTCGATCGGGCCCGCAAGGCGGGCGCTGAGGTGCTCACCGGAGGCGCGCGCATCAAGAAGGCGGGCTCCTGGTACCAGCCGACCATCGTGGTGCCAAAGGGACCCGGCGCCGAGATAGTCAACAAAGAGGTGTTCGGGCCGGTCGTCACCGTCCAGCGCTTCAGCGACGAGGAGCAGGCGCTCGCCTGGGCCAACAGCGTCGATTACGGCCTGGCGGCCTCGGTCTGGACACGCGACGTAGGGCGAGCGCTCCGCATGGCCCGCAAGCTGCAGTTCGGGACGGTCTGGATCAACGCCCACATCCCGCTCGTCAACGAGATGCCGCATGGCGGTTACAAGCAGAGCGGTTACGGCAAGGACATGTCCATCTACTCCCTCGAGGAGTACACGCAGATCAAGCACGTGATGGCGTCGCTTGACTGAATGACCTCCGACCCAAGACCGAAGGCCCTCGTCCTTCGTGGCGTCCGGAAGCACTACGGCCACGTGCTCGCGGTGGCCGGCGTGGACCTGTCGATCGACGAAGGCGAGTTCTTCACGCTGCTCGGGCCTTCCGGCTCCGGCAAGACGACCTTGCTGAGGATGATCGCCGGCTTCGAGCGCCCCGACTCGGGAACGATCGAGCTGGGCGGCCGCGACGTGACCTCCATGCCTCCGAACCTGCGCGAGACGAACACGGTTTTTCAGGACTACGCGCTCTTCCCCCACATGACGGTGGGCGAGAACATCGGATACGGGCTCCGCGTCAAGCGCGTCTCCGGCTCTGAACGGAAGAAGCGGGTCCAGCGCGCGCTGCAGATGGTGCGCCTGTCAGGGCTCGAGAATCGGCGCCCAAACCAGCTGTCCGGCGGCCAGCGCCAGCGCGTCGCACTCGCTCGCGCCGTCATCAACGAGCCCGAGGTCCTGCTCCTGGACGAGCCGCTTGGCGCCCTGGACCTGAAGCTGCGCCAGGAGATGCAGATCGAGCTCAAGCAGATTCAGAAGGAGGTCGGTATCACCTTCATCTACGTGACGCATGACCAGGAGGAGGCGCTCACGATGAGCGACCGGCTGGCCGTGATGTCGAACGGGCGAATCGAGCAGCTTGGTTCGCCGGTGGAGGTCTACGAGCAGCCGGCCACCGAATTCGTGGCGGGGTTCATTGGGATCTCAAACGTCCTCGAACGCGACGGCGTGAAGTTCGTGGTCCGGCCCGAGAAGTTGCGGATGCTGGACGAGGACGACAGGGCCGATCCGGGAATGAGCCTTGAGCCCGGAACTGTGGAGTCCGTGGTCTACGTCGGCATGTCGACGCGGTTCACGGTCCGGCTCGACCGCGGCGAATTGTTGGTGGCGGTGCGCCAGAATATGGACGCCCCCGGCGAGGCACAGGCCTACGCGGGCCGCAAGGTGCGGCTGGCATGGGCCGCCGATCACACATACGTCCTGGCACCGGCAACCAGGGGAGATAGGGAGAAATGAGAGAACACGAGAATCGACCGGCGAGCTGGCTGAGGTTGGCGACGGGCACTGCGGCGATCGTCATGGCCATCACCGCGTGCGGATCGTCTTCAACGGCAGCGGGCCCGACGGGCCAGCAGCCGCCCACGGCGACCATGAAACCGCAGACGACGATCGGAGCAGGCGAGGGCCAGCTCAACCTTATCGCCTGGGGTGGCTACGTCGACCCGTCCTGGGCGGGTCCCTTCACAACCCAGACCGGGTGCAAGATCAACGAGAAAGACGCGGGTTCGTCCGACGAGATGGTCAGCCTGATGGCCGGAGGTGGCGGTGGGCAGTGGGACATGGTCTCGGCCTCTGGTGACGCCGACCTTCGCCTCATCTACGGCGGCGACGTCCAGCCGATGAACGTTTCCCTGATCCCCGACTGGGCCAACTTCCAGCCGAAGTTCCAGTCGCCTCCGTACGACACGATCAACGGGATTCACTACGGCGTCTCGCTGCAGTGGGGTCCGAACACTCTCCTGTACAACACGAACAAGTTCCCCACCCCGCCCACCAGCTGGAGTGTCCTGTACGACCCCCAGTACAAGGGCCTGATCACGATCCCGGACAACCCGATCCAGATCGCAGACGCCGCTCTGTACCTGAGCAAGTCGCAGCCAAACCTCGGGATCACGGACCCCTACGAGCTGACCCAGAAGCAGTTCGATGCGGCGGTGACCCTGCTGAAGACGCAGCAGCCCCTGGTCAAGAAGTACTGGGCAGACATCCCAACCGAGGAGGACCTTTTCAAGAGCGGTGACGCCATCGTCGGGGCGGCCTGGCCGATCATGACCAGCGACCTCAAGAAGGCGGGTGCGCCGACCGCCGACACCATCCCGTCAGTAGAAGGGGCCACCGGCTGGGCGGACAACTGGATGCTCGCCACCAAGGCGCCACACCCCAACTGCGCCTACCTGTGGACCAAGTACGTCAGCACACCTCACGTTCAGGCGATGCAGGCGCTCTCGTACGGCGAGACGCCGGTCAACAGCAAGGCATGCGCCGAGATGGAAGCCCTGCAGCCCGGTTCGTGCTCGCAGTTTCACGCCGACGCGCCCGGCTCCTACTTCGACAGCATCAAGTTCTGGAAGACTCCCATCGCCCAGTGCGATGACGGTTCCAGCAACTGCATCCCCTACGCCCAGTGGCAGACGGCGTGGACGGCGATCAAGGGATGATCGAACTCCCCACGAACTCGGAGCACAAGCTGTGAGTTCGTGGGGGCCCCCGCCCCCTCTCAGCGCGTGACCTCGACTCCGTCGGACCCAGCCGGACGGCTCCGCCCCAAACGCGGAGCCTCCGGCCCGCAGGCGCTCATGTGGCGCCTGCCCTGGCTGCGATCCGTTCTGCTCCTCCTGCCGCCGATGGGCTGGATGCTGCTGGTGTACCTTGCGTCGCTCTTCCTTCTGCTGATCACCGCCTTCTGGACGATCGACACATTCACGACGCAGATCGTGCAGGTGTGGAACCTGGACAACTTCCGGATCATCTTCAGCGACCCCACGTACTCCCACATCATCTCGAGGACGGTCGGAATCGCCGCCGCCGTCACCGCGACGGACATAATCCTCGCCTTCCCGCTCGCCTACTACATGGCGCGGGTGGCTTCGCGACGGGTTCAGACCGCGCTCTTCGCCGCGGTCCTGCTGCCCCTGTGGGCCTCCTACCTCGCGCGCCTTTATGCCTGGGTGCTCATCCTCAACCACAGCGGCCTTTTGAACTGGAGCCTTCAGTCGATCGGCCTGCCTGCAGCGAACCTCGGCTATACCAACGTGGCGATGTGGCTCGTGTTCTCGTACATCTGGCTGCCCTTCATGATCATCCCGACCTATGCGGCGCTCGAGCGGGTGCCTGACTCCTTGCTCGAGGCTGCGGCGGACCTAGGGGCGCGGCGCTGGCGGGCGACGCGCGACATCGTCCTGCCGCTGGTGGTGCCCGGCATCGCCGCCGGGTCGATCTTCACCTTCTCCCTTACGCTCGGGGACTACATCACGCCGATTCTCATAGGCGGCGCCAACTCTCAGTTCATCGGGAACGTCGTCTACGGCAACATCGGGATCGCGAACAACGTGCCCTTCGCCGCCGCGCTCTCGATGGTGCCGGTCGCAATCATGGCCATCTACCTGCTCATCGCCAAACGGCTCGGGGCCTTCGAGGCCCTCTGATGTCTTTTTTCCCATGGGGACGTGGTGCGCCGGTCGGATTTATTCCGGCCGTGCTGCGTGCACACCACTTTCCAAACGCCTCCTGGCGTTGTGCAGGAGAGGAGGGAGTTCCGCGGGGGAGGACGCCTGTCCTCACCCGCGCCTTATAGATGGAAGGTTTCTGGACCCGGATGGCGCTGCGGCTGTGGGCCATCCTGGTGCTGCTGTTCCTCTTCATCCCGATCCTGGTCATCCTCCTCTACGCCTTCAACCAGTCGAACATCGAAACCTGGCCGATCGGAGGCTTGAGCACCAAGTGGGTCGTCTCGACTTGGAACGATCCCGACGTGCGGACCGCGCTGGTGCTCTCGATCAAGACGGCGCTCGCGGCGACCTCACTCGCTCTCGTCCTCGGCACCTGCGCCGCCCTCGCGATCTACCGGACCGATTTCTTCGGCCGCGATGCCGTCAGCTTCCTGTTCGTGCTGCCCCTTGCCCTGCCCGGCATCATCACCGGCATCGCTCTGCGGGCCTTCTTCACCTTCAACAACGTGGACCTGTCGATCTGGACCATCATCGTCGGCCACACGACCTTCTGCATCGTCGTCGTCTACAACAACGTGCTCGCTCGATTGAGGCGGACGCAGGGCTCGTTGATCGAGGCAGCGATGGACCTCGGAGCCAACGGCCTCCGCACCTTCGTGGACATCACACTGCCTCTCATCTCCACCTCGCTCGTGGCCGGCGCGATGCTGGCCTTCGCGCTGTCGTTTGACGAGGTCATCGTTACGACCTTCACGGCGGGCGCCCAGAACACCCTGCCCATCTGGATCTTCGCTCAGCTGCGCACGGGCCAGCGGCTGCCCGAGGTGAACGTCGTCGTCTCGTTCGTGATCCTGGTCACGATCATCCCGGTCGTGATCGCCGCCCGGCTCACCGGCGGCGGCGGAGCAGCGAGGGTGCCCGCCGCCCGCTAGTCGATCTCGATCGTCGCTGCCGGCCTGTCGCCCAGGCTGCCCGGTTGCATGTACCAGGTGCAGACCTCGATCGTCAGTCGTCCGGCTCTCACTGAAGGGTCTTCTCCGGCCAGCCTTCGAGTCTCCTCGACGGACGTTCGGAAGACGTTGATCCCGCGCAGCGACTCGTCGGGCTGGCCGGAAAGAGGCCCTGTGATTACGGCATGTCCCGCCTCACGCATCCGGGCGTTGAACGCGAGGTGCTCTTCCTGCAGCGCGTCAAGTTCGTCGCCGGTCATGACCGGAGCGTTGGCCGGCCGGCGGAGGAACACGACGGTGTAGGCGTCGAGTTTCATAGAAGGCGCGGGCGAGGACGGTAGTCCTCCCCCGCGGCACCCCCTCCTCCCCTGCACAACGATTGGCAGGCGTTTGGAAGAGTGGCATGTGGGCTGGTCGGCCGGAGTGAATCCGGCCGGCGCACCGCGTGAGGTGCGGTTTGATGGCGCGGGTGAGGATGGTAGTCCTCCTCTGGGAGCGAACGGCGATTCATTTCTCTACTGGAACCAGGTCTCCGAGCAGGTGAATTCCGCGGCTCGCGGGCAGCAACCCGTCGGCAAGCACGGCCGCTCGGAACATGATCTCGCCCCACGCGAGATACGTGGGGTCGGGGATGAAGCGGAGCTCGACGACCCGAAGCCCGGCATCCGCCGCCAGCCGGTTGATGGCCTTCGGAGTGTTGGCCCGGTACTGGACCGGGAAGGTATCTCCCTCCAGCCGGCCGTACAGCCTGGGCACCAGGCGCCGCTGGAGCCGTGGAAGGGCCTTGCCCAGGCGGTTCGCGAGCATAAGTGGGTGGCGCAGGTTGGGAGTCAGGAACAGGAAGTGGGCGCCCGGCCTGAGCACCCGGCGAACCTCCCCCAGCGTAGCGGCCGGGTCGGCGAGGTGCTCCATCACCCACACGCAGACGATCACGTCGAACGACCCGTCAATGAACGGCAGGCGCTCGCCCACTCCCCTGATCACAGGCATGCCCGCGGCGCGATGCCCCGCAAGCGAAGAGGTGTCGGGATCTACACCCACCGCCAGCCCGACGTCACGCCACACGAGCTCAACCGCCCCGCCCCGCCCACAGCCGAGGTCGAGCACACGGCTGTCACGGCGCAATCGCGACTGCAACAGGACGTCGAGCTGATCGCCACTGGGCTGCCACCCGGGCCGCATCTTCCGCAAGCGAGCCCGATAAGCGTTCTGTCGGTCGAGCGGCAGCACCGCGCGCTGCGCGGGCTGCTCGCCTGTGTCAGCGTCGCGCATCCAGCTGGATTCTGAATCGCCGAGGAGACCCACTGCAACCTTTTGTGTCGTGCCCCGAAATTAGTGGCAAATTCATCGGCCCCAGCGGCCGGGGGCCTACGGCCCTGATGCCCACGTTAGGGGACCCGGCGCTTCTCGTCATGCGTCTACCGACGCACTCCTCGCCGCGCCACCCCTGCCTTGGCACCGACCGCTGGTGCCGCGACTTTGCTCACTAACCTCAGGCGCACGACACTAGACTCGTGTGCCGTGGAGGAGCTCATCTCAGCCTGGGACGGCGAGTCGGTTTCGATTCACCGCGACAAGACGTCGGGCGCTTGGATGTTCATCTGCGTCCACTCCACCCGGTTGGGACCGTCCGGCGGCGGAACTCGGATGAAGCACTACCCGCGACGCATCGACGCACTCGCCGACGCGATGCGGCTCTCCGAGGCCATGACCCTCAAGTTCGCCTGCGTCGACTTTCCGCGTGGCGGAGGCAAGGCCGTCATCGCCTTGCCGGCGCCGGATCAGCCACACGGTGAGGCACGGCGGCGCCTGCTGCACGAGTTCGGAGCGTTCGTGCGATCCCTCGGCGGACTGTACAGCTGCGCACCGGACATGAACACGTCGGCCGAGGACATGGACGTGATCGCCGAGGTCTGCCCCTACGTGTTCTGCAAGACGGAGGCTGCCGGCGGATCCGGCGACACGGCGCCGGACACGGCGGTCGGAGTGTTTCACGGCATCAGAGCGGCCTGCCGGTTCGCTTTCGGCTCGGAGGACCTGCATGGGCGAAGCGTTCTGGTGCAGGGTGCGGGTGGAGTCGGCCGGCCCCTGATCGCCCAGCTCCGGCGTGCGGGCGCTGCGGTGATCGCTGCTGACATCGATCCAGCCCGCCTGGCCGGACTGCAGGCTGAGGGCGTCGGTACCGTCGAGCTCGAGGACGCGCTCACGACGGCCTGCGATGTTTTCGCACCCTGTGCGACGGGGGGCGTGCTGAACGAGCGCTCGATACCGCGGCTTCGCTGCCGGGTGGTGGCGGGCGCCGCCAACAACCAGCTCGAGAAACCATCCGACGCCGGCGAGCTCCGGCGGCGGGACATCGTCTACGCGCCCGATTTTGTGATCAACGCCGGGGGAGTCCTCCACGGCGGCGGCCTTGAGGAGCTGCACTGGTCGCGGGAGGTGCTGGACGGCCGCCTGGCGGGGATCGGCGATGCGGTCTACGAGATCCTGGCCACCGCAGAGCGCAACGGCATCGACACCGATGCCGCCGCCCGACAGCTGGCCCGGGCCCGCCTCGAATCTCGGGCCCCGGGCACCCACTCTGATCTAGTTCCGCCCCGGCGGCGGCGGACCTGAGCTCAGCTCAGGGCTTGCGCGCTCGGATGTAGGCGCTTCCCACCTTGCCCTCACCCGAAGGCAGGGTTTGGGTCGCGTGGACCTCGAACTCGGGCGCCTCGAAACCGGCCTGGGTCAGAAGGGCCCGATACTCGTCCATGGGGATCGTGCCCGAGATGCAGCCGGCCCACGAGTCGAGCTGCTTTTTCAGTTCGGGGCTCAAGGTCTCGAGCTCCACCATGTCCGCCACCGCGAATCGGCCACCTGGCTTGAGCACTCGAAACGCCTCCTTGATCACGGCACCCTTGTCCTCCGCCAGGTTGATCACGCAGTTCGAGATCACGACGTCTATCGAAGCGTCGGGAAGGGGCACGTTCTCGATGCTCCCCTTGAGGAATGTCGCGTTCGTGACGCCGGCGCTGGCGCGGTTCCGATTCGCGAGTTCCAGCATCTCGTCCGTCATGTCCACGCCGTAGGCGACGCCGCCCGGCGCGACACGTCTCGCCGACAGCAGCACGTCGAGCCCGGCGCCTGATCCAAGGTCGAGCACCACCTGACCGGGCCGCAGGTCCGCGAGCGCCGTCGGGTTCCCGCACCCAAGGCTGACCGCCTCGCTCAGGCCGATCTCCTTCAACTCCTCCGCTGAGTAGCTGCCGCTGCAGCCACAGTCTGGACCGTCGACTTGACAGCAGCCCGCTGCGGTTTCGGGCTGGATCACCGCCAATTGCTTCGCCGCCCCCGCGTAGCGCGACCGTACGGCCTCTTTGACCTCGCTCATTGGTTCCGCTCCTCTTGTTCGTTGGATGAGAACTGATCGATGAACGTCGATGGCTCGAATGTTACCACAGCCCATCGATGAATGTCGATGGATTTGCTAAGATTGGTCCGTGGCGCTGAAGCAGCTGCCGGTCCTTCGCGAACGTGGTGTCTGCTGCGAGCTGCCCGACGTGGACCCGGACTGGGCCGAACAGACCTCCGATCTGCTCAAGGCGCTGGCCGATCCCACCCGGCTGACGATGATGGCCTCGCTCTGGAAGGCCGAAGCGCCGGTGTGTATCTGCGATCTCACGGCGAGCCTTGGCCTTGGCCAGTCCACCATCTCGCATCACATGGCCAAGCTCAAGGATGCCGGCCTGGTCGATTCGGACAAGCGCGGCATCTGGATCCACTACCGGGTCCGCGACAAGCTTTCCCCAGGGGCGCGGAGGCTGCTGGACCAGCTGATCACGTAGCGCGCACGCGCCCGAGCCCGGGTACTGTAAGCGTGTGCGCGCGACCCCGGTGGTGGCCGGAGCGTTGCTCATCCTCACGGCATGCGGCGGTTCCAGCTCACGGGCTGCGGTCAGCCCGAGCGGCGGCACCACCGCCGCTTCGAGCTCGACGGCGTCGCCCGCCTCGACATCTCCGGCCGCGGGACCGCCTGCGCTGGTGCGCTGCGCGACCTCGCCTCCGGCCGGCGACGACCTCGTAATAGGGACGGTCGTGGGCAATTCGACGGTCGTGGTGAGGGACATCCAAGATCCGGCCAACGCGCAAACCATCTGCACCTTCGACCCCGCCGCACAGTCGCCACAGTTCGTCAGCGCGACCAGGGTCGCTTACGAGACGGCGAGCAATCAGCTCATCTCCGCCGACCTGGCGAGTGGCGCCACGACGGTCATCGCCACCTTCACATCCGGGTTCGGCTCGGGCCAGTACTCGGTGAGCCCCGACGGCCGGTCGGTCACCTACCTCGACGGAAACTCCTGGCGCGTGTTGGGCCCTTCAGTCAGCCGCGTGCTGTCGACTCTGCCGGCGGCCCCGGGTCGAGGCGTGAACCCGGACGAGGACGACAGCTTCCTGAGGTACTCACCCGACGGTCAGTACATCGCGCTTTTTCAAACCTTTCACGTGGGAGGCGCGGGCGAAACCGCTCCCGACCAGATCCGCCGCGCCGCGGACGGCTCACTGGTGTATTCGACCTCGGCGATGACCATGGCCGTCTGGGCGTCCACGCCCAGCCGGCTCTACTTCAGGGATTCGACCGGCAATCTCCACCGATGGGATCCCACGACGGGTCTGTCCGCCATGACGCCGCTTCACTGGATTCGGCCGCAGTCATCGCCCGATGGCCGCTGGATCGCCTACACCGACCGCACGTCGGGCGGCGTCGGCGAGGTCGGCTTCTACAGCGCTCAGAGCAGCACCGTGTCAAGCACCTCGCCGCCAGGCCGGTCCGGCGTGAAGTTCCTCAACAACGACCTCGCCTGGTACCTCGGCGAGCGGGCTTGCTCCACGTGCTTCGGCGGGCTCCCGACGCCGACTGGAGCGACCTTCGTCTACGACATCGCCGGAGCGGCCGAGGTCACCTCGCGACTGTCAGGAGTGCTCGATGAGTGGCCCCATTGAGCGCGAGCACGTCTGAAGCCTGATCAGAGCTCGGTCTAGCCAGGGTGCGGCGTTCGGCCTGCGCCGAGGCTGTCGGAGGGTGGTTCCGGTCCCAGGCGTCGATGCAACTTTCGCATCCGCAGCCAGGTCCTGTTCCGACCCAGCGGCGACGGGTCGACCGGCGAGCTTGCCGAAGCGCGACTGGAAGAATGGTGGAAAGACGTAGTGCTGCCATGTTGCCTCCGCGTGTGTTTGAAGCGGAGTTTACGCAGAGGGACCGCGATTTCATCCCGCCTAACGCAAATGGACTGCAGGCTCGTGCCGAGCTTCAGCGAGCCGTGAGCAGCGCCAGGGCCAAACCGAACGCCAACAGTGCCAGCGCGATGAAGCCGAACACCATGCCCAGCAGCGCGAGATAGCTGCCCCCACGGCCGTTGCGTTGGGTCTGGCCACGCGCCACGTAGCCGGCAAGCACTGCCACCAGCGGCAGCACGACCAGCCAGATCGGCGCTGTATGGCCGGCGACGCCAAGCCCGATCGCGACGCCAAAGTACAGCACCGCCGCGATGAAGCTGACCAGGGCCAGCGTGTTGGGTCCGCGGGAAACCTCAATCGGCGGTGTTGACGCAGTGTGCTCCGCAGCCGGCACCTCTGCGGGTTCGGCCGGGCCTTCGCCCTGATCACTCACCCGACGATTGTCCGGGTCGGGCACGGCATTGTCCAGCCGAGCCACAACATCGCGGGTCGCTCGCCCCTCCAGAAGAGCCATGAGGACCGCTGGCTAGACTAACGAGCCTGATCCAGAACATCGATCGCCCGTCTCGCTCGAAGCATCTGATCGCGCTCTCGATGGTCGGCCTCGCGTCCGCCATTGGCCAGGCGGTCATCCTGACCCGACATCCGCTGACCTTCCAGCTCGCGGACAGCCCGAGCTACATCGCGTTGGGCTCGCGGCTCGTGTCGCATCCTTCGCTCTCCGCGCTCTTCGATGCGTATCGGACTCCCGGCTACCCGGTTGTGCTCGCGCTCATCGGCGCGGTCCAGGGCACCGTCGCCGCCGACGGCGTCGTGTACGCGCAGGCGGTGTTCATGGTCATTACCGCCCTCGAGGTCTACGCACTCACCTTTGGACTCTCCGGCTCATCCGTCGCTGCGGCTCTCGCCGGCGTCCTGTTCGCCACGAACGTGCGCCTGCTCGACTGGGAGCGCCTCGTGATGACGGAGGCGCTGGCGGTCTTACTGGTGACGACGCTCGTTCTCGCGTTCTGGCTATGGATCAACCATCGCGCGATGGCATGGGCGGTGCTCTTCTGCGCCACCTCGAGCTTTGCGATCCTGACCCGACCTTCGCTCCTTCTGATGCCGTTCTGCCTGGGCGCGGTCGTCGTCATCGGCGACCGCCGGCGCTGGCTGCCGCTTTTGATCATGGGCGCCGCCATCTACCTGCCTGTGGCTGGTTACGCGGCCGTCAACGAGCGATTGAATCCTCACGCGGGTCTCTCCGCCGTGAGCAACATCAACCTTCTCGGCAAGGTGCTCGAGTACGACATGCAGGGCGAGGGCGACAAGGCGGCGTATCCAGCCCTCTGGCAGGGGATCACGGGGCTCGCTCCGGGCGACAGGGACCCTTACAACATCCTCAAAACCAGCTCCGAAGCACTCGGCCCTAACTACCAGGACGCGGCGAGGTTCAGCTCTGACATCATCCTGCGCCACCCGTTCGAGTATCTCTGGAAGAGCGGCCGGGATCTCGTCGCGCAGTCGCTAGCGGTGCCTTATGCGTACATACCTCCCGGCAGCACGCAGTGGCTCGCGGAGCTCGTCGCCGACTACGCCCTCGTGCCTTACGCGGCCTATCCCGCGCTTCCGCTGGCGATCGCCGGGCTTGTCGTCGTGTGGCGGCGTCTCGACCCGCAGGTGGCGCTGGGCATCGCCGCGTTGGTCGCGGCAGTCGTCGGGGGCCTGGGGATTAACGCGCTCTTCACATACCTCGACTTCGCGCGCCTCCGAACCCCGCTCGACCCATTGGCCTTCGTTGCGGCGATCGTGGTCGGGAGCCGGTTCGCGCAATACGCGAGCACAAGGCGCCGCGCCCGCCGGGATCCAACCCCGAGCTAAAAGGCCGCGGGCGAGGCGCTCACCGGCAAATCCCATCGCGGCATCTGGTCAAGCACTGTTGCCGCCGCGACCTCCTGGACCTGCAATGCCGCGGCGTCGGAGAGGTCCGATCGATAATGCAGGTTGACCGGGCTCTGACCGAAGACGGCCGCGTAGAAAACGCACGCCGCTAGGTAGGTCCCGCTCGTCGTCGGATGGCTGCCGTCGTCCTGCCACAGACCGATGTTCGGTGCCTGGTGGACCAGGGTCATCCAGGCAAAGCCGACCGGGGCTAGCGAAGCCTTTTGCTCAGCTGCGATCGTGAGATAGCCCGAGTCGATGGAGGCCTGCATCGTCGGGTAGCCGGCCAACCCCTGCTCGGGCCACCCGGCTCGATGCGCCCATGTCACGAAGAACAGCGGCTGCGCGTCGACCGCTCTGATCAGCGAAACAAGCTTCCGGGCCGCGGGGTACATGTAGGCCAGCCGGGACGCTTCGATCGATGGGATCTCGCTCTGCTCCTGGACCACCACCAGATCCCACGGCTTGGCGGCCAGAAGGGTGCGTGTGCTCTGTGCTCCCGCATGGTCCGCCAGCGTCCAACCGCCCGGATCCTGGCTCCCTGTTTCAACCCGGTGTCCTCCTGACCATGCGAGGTCCGCGAACACCGTCGGGAGGTCGTTGACCGATGTGTAGCTGTTGCCGAGAAAGAGAATTCTCGTGCACGAGCTGGAGCGGTCGGCCGACTGGCAACCAGGGTTGTCGTCACGGTGCAGCCACACGTAGAAGGCGCTCGCGCCTCCAGCGCCAAGGGCCACGACCGCAAGAAGCGCGACGACCCTCGACATGCGACGCTTGCCGGCGGGCGCGACCCCCACGGGCGTCACTCTAGACGCGGACGCCGGTCAGATCAGCTCGCGCTTGGCCTCGATTCAGACCAACGAGCCGAGCAGGGCGGCGTTCACGAGCGAGGCGAAAACCAGTCCGATGGTGACCGCCTGCACCGCCACGAGCGCGATCCTGAAAACGAGGTGAGCACCAGGCCGCTTCGATCTGATCCAGAGGGCGGCGAGGAAAAGAGCGGTACCGGCAGCACCGACCTCCAGCACCTTGGTGATCCAGAAGAGCCCGAGGCCCCCCTCCTGGATGAGGGCGGAGCTGATCGGCATCGACTCGAGCGCCCCCCTCGCCTGATCCACATTCGTGGTGATGACATCGGCCGCCTGGCCGGCCAGCAGAAGCACGGTCCAGATCAGGGCTTGGCGGAACTCCACCAGCTAAAAATAGACGCCGACGCCGCCGGGCGTCCATCCCCTGATTTGCCCATGCCCCTGGGCCGCAGTCCCGTTCAGGTTCAGACCGATCGGGAGGCGATCGAGGCCGGGGGCTTCACCTCGCCCGCGACATGGACCGCGAGCCGACCGGCCGGGCCGCGGACATTGACGCCATCGACATCATTCGCTTCGCTAATGGGAAGATCATCGAGCACTTTGAATCGGACCGCGGAGGTGGCCATGAGCTCGGAAGTCGTGAAGGAGATCACCGTTCGCGCGCCTCTTCGCCGGGTATGGGCCGCCCTGACTGACAATCCGACCATCGCGGCGTGGATGGACGATGAAAGTGCTCGAATTGATCCGCAGCCGGGAGGCGAGTGCAGCTTTTTCGAAGGCTCGACGACCGGTCATGTCGTGAAGGTCGAGGCGCCCCGCCTCCTCGAGTACACCTGGCGCCAGGCCGAGTGGCCGCCCGAATGGGCCGATTCGAAGGTGGTCTGGGAGCTCGAGCCGATCGGCAGAGGCGTTACGCGATTGAAGCTGCGGCATTCGGATTTTCCGAATGAGGCCGAGCTTGCGAGCCACGACGACGGCTGGGACACCTACTGGCTCAGACCCATGGTCGACCACCTGGAGTCGGCACCCCGCAGCCGCTGATCATGGTTTTGTCGATCGCGGCCGAACCGTTCGATTCGCCCGACGCGCGGCGTCTGGTCGCCTCCCTCGACGCCGGCCTCGCCGTGCTCTATCCACCCGAGCAGCGCTTCGGACCTAACCTCAAGGCCGAGCATCTGGAGGCGGGGCGTGGCGTCTTTCTAATAGCTCGCGACGCCGGACGGGCGATCGGCTGCGGGGCGATCCGGGTCCTCGATCCGGAAACAGCGGAGGCCAAGCGGATGTACGTCGAGCCGGACGAGCGAGGCAAAGGAGTCGCGCGCGCCGTGCTGGAAGGCCTCGAAGCCGCCGCCCGAGATCTCGGCTTGCGGCGCCTCGTCCTCGAGACCGGAGTGCACCAGGGCGCGGCGATATCGCTGTATCGGAGCGCCGGCTTCACCCAGGTGGACTGCTGGGGCGAATACGCCTCCTCGCCATCGAGTGTCTGCTTCCAGAAGAACCTCTGACCAGAATCCGGCCCTGGCCGCGCGCCGTTCGTAATCATCTGACGGCTGTGGCGTTCAACCGCCATGAACATCCATAAGGGCAGACCGTTGCTGGCGATCCTGTTTGCGGCGCCACTGGTTGCTTGCGGCGGCTCCAGCCAGCCCGCCGCTCAAGCTTCATCCTCTGTGACGACCCTCAGCTGCGCTCAGTCCGGAGCAGCCTCGCCGTCATGGCCTCAAGCGGCGCAGCTGCCCACTTCGGTGCCGCCGATTACATCGGCGACCCTGTCTGGTGACACGTTCACGCTCACCTTTGACCGCGGCACACCCGGCTTTGAGCTGATCCCTCAGTCGAATTCTCACTTCGCGGCGGACACCGGCCTTGGCCAGTCGATCGACCTTGCGGGTACCGCCGGGATGAGGATCGTGCTCAAAGGCTTTCGCGGTGACATGCAGAACTATGCAGGACCGTTGTCGTTCAACTCGGCCGGCCCAATGGTGGTCCAGGTCCGCTCTCTCGGTGGATCCGAAGGTCAGGAGAGCTGGGCGGCCGGCTTGAGTCGCCCGGGTTGCGCGGCGGTCACCTCAGCGGGTTCGACGCTCACCTTCCACTTCGTCTCGTCCTAGCCAGTCTCGGCAGGTTGCGGTGGTGCCTCCCCTCGCGTAATCTCTGACTAGAGTCAGAGAATGGACGAGTCGATGATCGCGCAGGCGCGGCGATTCAATCGCATCGTGACGCAGCGGGTGGGCGCTCTCAACGATCGGTTCCTCTCGCGGGACCGCCCACTCGGCGAGGCCCGGGTGCTCTGGGAGATCGGCGACGGTGGCCGCGACGTCCGCGCCCTGCGCACCGAGCTCGGCCTGGATTCGGGCTACGCGAGCCGCCTTCTCCGCTCGCTGGAGTCGGCGGGCCTGATCGAGGTGGGACCGAAGGAGTCCGACCGGCGTGTGAGGATCGCGCGCCTGACCCGAGCGGGCAGGGCGGAGCGAGCGGTCCTCGACCGGCGCAGCGACGAGCTCGCGGCCTCCCTCCTGGCGCCGCTCAACGAGAAGCAGCGCGTACGTCTCGTTGGCGCGATGGCAGAGGTCGAGCGGCTCCTGACCACGTCGATGGTTGATATTGCGCCGTGCGATCCGTCCCTTCCCCAGGCCCAGCTCTGCCTGCGCTCATATTTCGCCGAGCTGGACCAGCGGTTCGAGAGCGGGTTCGATCCCGCGCAGAGCCTCCCGGCCGCCGTACCTGAGCTTCGGCCTCCGGGCGGCTTGCTCTTGGTCGCTACGCTCCGGGGGCAGCCCATTGGCTGTGGAGCGCTCAGGTTCCACGCCCCGGCGCCGCCTGACATCAAGCGAATGTGGGTGGCCCGATCGGCCCGCGGCCTCGGCCTCGGCCGGCGGATCCTGGAGGCTCTCGAAGCCCGCGCCATCGCCCAGGGAGCTCACGCCGTCCGGCTTGAGACCAACAGGTCATTGGTCGAAGCGATCAGCCTCTACCGCTCAGCCGGATACCGCGAGGTGGCCCCGTTCAACTCGGAGCCCTACGCGCACCACTGGTTCGAAAAGCAGCTCGCCGCGGCTAGACCATCACCTTAGGCGAATAGGCGAATGATCGCTTATTCGCTTATACTCCTCCCCATGGCGATCTACGCGACCCCTCCCAAGTCGCCCGAGCTCATGGGCAGGCTGGACGAGCTGGACGTGCTTCGCCGCTACCTGGCGCAGCACCTGGGCGACTCGGCTGAGCCCTGGACGGGTGCGCTTCGCCGGCTCGCCGCGGCCGAAGCCACGGTGGGCTCCACGTCGATCGAGGGCTACGGGGCCAGTCTTGAAGATACCGTCGAAATCCTCGCCGGCAGGCATCCGGCCGGCACGTCCGAGGAGACGCAGCGAATCATCTCCGCCTACGCGCAGGCGATGGACCGGGTGACGGTGCTCGCAGATGATCGTTCGTTCCAGTGGTCCGCGCAGACCATGCTCGACCTCCATTTCCTGGTCTGTCACCCGCAACCGCAGGCCGCGCCAGGACGGCTGCGCGATGGGCCGGTCATCGTCACCCGCGGCCTGGGCCGCGACCCCTACCGTCCGCCGGCATCCGGCGAGGTGCGCGCCCGCGTCGAAGAGGTGGCCAGATGGTTGGGCGGGGGCGACCTTGGCCGGCACCCCGTGGTTCGGGGCGCCATGGCGCACCTCAACCTCGTCTCGATTCATCCCTTTCGCGACGGCAATGGCCGGCTGGCGCGTGTGGTCCAATCCCTGGTGCTCGCCAAAGAAGGGCTCCTCCGTCCAGAGTTGGTCTCCATCGAGCCCTATCTCGGGCGCCACACGCGGGAGTATTACGCGGTCCTTGAGCAAGTTCAGGGGCTGGCATTCGATCCCGCCCGGGACGCGTCGGCCTGGGTCGAGTTCTGCATCGAGGCCCACGTGTCCGAAGCGACGGAGCGCCGCCGCTGGCTGGAGGTGGCGTACGCGAGACACAGCTTCTGCGAGAGGCTGGCTCGCGAACAGCGGTATCCGGACCGTTTGGTCATCGCGCTCGACCAGGCGCTTGTCGGCCTGCCCCTGACGAATGCGGATTTCCGCCGCGAAGCCGGGGTGGCCGGCCCGACAGCCACACAAGACCTGCAGCGGCTGCGTAGAGACGGTTGGCTCGACCAGGAGGGCGGGGGCCGCTCCATTCGCTACGTGGCGGGCAGAAAGCTGCGCGAGAGCTGGTCCGCTTCGTTCGGGCGCTGATCTGAACGCTCTCGGGTTCGGCGCTTAAGGGCGAAAACCTCGCGGGTCGCAAGAGTATGGTCGAGCCGAGGTGGTTCGTTGTTCGGCCTTCAGATGAGTCTCCCGGCGCTCGTGATCGTCGGTGCGATCGTGGCCCTTGCCGTGGTCGCGATCTTCATCTGGGCGATCGGGGCCATGTCAAGGCCCTAGGGCGCAAGCAGCCGACGGACCAATGGGCGCCGCCGGCGCCACACCCCCACATGATGCGGCGCCGGTCCTGCGTGAGGAGCCCTACATGAGGGTCAGAATCGGGTGAACCTCCACCGTGCCCACGAAAGCAGCCGGGTTCTTGGCCGCCCACGCAACCGCCTCTGATCTGTCCTTGCAGTTCAGGACGAAATAGCCGTTCAGCCACGGCGACGCGGAATGCATAGGACCGTCGGTCGTCTTGGCCTGACCGTCGCGCACGGAAACGCAGAACCCGGCCGCAGACGGCTGACACGGGTCACCTTCGTGGAAGGCGCCTGCCGTTTTGAGCTCTTCGAGGTACTTGGCGAACGCGTCGATCACAGCCGTCAGTTCCGGCGACCCGGGCCGCGGAGCCTTGGACTCGTCGATGTACTGCAGAAAGATGAACTTGGCCATCGCACTCTCCTGGGTGTTGATGAACGCCTAACACTCATTACGACGAACTGCCATGCCGGAATTCGACAGCCGCCGATCGGCCGGACTCCGCTGGCTAAGCGCGCAGCTCGACCACGTGCGCGAGGGCGTCCAGCTCGGGCATCAGCACCACGCTCTCCTGCTCATTGGGGTCGGTGCGGGCGACGATCCCAGTGCACTTCTCGGTCTGGCTTGCGTTCACGGGAAGGTGCGGAACCCCGGCCGGGATGTAGACGAAGTCACCTGCTTTCGCAAGCTGGCGAAACCTGAGCCCAGGCCCGGAATAGACGATTGCCGCTCCACCGATGACGTATATGGCCGTCTCGTGAGACTCGTGCCGGTGGGCGTGGGCGCGGCCTCCCGGTGGGATCTCGAGGAGGTGCATGCACAGCCCCGTCGCGCCGGACGTTTCAGACGACACGCCGGCAAAGAACGCGATGCCCTGCTTGGCCTCGTATGTTTCGCCCCGTGAGGTCACCTGTGCTCGATCCTTGCTCACACTCATGAATCTCCCCTGCAAATCACTAACCAACCAGCGCAGCGCATGGCGGCCAATTCCGCTGCCCGCGCCCGTCACGACCCCATCCTTACCGGCGGCCCTCGTCCTCAGTGAATCCTAGAAGCCGCTGCACTTTGACAAGGCCGCCCAAGCGCGCGAAGCCTCGCCCTAGCCGCCCGGCCTATAGTTGTGTGCGCAACCATCTAAGCCAAGATTCGGGGGAAGCTGATGCGCGCATTTGCCCTTGACGAATTCGGCAAGCCGGGTTCCATCCACGAGATGCCGGTGCCGGACCCAGAACAGGGTCAGGTCCGAGTGGCACTCAGAGCCGCGGCACTCAACCCCTTCGACAACGTGGTGCTGACCGGCGTCCTGAAGGACCGCATGCCTCACCAATTTCCGCTGATTCCCGGGGGCGATCTGGCAGGCACCGTCGACGTGGTCGGCCCGGGTGTCAACCAGTGGAAGGCCGGCGACGAGGTTTTTGGGGCTGTCGGCAAGCCGGCCCTCGGCCGGGGCTCGCTGGCCGAGTTCGTGACCGCTTCCGCCGGCACGATCGCGCGCCGGCCGGCTTCAGTCGACCCCGAGTTCGGCGCCACGCTGGGACTCGCGGCGGTGTCGGCGCTCATGTGCGTCGAACCCATGAGCCTCACGCGCGAAGACGTGGTGGTCATCGTGGGCGCGGCCGGCGGCATCGGGGGCTTTGCCGTGCAGATGGCAAGGCACGCGGGCGCCAGGGTCATCGCGGTCACGCGCGGGGTGAACGCGGAGTACGTCAGGGGCCTGGGCGCCGACGAGGTCGTCGACTACACCGCACAGGACGTGGTCGAATCCGTGCGCAACGCCAGTCCCGACGGGATAGCGGGGATCGTCCACACCGCGGGCACCGCCGAAACGCTCGCGGGCCTTGCAGCCCAAGTGCGGAGGGGCGGCCACTTGAGCTCCATGATCGGCGGCGCCAAAGTTGACGAGCTGGCGAGCCACGGCGTGACCGGTATCAACGTGGTCACCGGCGTCACCACCGCCAGACTCGACAAGCTGGCGGCCATGACGGATTCAGGCACTCTCAAACGGGTCCAGATCAAGACCTTCAAGCTCGACGAGGCGAGTGCGGCCTTCGCCGCGATTGGCGCGGGCCACCTCCGCGGCAAACTGGTGATCGTCCCCTAGAGCCCGGGCGCCTCGATCGGGAGCGCGTTCACGGCTTCAGTCGAATGCCGTCTTCATCGCCTCGTCGCCCGCCTGCGCCACTCCTTCGATGATCTGCCTTGTTGCCGCCGCCACATCCGCGTCCGCCGGCTGCGGCCACCACCAGAGGCGTCGGATGAGTGTCCTTCCGGGCCCGTCGCTCGTCAGGTGCATCGTGAGGAAGACCTCTCCCGCGGCGCCGGTGTTGTGCAGGGTCAGGTGCCGGCCTTTCTCGAATGACGCGACGCGCAGGAAGTTAACTCCGTACCCGTGGTGGCAGTGGAACACGCTTCCCAGCTCGGTGCCGCGGGCGCCCGCCACCTCGTCGACCTGGAAGGCGTTCATGTAGCGCTGGATCACCTCCGGATTGAGGATCATCTCGCCGACCGTCTCGAGAGGAGCTTCGACGATCACGCGGCCATCGATCAGGGCTTCGTCGACCTTCACCTCGTTGCGCTCCGAGGCAAGCTCCCGCTCCCACAGGTGGTCGAGGGGCTCGTACCCTGCGCGCACCGCGCCGAGGTCGTAAGTCTCCAGGTAAGGCGTGAAGCGCTTCTGCCGCTCTTCGCTGAGCCTGCTCAGCACGGCCTCGGTAGCCAGCAGGTACTCCTTGATGGGAATCGAGTTCTTGATCAGCCGGTGCGGGACGATGACGTCGGTTCCGTGCAGCTGCTCGATGCCCCCGAGGCGCTGGCGCGAGAACGTACCGCGGTGCATGACGAACTTGAGCTTGAGGATGCCGATGTTCTTGCAGGCGCTGCAAGGGCAGGTGGTGACGGCCACCATGTCGCGGCGCCGGCGGTGGAAGCCGATGAAGGTGTCTTCCACGACCTTGACGACCTCTTCATCCGCCAGGCCGCTGATGAAAAGGATCGCGTCACCCTCGACCTGCGACACGTCCATCTTGCCTTCGGCGGTACGCACCATCACCTCCAGCAGCTCGTGAAGGATCTCCCAGCTGTGGTCCATCTCGGTCTGGGTGACAAAGGCCGTGTAGCCGGAGATGTCGGCGAGCACCAGCAGCCCGTCCTGCGCCTTTGAGAACGCTCGCTCTTCCATCTCGTCGTGAAAACCCGTCCCATCTTGGCGTTTTCAGGCGGGCGCCGCCAGATCGGCCGGCTTCAGTCAAGGCTCGTCATTCAGCGCAGGGAGCACGGGTGGCGTGGCTATACTGCGGCCCGACTCGAGATGCGCAAGGCCACCCTGGCCCTGTCGATAGTCGCTGCGGTGCCGGCCGGCTAGGCCAGCCGGCTGAATCGGTCTAGTCATGCCCTGCCTGGGATTTCGTTCCACGAGACGGCTGGCGGCCGTAGCGATCTCCACCCGGCGGGTCGCACCCACCGATCACGCAGGTTCGCTTGTCACTCTCGCCTTGGTGAGCCAGTCGAGCGCCTGCTTGACCGCCTCGGCGGGGTCCATCCGCGCACCCTCGGCGAGCGCCGCTTCGCTCGCGTCTGCTCCAAGCCTGTCCCGGGCGACGGTCTCCCAGCCGGCACGCCACTTCATCAAAAAGCGGTGGTCCTGAATCGCCCGTGAAAAGCCCAGAGGGTTACAAGCTCCGATCATGACCAGCGCCTGATGCGAATCGCCCAGCTCAGCGGCCAGAGCGCCTGCCGCGTACATCATGAAGATCAGGACGCGCTGGTCGGCAAGCAAAAGTTGCAGCCGGAAGGCTTCCAGGAAATCCGCGCGGGCCTCCTCCAGCCGACCAAGCCTGGTCGCCACCCAGGCACGGTTGGCCAGGGCGAAAGACAGCTCGTTTGGATTGCGATCGCCCCGTCTCAGCTCCAGGTTCTTCTCGACGTGCCGGTGAGCCAGGGGATAGTCGCCCTCGAAGAACGCCACCCAGCCGAGGGCTTGATGGGATTGAGCCTGGCCCATAACGTCGCCTGCGGCCTCCAGGTCCTTCAGCGCCTCCTCGCTTCTTGCCCGCGCCGAGTCGAGGTCGCCGAGACTGTTGTCGATACCGGCCAGCGCATTCAACGCCCGACCGGCGATCATGAGGTCGCCGTCGTTGCGGGCCAGGCGCACGCTGCGCTCCCAATGGGCGGCCGCCGCTCTAGCGTCCCCTTCATACATGGCGAGCCAGCCCATCTCGTGGTGCGTCCAGGCCATGCGCGGCTGTTCCGGAGCTGCGCGGGCCACCATTCGTTCCGACCAGGCACGGCCCATGCCGACATGACCGTGTATAGGCCAGCAGGGTGCCAACGCGACGGCGAGGCGCACGCCGATCTCCGGCCCCGCCGCCTCACACTCATCCATGGCGACAAGGAAGTTGCCCAGCTCGAGCTCCAAAGTTGCTCCCATGCGGACTGGATCTCGCTCGGCATTGGTCCTCTCCGCAAGACCGACGAAGTAGTCGAGGTGGCGGGCGTGGGCGAGCGCATCCTCTGGGCTCGCGCGCAGCCGTTCCAACCCGTACTCGCGCAGGGTCTCGAGGATGCGGTACCGCGGCTCGCCGTCTGCGGTCTCTCCGGCGACGATCATCGACTTGTCGACCAGCCTCGACACGGCCGTCAGCACATCCATCGCTTCGCCGCATATCGCGTCGGCGGCCTCGAGGCTGAAGCCGCCTGCGCAGACTGACAGCATGTCGAACGCGGTCTTCTCCTCGGCCTGCAGCAGGTCGTAGCTCCAGTCCGCGGTAGCCCTCAATGTCTGCTGGCGAGCCTGCGCGCTGCGGCCGCCGCCGCCGAGGACGCTGAACCGCTGATCGAGCCGCTGGAAGAGCTGATCGACGGACATGAGCTTCGTGCGTGCCGCCGCCAGCTCGATCGCGAGCGGTATCCCGTCCAGCTTCCGGCAAACGCGCGTCGTGACCGCGCGATTCTGATCGGTCAGCTGAAATCGCGGGTTGCTCAGCTGGGCTCGCTCGCTGAAGAGCTGGAGTGCGTCAACGTCCGGGAGCTCCAGCACGGGCACGACGCGCTCTCCAGCCACGCCCAGAGCCTCGCGGCTGGTCACCAGCAGGCGCAGCGACGCCGCCGAGCGCAGGACCGAAGCAGCGAGGTCCGCGCACGTGGCGACGAGGTGTTCGCAGTTGTCGAGCAGGATCAATGCGGTCTTGGTAGACAGCTCCGCAGTCAGCGTCGCGACGATGGGACGGCCGGGCTGTTCTCGGACTCCCAGCGTCGCAGCCACCGCCTCGGGCACCAGGCCAGGATCGTTGAGCAGCGACAGATCGACCCACCAGACCCCGTCGGGATACTGATCCAGCAGATCGGCTGCGACCTGTTGGGCGATTCGGGACTTGCCGGTCCCGCCTGCGCCGGTCACCGTGACCAACCGGTTGTTCTCGAGGCACGACCTGACCTCCGCCAGCTCATGCTTGCGGCCCACGAAGCTGGTCAGATGCAGGGGCAGGTTGTTCGCTTGCGAATCGAGTGACTTGAGCGGCGGGAAGTTTCGCTGCAGGCCGGCGTGCCCGAGCTGGTAGACGTGCTCGGGGCGGTTCATGTCACGCAGACGGTGCTCGCCGAGATCAATCAGATCGACGTCCGGCGGAAGCGCGTCGCGCACCAGTGGGGCGGTGGCACCGCTGATCAGGACCTGGCCACCGTGGGCGATTCCTCGAAGCCGGGCGCAACGGTTGGGAACGCTGCCGTAGTAGTCACCGTCGCGCAGCTCGGATTCGCCCGTGTGCATCGCCATCCGGACGGCAATCTCGGCTCCCGACGGCCACGCGGCTTCCGCCAGGCCCAGCTGGATGGCGCGAGCCGCGGCCACCGAGTCGCTGGCTCGTGTGAAGACGGCAAAGAAGCTGTCGCCCTCCCCCTTCAGGCGGACGACCATGCCTCCGGCCGATTCGATCTCGCGAGTCAGGATCTCGTCGTGGAGCACCATCGCCTTGCCCATCGCGGCTGGACTGCTCTCCCAGAGCTGCGTCGAGCCGACGACGTCCGTGAACAGGAACGTCAGCACGCCGGTCGGAAGCTCCTTCACGGCTAGCAAGCTTAAGGCTGGCCGGCCACTCAATCGAGCTCCAACCGTCAGTCGATCTGGCTGACGGGTCGGTTTGGGGACCCGAGCGACTTCATGAGTCGGCGAGACGCTCAAGGACGAACGCTTCCACCTCTTCGGTTTTGCCTTTGACTGAGAACCTCCCGAGGGGGCGGACGGTGGCCATGTCGCGAATGAGGGCATACGTCGGCGCCGAGACCACGACCTGACCCGGGCTCGCACCCGTCTGAAGGCGTGCGGCCAGATTCACGGCGTCGCCATGCGCGACATAGTTGCGCAGCTCCTCGCTCCCGATGTTGCCGACCAGCGCCGCGCCTGTCGCTATCCCGACCCGAAATCGAGGGAGCGTTGGGTCCTCAGTGACGATTGCCTCGATGGCGCGCTGCATCGCCAGGGCCGTCCGGGCCGCAGCAAGAGCGTGGCGCGGCTGCTCGACGGGCGCGTTCCAGACCGCCACGATCGCGTCTCCGGCGAACTGGATGATCGTGCCACCGTTGGCGAACACCACCGGCACCACCGCGCTGAAGTAGCGATTGAGCGCAAGTACCGTTTCGCGGGGAGGCCGGCTTTCGGTGAACGGGGTGAACCCGGCGAGGTCAGCGAAGAGCGCGGTCACCTCCCGGTTCTCGCCCCCAAGAGCGGCGCGTTCGGGATCGGAGAGCAGCGAGTGCACGATCTGTGGTGAGAGGTACTGGCCAAAGAGGCGATGCACGGCCGCGAAGGCCCGGTCGCGCTCGGTCACAAACGCGTAAAGAGCTGCAAAAGCAGCAATTGAGACCGCGGCGATGTTGACGACGAACATAGTGCGGACGAGACCTTCCGGAAGGTGATTCGCGGTGCGCAGACTGCCCCCGAAAACGCCGACGGTTACGACCAGCGCGACGTAAAGCGCGAACCACCGTAGAGCTTCGCGCGGGCTCGCGAACGCGAGCGCGCCCAACGGTGCGACGAACGCCCACAGGGCGACGACACTCGAGGGCACGAAGCCACCGAGCACGACCATGAGGGCGAAAGGGAGCACGAGCATCAGGCTCAGCTGCATGAATCTGAAGACGTCGTAACGCCTGGTGATCGTGAACACGACGACGCTTATCAGTGAAAGGACCGTGTAGGTCAGCGGAATCGCGCCGCCAAGCGGTTCGCCGAACGCGATGTAAACCAGGCCCCAAACGATGGCGAGCGCGGTGATGGCAAGCGCCGCGCCAACGAGCAGCACGCGCCGCAGACGCTGCTCCTCGGTCTCGCCCGCGGTGGCGCCGATGGTCGCGAAAGGCGCCAAGGCACGGTCCATCGTGTCGGGTAGATGCTAGACGACAGGCGCACGGCGGGATTGTCGACACGTAAGCATGTGGACCGGCAGAGTGCCCGACTGTGGACCGCCGAGCCGATCGCCGGCCCAGGGTCAGCTCAGGACGGCGACCAAACCCGGGACGGCTTGTCCTTTATCGAGGCTCGAGCATCACCAACGCTTATCCCACACGATCTCGCCGTCATGCCACTCCGGCGGAGCGGCCATGAGCTGCTTCAACTGCTCGGCCACTTCCGAGGTCTGTGGGTTGCTCGCATTGGCGCGGTAGGTAGCCTCGTCCTCGAATCCGACGACGCTCCAGATCTCGTCCGGGTCGGTCTGGCTTCGGAACACGGCGTTGAACACGCGGCCCTTCACCGGCCGCGCCTCGATGTTGCTCTTGGTCAGATTGAACATCTTCTCGAACGCGCCGGGCTTCAATTTCACCTTGGCAATGGATCCGAACATGGGCAAGTACCTCTAAATCAATCCACCGGACCAAATCACTTTACTGGGGCCCAAAGGCGTGCCCAGAGTTCGGCTCCGCCTCTAAGTCGTTCCCGTAGGGCGGTGGACTCAAGCCCTAGCGCGGTGCCAACTGATGGGGGAGCGACGTGAGGAGGGAACTTGGAAGGTCGTTCACCGTCACGGTGACCCGTACGACGCCCCCACCAAGACGGTGGTCGCGGAACTGTCCTAGGTCTGGCTCGCCTCAGACTTGAATCCGAGGGACGTGAATCGAATTTTGGAATGGATGATTGTGGAGCTCACCCCGAGAAACAGACACAAGGCAGCGCCGACCATCAGGGCCAGTCCCATCGCATGTTCTGCCCAGAGGCCTCCCGGTTGGGGTCCACTCGCCGCTCCCAATCCGCTAAGAAGCGGGATCAGAAACCACGGTAGCTGGACCATCAACATCCCGACGTAAACAAGAAGCTTGCTGACTCCCTGGAGCAGGCGATCGGCAGCTGTTGCAGGCACCCGCTTGAACCACAGGCGTTCAAAGGGAAGAAATGAGGGCCTTTCACCCACGATCTGATACATCGCGTCCGAGATCACGACGCAATCCAGGGTCGCGACGAACGCGACACCAAGATTCGGCGCCCACACGGCCCAATTTATTGGCGCGCGAGTCTGGCACCGCCGAAGCGGCTGGTCAAGCCGGCTAAGTAGTGTCAGCGATCAGGCTGTAGAAGCTCACCGCCGCGGTTGCGAGCTGGAAGCAAAGAGCCAGGGCGTACACGCCGACGGAGACGAAGAAGAAGCCGTTGAGCAGAAACAGGGTGACGCTCAACACCCCCGTCGCAACCATCATCTGCCCTGAACGCAGCCGGAAAGCGCGCGTCTTCACGAACTGCCGTCCGCGGATCGCAACGACGCAAAGAGCATATGTGCCGGTGACCAGGCTGGCGACCACGAGGGCGTAGTGAACGTCACTGAGGATCGAAGCGGCAATCAGGGGGGCCACGCTCTCGAAGGCCACATTGAAGCTGGTGGAGACGATCGCCCGCACCCGAAGCGAGTGAACTGGAGTCCAACGTTGGGATTCGGAGCGGAGGCTCGCCGCTACAGCGGCAAAGCCGGCGGTCCCGATCCCGAATGTTCCGATCCCGATCAGGAGTGCGTCGCCCTGCATCGGTGGCATGTTAGCCGCCCCATCATGGTGTGAGCCGCCCGAGTCGCTAAAGGCTCACCGCAATCACGGTTGCGCTTTGGCGGTGATAGGGCGGCGGTTCCGTAACGCCGTATCAGCAGTCGAACGCGAACCAGCACAACTCGTTGCGCAGCCGCTGGTCGTCGATGACAAGTTCTCGGATCTCATGGGGTAGTTGGCCGCGCTGCCACTGGCACTCCAAGCGGCCGGCCGCTTCGCGCTTGTCTTCAGCCGCTGCCGCCCGCGCCGCCTTGATCGCGTAGGCCGCAGCTCCGAGCTCGTGGGCCGCCACATGGCCTACCGCCGCGGCCTGGCCGGCAGCGTACGCGGCATGCCGTCCCGCCCCACTCAGGTCTCTGGCGGCAGCGTTTGCGTGACCGGCCGCCGTGCGGGCCTCAGCCCACGTGATCTCACCCCGCGCCCAGGCACGCCCGAGATCGATCGCCTGACGTGGACGGTCGTCCTTCGGCCGAGCCTGATCGAAGTGGTGCAGGACGTGCTGTGCGCAGTCAGCCGCCCAGATCGCCAGAAGGCGGTGATCATCATCTTGGAGGCTGCCGCCGCGACGCACGGTGATGAACCGCGGATCCCGGATCTTGGGGAGGATCACCGGTTTGCCCCTCTTGCTTGAGTTGGCCGCCGGGTCATGGCCCGAGAACACTAATGCTCACGGCAATCGACTGGGTTTCGCCTTCGTGACGGAGCACCACCGCCACGGATCATGACCTCGTGAGCCGAAGGGACGGCTCTTCAGAGGTCCGGCGGGGACGTGCAGAGCTGACATGGTCTGTCAGCCTCCGAGTTCTATCCTTCGTTGCAGTGGGGTGCCGGACCCACTCCCGATGCCCGCCCCGATCCAGTCACGGCGACCGTCCAGGTGCCCACAAACTCAACCACGAAGTAGAAGGTTCCACTCGCGTGGTTGTGGACTACGCCCTGACTCTGTGCGCCGTGCAAATTAATGCCGTAATTCGCAGGCGAGACCTGACAATCCGACATTTGCTTGACCGTCACGCTGAAGTAACAGGGATCAGCCTTGGCAGCGGGCGCAAGAGGATAGAGGTCGCTCAGGCTCGGCGAGCAGTTATAAGACCACCGAAGATCCCAGTCGCCATCCACGGTGAACACTTCAGTCGTCTCACCGCCCGCTCCTGAACCGCTCTGGTCGACCAAGTCCCGGCCGCCTGACCAGATCCCGCTCGCACGGTAGATCCAGGTGCCCCCAAGGATCAGCACAATCAACGCACCGAGCGCGCCCAAGGCGATCAGCGGCAGCCGGCGAGGCCCAGCCCGCATGTCAGTGGAACGCCCTGAAGGTTGGTGGGTTACGAAAGGCTGGAACTGAGATTTGGTGAGCCGGATGCTATGTGGCCTACGCCTGCAGTTCGGAAGGCCCGACGGTCAGAACGACGTTCCCGATCTTCTGACCAGTCTCCACATACCTTGCCGCGTCGACCACCTGCTCAAGTGGGTAGGACCTGTCAATGACTGCCCGATACGCCCCGGCCTGAACGAGCTTCTGGAGCAAGACGACGTCCTGCTTCGTGTAACGGGCGATCCCTAGCGCCGCTCTCTTGGTCCCAACCCAGCGCGTCCACGCGATGAGGATTGGCAGATGCCACATGAACCCGAGGTCTGTACTGACGTAGGTGCCACCTGACTTCAACGAGCGCCGGCAGCGCCTGAACGAGTGTTTGCCGACCGCGTCAAAGATGACGTCATATGTCTTGCCGTTCTTCGTGAAATCTTCATGTTCGTAGTCGATGACCTCATCGGCGCCGAGCGATTTCACAAGCCCGACGCTCTTCTGGCTGCATACCGCGGTGACCTCAGCCCCGAGGTGTTTGGCCACCTGAACGGCGGCCGTGCCGATTGAGCCGGTTGCGCCATAGATCACGATGCGCTGCCCGCTCCGCAGATCGACTTGTCTCAGGCAAGACAGCGCTGTACATCCTCCATCGCAGACGGGCGCCGCCTCCACGAAAGCCACACCGGCAGGTTTGAGTCCAAGCGGCGCACTTTCGCGCACGCAGACGAACTCAGCGTGTGCGCCGAATCCGCTGATGCCGAATACCTGGTCACCATCTTGGAACTCGGTGACTCGGGCGCCGGCTGCCACAACCTCACCCGCCACTTCCATCCCGAGGATCGGGCGCCGCGGTTTCAGAAGACCGACAAAAATGCGAACGAAGAAGTACGGCCTTGGGTCGCGCCACCCGCAGTCGGTGCGAGTGACTGTCGTCGCGTGAACCTTGATCAAGACCTCGTCGTCCTTGGGGATCGGCCGTGCCACGTCTTCAAGATGCAGTACGTCCGGCAGCCCATATCGGTCGCAGACGACCGCTTTCATCGAGCTCTCCACATCGACACTCAGAGGTTAACCCTACGGCCAGCTCCACTCGATCGGGCTTACATGACCGGGGCCAGAGGCGCAAAGCGTCATTTGGTGGCCGGTAGTTTCCGTAACGCGAACTGAGAAGTCACCGTGCTGCGTTCTAGGATCGAGCTACGGGACCGCAGGCCCAAACGCGTGAGGCAGAAAGCCTCTTGCGTAACCGCCCGTCGCGGGTCAAGTTAATCAATTGACAGCATGCGCGAGCTCCTGCTTGCCATCGGCGTAGCGTTAGTCGCTTCATGCGGTCAGGCGAGCAGTCCCACCGCGAGACAAACGCCGATCCCATCGGCACCGGTATCTCCGACTCCGCTGACCAGCTCGATCCAAGTCCCGGACTCCGCCCCGGTGATCCTATATCACGACCCTGCAAGCTTCGACCAGCTCGATGGTGTCACATGGGATGACAAGGCGTCGGGCAAAGTGGGTATTGGCGTCAACCAGGGTGGCTCGGGCAATCCACAAGGGACTCTCTACTCCACGGTGACCGACCTGCGCGACCGAGGGGGCGCAGTGGTCGACGGCACGGTTGCAAACCCCGTGTATTGGGCAGACGACGGGGTCCACTTCTGCAACATCGTGCGCACCAAGGCGCGGGATGTTACGGGCCCTGGGATGTTGCAGATCGGGGAGCCAGGACAGGCGCCGCGCAATGTCGCTCAAGTGGGCACCATCGCGGGTGCCGGCCTCATGGCCGGCGGTCCGGTGGTCATGGCCTGCAGTCCGGCCGCCGATCGTGCGGTCGTCTACGAAGCAGGTGGCCAAGGTCTCGGCGTCGTCGACTTCTGGGTCATTCAGCTCTCCAGCGGCCTAATCCTCTGGAGCGGCGGCGGCGGCGCGTGGATCGTCGCTTCGCACGACGGCCAGTACGTCGCGTTGAGCCCGGCACCAGGCTCGCCGACGACAATCTACGGCCGGGACGGCTCTGTTGCTGGGACGACTCCCGATGAAGTGTTCGCGTTCTCGTGGGACGGAACGCTCGCTGTCGTCGCGGGCAGCTTCGGGGCCAGACCCAGCATCGTGGACTGGCGTACGAGCCACACAATCTGGTCCTGCCCCAATGACCAGTTCAAGTACTGGCAGGCGTTCCCCGAGCCGGGCGGTTCGCACATGGCCGTCGGCGTTCTCGATCCCGCGTACCCCCAGACGGGTGGCTTTGCCCCCGTCGACCTGTTTGTTGTGGGAGCAAACGGAATGGTCGTCTTCGAGCGCAACAACTTGACCCTCTTTCAGTACTGAACCCCACCGGGTCATGGCGTCTGGGCGATTTCGGTTCGCGTTATGTAAGGGCGCCGAATCGAAGGGGGCCGCGGTGGACTCGAACCACCTACTTCGCGGAAGATCAGCCTGAACGCCGTGCCAACAACCGTCTAGATCTCGGCTTGCCATCCGTCAAGTGCGTTTCAGCCATACGCCGGCGCGAGAAATTCAAATTGAGGTGAGCCTTCTTAGCCGCATGGCACGGCATCGTCACTGCGTTAGTGCGAGGTCGACTGCTCGCTTAGCGTGCAGCACCGTCGTGTCGAATAGCGGCACAGACGTATCGCCGGCGCCGATGAGCATCCCGAACTCGGTGCACCCTAGGATCACCCCCTCGGCGCCCTGACCTACAAGACGGTCGATCACGTCGATGAATGCGCTCCGGGAGCTGTCCAATCGCTTTCCGAAGACCAGTTCTTTGAACTGAATGTCGTGGATTGTGGTGCGGTCGGGTTCACCCGGGACAATCACCTCAAGGCCACGAGCCTCCAGCCGGTCGCGCAGGAACCCCCGCTCCATCGTGTACCGCGTCCCTAGAAGACCGACACGCCGGATATTGGCTTGCCTGACCGCGTCTGCTGCCGGATCGGCGATGTGAACCAGCGGCAGCCCGACCGACGCCTCCACAGCTTCAGCACATTGGTGGTTTGTGTTGGAACAGATCAAGGCCATGTCCGCACCTCCTGCCTCGAGCGATCGCGCCGCATCTACCACACGGCCGCAGACCTCATCCCATTGATCGTCGCTCATCAACTCCTCTAGGTCGCCACCGTCGAGGCTCACCATTAGGATTCGTGCCGAATGTGAACCGCCAAGGCGACGCCTGACCTCTTCGTTCAGCAACCGGTAATACACCGCGGTGGATTCCCAGCTGGTGCCTCCGATGAGGCCAACGAACGCGCATCAAGCGATGCTAGCGCCCGGATCCGGGCACGCGAGCGTGTTGGCCGGCCGCTGCGGAGGCCGCACTAAACGTAGACCCGGGCCACGGGAAGAATTCCTGCCGAGGGGCCAATTCGGATGAGCATGCATTCCGGCATCGCTCCGAAGGGCTGGAACGGCTGGAGGGACCTTGGTGGGCAATAGTTTCCGTGACAAGAGCCATCCACTGATTGAGGCCGCATGTGGACGGCGGTGGATTCAAACCAACTCCTCGAGGGGCGCATCGCGCTGTAAATCTCGTGGCCTTGCGACGGGCGCGGACTCTCTAGTCCTCTCTCGGACCTGTGCCCAGCCTCAGTGCTGCTGCTCCACCGGTGCGTCCCTGCACCATCACTCAGGTTCGAGTCATTCGGTGGTGGTGGGCCGAGGCGCACTCGACCCACCGACCTTAGGCGATCAGTCCTGAGCGCTGTGGCCGCGGCCACCTTCCGAGGCGTGGCCTTCACGTGACTTGCGTGAGTCGTCACAGCGGGCGCCCGTATGCCCCGCTGGCGCGGAGTGCTCTGAACCGTGTTCCGAGTCGCGCTCGTGGCACTGTGGCGCCGGCGGCGGCGGCGGCGGCACCGGCGTTACCGTCCCCAAGGTCGCCGAAACGTCGAGTGTCAGGCTGAGGGGATCAACTGAAAACGTCGCGGTCACGCCGACTGCGGGAGTTGTCCCAGCCTTGAACCCAATCACACCGGTGGCGACGCCAGGCGACTGAATGCAGATGGATTGGCTCTCGACTCGAAGGCCGAGTACGTCGCCGGCTTGAGCCGTGATCGGTGTGGTGAGATTGAAGGTGTTGAGGGCGTTGGCAGTGAGAGCAACGTGCGGGCTCTCTCCAACAAGGGTCAGGGTGCCGTAGGTTGCAGTCGGTCGCCAAACGAGCAGTGCTGCCTGACCGGTTATCGCGCCGACCTGCGTGCTCCACGACGTGATCGCGCCGCCCCCGGCCGGAACGGCGTAGCTGGTCCCGCCGGAGGTGGACAGCTGGACCGTGTCGATTCCTGCGCCGCACGCAAAGTTGCCGGTTGCCGATCCGATCACTGTCGCGGCGGCGGCGGGGATCGAAGCTATCGCCAGCGACAAGAGGGCGATCCCCGTGGCTATTACCCCTGCTCGGGCTACGGGCAGAATGGCGGTTCGGGTCGCGTCCATCGACGTATGCCTCCGGGGCGCCGCGGATCAAATGGCACCGTGTGATCGGCGGCCCTTGAGTCCTCTATCGATCTGGGCGGCAGAACCTTGCTCTTTTGGTGAGATGGCCAATCGAGCTGGCCCGTTCCGAACCGCAACTGACCGGCTTGTATGCGAGCCCTAGGCGTCAGCCACGTCGATCCATTCTCCTGCTCGCAGTTCCACCCGCCATCGCGGGTCTGCTCACCAGAGCCGCGACGGCATCATCCCGATTTTCTGCCTTCCAACGACCTCGGTTCGCGTTACAGAGACGATGGTGGCCGCGGTGGACGGCTAGCAGCTTAGCCAGCGGGCTTCTTCGAGTCGCCCATCCGACCTTGGCGGATCGGACGTGCATGTGCGCTGAGCTTTTCGAACGCGCGGGTGAGGACCTTGATGTCGGCGTCGGTGAGGTGCTGCGAGAAGTGCCGCTCGATTCCATGCCGGTGGTGGCGGCGGGCCTCGCCCAGCTTCTTGGTGCCCGCGGCGGTCAGTACGACCAGGATCGAACGCCGATCGTGTGCCGGCCGGACGCGGCGGACGAGCCCACCCTCTTCCATTCGGTCAACCACATGGGTGAAGCCGCTTTTGCTGTAAAGGATCCGTTCCGCAAGCTCGTTCATGCGAATGCCCTCCGGCGCCTCATCGAGATGAACGAGGACGTCGTACCAGCGCTGCGAGATGCCCACGGCTTGCTCGAGTTCCGTATCGAGCACGTCCTGTAGCGCCAGCGCGCTCTCAAAAAAGAGCCGCCAGGCCTGCAGGCGCTCGGGAGAAGGGCTTGACAAAGCTTGTTCTGTCTGCGATAGTTCGATAGGCAACTGTTTCACTATGGACCGTTGCTAATCATATCAACCATAGGAATGGAGCGACACGCAGATGGCCACCATCACTGGGGAGCGAGCGCAGCTCGGGTACGCGCTGGATGACAAGGAAGGCGAGGCGTTCTGGCTGCTCGGCATGCTCCAGACGATCAAGATCAGCGGCAAGGACACGGGGGGCCGGTACGGCCTGATCGAGATCGTCGCACCGGAGGGCATCGGTTCGCCCTGGCACGTTCACCCCGAGGAAGACGAGTGGTTCTACGTCCTCGAGGGCTCGATGACCTTCTGGGTCGGGGATGCGCGCCTGACTCTCAAGGCCGGCTCGTTCGCGTTCGGTCCCAAAGCTGTGCCACACACCTTTTATGCAGACGCGGGCGGAGCGCGGGCGCTGGTCGGTTTCGCCCCGATGCAGTTCGAGGGGTTCCTGCGGGAGGTCGGTGTGCCGGCTCCCGAACGGGTTGTACCGCCCCCGATGGAGGGCCACCCCGACATCGCTCGACTAGCTCCGATCGCGAAGCGAAACGGATTCGAGGTCCTCGGCCCTCCGGGACCCCCTCCCGGGCATTAGGAGGCAATACCGAAATGGCGAGTGGATCAATCCCGCAGCTGGGTTTCCTGTTTTCGATTGCCGGGTTGAGCGTGACGCTGGCTGGATTCTCAGGTCTGGTCTCCGCTTTTCGACGCGGCGACCAGTTGAGACCGGTCGACGCCTATCGGCTGCGCCAGATTCCCGAGATGGGTCTGGCCACCGCGCTCCTGGTTCTTGTCACGATTCCACTCGCCGACACGACGGGCAGCGGCACCATCGCGATTCGCATCGAAGGGGGCCTTGCGTTGGTTTTCACGGTCCTGCACATCCTCGCGCTCTCCGCGCGTGGCCGACGCAATAAGTTCAGGCAGCCCACTGGGGGGAAGGTTGCGGCCGGCGTCATCCGCCTGGCGATCGGTGTGACCACAGGCGCCTGCATCGCCCTGGGGGCATCCAGCGCGTACGAGTGGCTTGTCGTCTTCCTGCTGGCGCGACCGATGCTGGCTTTCGTCCTGGTTCTGACTGACATGGGCGTCAGCGCGACGCCCGGCTATTCCTCACTGCCTCCCTCCAACCGCCGCTCCAATCGGGATCAGCACTCGCTTGAAAAGAGCTATGGAAGTCACCTGCACGTATCACACGCACGAGCCAGGCGATCCTGACGACGCAGCGACTGGCCTTATGCTGCTGCCGGGCGCGCTGAGCCGCACAGGTGCCATCCATGTCACCTGGGTCTCGGAGGATTCGATGCCGGCGAATTGGTCCATCTTTGTTCAGAACGGCCGGTGAGCCATTCCGCGATCGGGGCGCCGCCGCCCGGCGCAACTGCTGGGTTCGGGATCCGAACCCTGAGCTACCTGGTCGACGCGTTCATCCTCAGTTTTGTGGGCGGCGCGTTCCCGTATCTGGTCATCACCACCACCAACGGTGGTCCGGCCACCAACGGAGGCCGCGCCTTTGGCGGGGTGTTACGTGGCGTGGAAAGGTGAAAGGAATCTCCCCTTCGCAGGGCCCGGCCCTAAGTGAGACTCCCCTCGTCCCTCGTCGCCGACGCACTCATCAGCATGGGATGGGCAAAAACCGATGCGGAGGTCCGAAGCTCGTCGCTCAGGCGTTGCTCGAGCGTGTCTGCTCCCACTTCAGCGGCAGTGGCTACGCCTGAACGCTCCATTAGCGGGGCAACTGTCCGGATGATGCCGGCAAGTATTGCGGGGCCTTCCGGGTCGTCGGGTCCAAAGTGGGGCTGCACGCCAATCATCCCGATGGGTCGTAAACCCGCCTCCTGCTGGATCGTCCACAGCCGCGGGCCGAGCGCCGGGTCAATTCCTGTTCGCTTAAACGCCTCGATCAACCACGACAGGGCCTGCGCCACCAGCGGCGTTGCGGGAATCGAGCGCGCGCTGAAGAGATCGAACTCGATGGGCACGACAACACCGCCCGGGCGCAGCAGTCTGGCCTGCGTTCTGATCACGGTTGCAGGATCAGGGACGTACATGAGCACAAGGCGCCCAACGATCGCGTCGTATGGCCCGCCGGGAGCCCGGTCCTGAATATCGCCGACCAAGAACCGCACGTTGGCCAGGCCGTGCTGGCGTGCCCGAAGGTTGGCTTTGGCGACTGGCTCGGGGGCCCGATCGATCCCCAGGACCTCTCCGGTCGGCCCAACCAGCTCGGCGGCAACAAAGGCCATGTCCCCCATGCCAGAGCCCAGGTCTAGAACACGCATCCCGGTGCGTACACCGGCCGCTTGTAGGATCGTCCGCGTCGCAGGCGCCAGCACCCGACCTTGGCGGTTCAGCCGCTCGAGCTCTATAGGGTCGGCACCAAGCTGATAGTCGCTTTCCGAGCTCCCCACTTCCATTCCTCCAACCCGACTGCCGAGCGCGCTTAGCTTATGCAACGGCAGGCGGCTGGCGCTCACTCCTGTCAATGGTGGACGAGGCTGCGAGGCATAGGGTTGCTGAGGCCCAACTCGTGCAATGACTAAGTCCTCCGCGGACCACGACCTCTCCGTGTAGGTCCACGTCTGGAGGGGTGTCTTACGAGCCGGGAAACGACTCCACACCACGCGGAGATTGCATGCCGTGATTCGTGACGAATTGAGGGCCATGGGTCCAGAACCCAGTCCAGCTCCCCGATGTCCCGGAAAGCAGTCCAGCAGGACACGCGTCTGTTCGCCACTGCAGATTCAGTCGTCCGCTTACGGATAGCGATCGACGGGCTGGCTGCGCTGCGCACCCGCGTGAGGAGACGATCCGGATCATCGCCGCCCCAGGCAGAACGCGAGTTGAAACGACTCCACAAAGTCGGCAACGGATGGGCCTTGGGGTCGGGTAGAAGGTGGATCGCTGTAAACATCTGAAAGCCTCCTGCAATAGAGGCCTGAGGAGGCGCTGAGGCACGACAGCATCGGCACCAATCCGGGTAGGTGTCAACCATATCCGGACTGAAGTGTCGGGACAGCGAACGCTGATCTAATGTGGCCGACCGATAAAGACCACGTTTCGAGCCGGGAAGGCTCCCCGGCACGACTTTCTGAATTCAGATTCGGCCGGTGGCGTCAGCAGCCCGACACGCCGGCCATCATCAGCCCGATCGCCTCGCGGGTCGTCGTGCGCGGGTCGACCTCGTTTGTGACCCTGCCCTCGAACATCACCAGAATCCGATCCGAGATGCTCATCAACTCCTCGAGGTCCTCAGAGATGAGCAGAACCGCAGTCCCGGCGTCCCGCTGCCGGATGAGCCGCTCATGGATGTATGCCGACGCCAAAACGTCGATGCCGCGCGTAGGCTGGGCAACTACAAGAACCTTTGGCGAGCCAGAAAGCTCACGCGCCATGATCAGCTTCTGGATGTTCCCACCGGACAGGTGACCGGCCAGCGTGTCCAGGCCAGGGGTCCTCACGTCGAACTCTTTCACGAGCTCTTCGCAATGCCTTCGGATTGCGCGGTTGCGGAGGAAGCCCCACCGCGCAAAGGATCGCCCCGAGCTGTCGACGAGGATGAGATTCTCGGCGACCGTGAAGTCGCCGATCACCGCGTCTCGCATCCGTTCCTCTGGCACGTACGCGAGTCCTGAGGCACGGAGCGTGGCCGGTCTCCGACCGGTCACCTCATTCCCGCCGATCTTTACCGAACCGCTCGTCGGTTTCCGTAGACCGGCGATCGTGTCGGCGAGCTCGCGCTGCCCGTTGCCGGAGACGCCCGCGATCCCGACGATCTCGCCAGAATTGACCCGCAACGACAGCCCTCGGACCGCTTCGAGACCGCGGTCACTCGTGACCTGAAGATCGTCGACCGCGAGCTGGACATCGCCAGGATGACGGTCCGGCGGCACCTCGACAGCCGCGACCTGATGACCGACCATCATCGTCGCGAGCTCATCGCGGGTTGCCTCGGCCCCGCGCACTGTCGCGATCTTGCGTCCACCCCGCAGCACGGTGATGCGGTCGGACAGCTGGAGGACCTCGTTGACCTTGTGTGAGATGAAGACGAGCGACAGCCCGTTGCGCACCATCTGCTTGAGAACGATGAAGAGGTCATGGACCTCTTGTGGGGTGAGCACCGCCGTCGGCTCGTCCAGGATGAGCAGTCGGACCTGGCGGTAGAGAGCTTTGATAATCTCGACTCGCTGCCGTTCACCGACCGACAGCTGCCAGACGTAAGCATTAGGGTCGACGCGGAGGCCATAGGTCTCCGACAGCTCTCGAATGTGATTCGACACCCGGTCGAGATCGGTCAACGGACCGCGGGATGACTTGTACCCGATAGCGACGTTCTCGGCCACCGTCAGGGTCTGCACCAGCATGAAGTGCTGGTGGATCATGCCGATGCCGTTCTGGATGGCAGCTGCGGGCGAAGCGATCTGTACCAAGCGACCGTGCAGTCGGATGTCTCCGGCGTCCGGGCGGTACAAGCCATACAGGATGCGCATCAGGGTGCTCTTGCCGGCGCCGTTCTCGCCGAACAGCGCGTGGATCTCGCCGGGCAGTACGTCGAAGTCGATTTCGTCGTTGGCGACCACGCCTGGAAAGTGCTTGGTGATGCCGCGCATGGCGAGCAGCGGTTCCTGTTCGAACCGCTGCTCAACCATGATCCCTGACGACATTGGTAACCTCAGTCGGTCGGGGGTGTGATGGCCCCGCTTTCGATCTTCGTGACGATTCCGTCGCCGGCCGTCTTGATCGACGGGTCCAGCGCGTAGCCGGAGTTGTAGGTGATCTTTTCGCCGTTGTTGCCCAGCGTGATCGTGTAGGTTGCCCCACCCAGCACGCCGCCACGGATCGCAGTGACCATCTGGGTCAGGACGCCGGACCAGTCATAGACCTGGCTCGCGACGACGTTATTGGAGGCCAGGCTCGACTGGTCCCACTGGGTTCCGAACCATGCCACATTCTTGGTCTTCGCGACCCCAATCGCCCCGACGACTGACTGCGAGGTCCCGGTGAGCACGTCGGCACCCTCGGAAACGTATGACGTGGCTGCGGTGGCCATCAGCGTGTTGTCGCTGAAGGACCCGGTGAAGCTCACGTGAACGGTTACCTGCGGGTTGGCTGCTTGTGCTCCGGCCTTGAAGCCCACCACGTAAAGATGCGCGTCACCGACGTCGATCGGCCCGAGCACGCCGAGGACGTGTGACTTGCTGAGCAATGCAGCTTCGTAGCCCTCGACGTAACCGCCTTCCTGCGAGTTCGCCTGGTAAGCGAACACATTGGGCAGCCCGAAAGTCACGCCTGCCGTGCCCCACGCGAATGAGGTGTGGGGGAACTGCGGGGCGAGCTGCTGGATGGTGCCACCGTACTGGGAACCGTGCGCGATCACAAGGTTGTAGCCCTGGGCCGCGTACTGGTGCATCGCGTTGGCGGCATCAGAGACGTTGAATAGGTTGTCCGAGACTTGGATCTGCAGATTCATCGGACCCACCAGCGATTGCAGGGCCGCATACATCGATTGGCTGAACGCCAGGTCGTTCCTCAAGCTTGGCTCGATCAGCGCCACCTTGAGGGTCTGGACCGTGGGCGAGGTCGTCGTCGTGGTGCTGCTCGAGCCGCACGCGGCCGCGACCAGAGCCACCGCGCCCATCAGGACAACGGCGAAATGGCGGAAAGAAGTGTGTCTCATGTTGTCCTCCTTGTGACAACGGAATACTCCGGGCTGCCGGCAACAAGTTGTGCGCTCACGTCATGCCCCCCGCTCGTATGGCCTGCCAAGTGCAGCCGGCTGCCTGAACCGTCGCGCTACGGACAGCAGAGCAAGCACGGTGATGACCGCCGGAGCCATAGCGGCGATGTCGGATGCGGAGAGGGGGATGATCCCCAGCGTCTTCCAGGTGAGCACGACCGACCCGACCATGCCGTAAAGCAGAGATCCCGCCATCACGCCAATGGGCCGCCAGGCGCCGAAGTACACCAGGGCGACGGCGATGAATCCTTCGCTGTTGGTCAGGTCCTGCTGGAAGATGCCGATGAGCAGCACGAGAGTGGCTCCGGCCAGCCCAGCAAGTGCGCACCCGATGAGTACAGTCGAGTAGCGGATCTTGGCGACGCTGACCCCAATGGTGTCGGCCGCGGCTGGGTTCTCACCGACCGCCCGGATCTTCAGGCCGTAAGTGCTGCGGTTGAGCACGAACGTCAGCACGGGCACCAGAAGGAAGGCGAGGTAGACCAACCAGTTCTGCTCGAAGAACACCGTCCCGAGGGCCGGAATACGATCGAGCAGCGGGATCTTCACCGTGGGCAGTGCTGCCATCGTTTCGGGTGAGGGGAACAGCTTTAGCAAGAGGACGTTGGTGAGCCCGAGGCCGAACAGGAAGACCCCGATTCCGCTGATCCCCTGCTCCGCCTTGAGCGTGACGCTGACGAACGCCGTCAGGAGCCCCATGACCAGACCGATCGCGATGCCGGTCGCCACGGCCAGCCCCAGGCTGCCGGTCTTCAGGGCAGTGAAGTAAGCGCCGAACGCGCCGAGCAGCATGATCCCGTCCACGCCGAGGTTGACCACGCCGCTGCGCTGACCCATGGTCTCGCCCAGGCCGGCCAGCAGGAACGGTGTCGCGAGCTGGATGCCCGAGACGACCGTGGCGGTGAGCACGGCGGCAGTGAAAAACTGGCTCACGTGTGCACGTTCTGCATCACCGATGCGGCCACGGTTGGCGGGCCCTCGACCATCCGTGCGCGAGCCCTGGCGCGGCGGCGCATGTACTCCACGGACACCACGAGAACGACGACGAGGCCGTTGATCGCCGTCACCAGGTCGGAGGGAATGCCCGTTGTGACCTGCATCGAAGTCCCGCCGACCAGCAGGCCCGCGAACAAGAATGCCGTGACGATGGTCCACATGGGATGCAGACCGGCGAAGAGGGCAACCACGATCCCGTTGAACCCCGCGTTGCCCGTGAAGCCGGTGAGGCTGCCGTCGGTCACCATGCGGTGCGAGATACTGCCGAAGACGAGCATCGCGCCGGCCACTCCGGACAGAGCTCCCGCGAGTGTCATCGCCGCGGTGATGGTCGGCTTCACGGACATGCCCGCGTAT
>JBIOJB010000008.1:0-45354 GCA_044450465.1 Candidatus Dormibacterales bacterium | reverse complement strand
TCGCTGCTTCCTTCTCGTGAGCCGCTCCGGAATGACTGGCACGCACGTTTTGCAATTACCGCAGTATGACGAGGAAGATCAACCGTCGAGCCGGTTTAGATCTTGGCCCGCTGGAGAGGCGGCTCGTCGTACTCTTCGTCGTCCATCGAGTCCGCTGAACCCGTTCCGCTGGCCATGGCGTACAGCGCAAGCACAACCAAACCAAAGCCGAGCACCCCATACGCCGCGCCTGGGCCGAATACCTCCGTGATGAATCCGCCAGCGGCAGTTCCGACGATGCTGGCAGTCTGGACGACGCCAAAACGCGTGGCCATCAAGCTGCCCCGGTTCGACGGGTTTGCCGCCTCGAGCACCGCGGTCTGGTTGGCTATCGCATACACAGGATTTCCTATGGACGCTATAAATAGCGCGAGTCCAACAACTAGGAACAGGGCTGCTGGGGGGCTTGATGCCAGGAGCATGGTGCTGAACCAAATGGCGATGGAGAACAGGCCGGTAAGCATCAGCCCACTGCCAACCGTCCTCATTGTTCCAATTGATCGCAGGCCGGACACAAACACAGAGCCGGCGAAGATTCCAAGCGACAACACGAGCTCGAGGATGGAGTAGATCTGTCCGCCGCCCGACGCGGACATCCTGAAGGCCAGGGCAAGTGTCGCCGGAAAGCTGATGGGAATCAGGAAGGCCGCCAGGCCTCCGACCACCAGGTGTGGTCTGGCGGCCACGACGGCCCAGCTGCGAGCCAGCGCGCCGGCCACTGAAGTCTGCATGGCACCGCCACCGAGACTCGGTATGCGAAGCACGATCGCCGCCGCTACGGCGAATGTGACGGCGTCCGCGACAAAGAGGAAGTTAGGTGGTTCGTTCGGGCGCTGGAAAATGAGTAGCAGCCCACCTGCCAACGCAAAACCAACGGCACCCGCAAGCATGTTCGTGGCGGCGACGATGGCGTTCGCCTTGCCGACCTGGCCAGAGGGGACGAGCGAGGGGATCGCCGCCTGCCGAGCGGGCTGCACGATTGCATTGATGCAGGCAAGACAAAAGAGGATGGGGATGATCAGCCACCAGCGTGACATCGTCAGAATGAACGCCGTGGCGACAAGCATGCCCGCGCGCAAGAGCTCGAGGCCGACAACCAGGCTCCGCCGTGGGAGCCTGTCAGCCGCACCACCGACGATCGCACTCATCAGAACGGTGCCCAACGCCTGAACCACAAGACCGAGGGCGACGAGGCGTGGGTCATGGGTCGTCGCGAAGATCGTGACCAGCGTGGCGACCTGGGTGAGCGGGTCGCCCAGCGACGAAATAGCGATGGCGGTGATCAGTTGATTGAAGCCTGGATTCGATCGAAGGACGCGAAGGGCGGTGATCTGGCGCGGGACGTCCGGACGGTGCTCAACCTCAAGAGGCTTCAGACCGTGAATCTCGCGGAGCGCATCGACAACATTGGGGTCGTACCAGTGGTTGGCACGCCGGCTGATGTCTTCGACAGCTTCGATTGGGGTCATGAGCGACCTGCGGTACAGGCGGGTACCGGTTATCGTGTCAAACGAATCGGCGACCGAGAGGATGCGCGCACCATAAGGAATGGCGTCGCCTGTGAGTCCAGCGGGATAGCCACTACCATCCCATCGCTCGTGGTGATGACGCACCAGTGGTGCGACCTCAGCTAGAGCCGAGTGTTGAGCGATCATGTCGGCGCCTATATCCGGGTGCCGGCGCATCTCCTCCCACTCTTCCTCGTTTAGAGGTCCGGCCTTGTTAAGGATGTCGTCTCTAACCCCGATCTTGCCGAGGTCATGAAGGGAGCCGGCCGTACGCACCAACTCTACGTCCCGGTTGGCGAGCTCTAGGTGCTCCGCAAGCAAACCGGACATCTCCGACACGCGTATTGAATGAGACTCGGTATACCGGTCTCGAGCGTCGAGGGCCTGCGCCGCAAGGTCCAGGGTCTGATCCTTGAGTACCGTCTGCCGCTGGACATCCGCAATGGTTCCACGAGTTGCCAATACAAAGCCGAACAGCGCCGGTGCTATTAGATAGCCCACCGGAAACGGTTTCGCTTGAAGTAACAGATAGAGAATTCCGCCGGCAAAACTGATCGTCAGTGTCGCGAGCATCGACGAGAGTCCTACGTTGTCGAATAGCGTCACCCAGAATGGCTTCTTTTGGATAAGAGAAAAGAGCAACGCGGTACTCATGTAGTTCAACCCAAAGACCGCGACCACATAGGTGACCGTGCGAACCGGTATGACCCACCAGTTCTCCCACGCTGTTTCCCCAAGCACCGGTGGTCCGATGTGCGCGACAGCGATAGAAGGCAGTACATGGATGGCGGCCATCATTGCGCGGTTGTAGAAGAAACCCCACCAGTGAATTGATCGCGGTGGCACGCGCCCATCGAATGTCGCCAGCCAGGCAACCAGTCCGACTCCGGCTCCTGGCGCCACCAAACCCGTAGCAATCAGGAGTGGATCTACAACAAGGTGATGCCCAGACTTCCAACGGATCGGTCTAAGAACGGCAACCTGCGTTCCAACCGCGAGGTATACGAGCGTCGGCAGCACATTTGGAGTTAGTCCGAAATTGAGCAGAAGGGCCAGCGGGATCATCCCGACGCCACATATGACGACGGCTACTAGATAGACTCGCGCCGGCCAGGCAAGCGCTCGAAAAGGCGGCAAGACGCTGGAATTCTATGCTTCTGGCGTGGAGTCAGAGCCCAAGTTACAGGAAGTTCAACCAAAGCAGAAAGGCCCGCACTAGCGGGCCTTTGACGACGAGTTAGCTGAGATTAGTTAGACGACCCAGAGTCCGACTACCCGCGGCCGGTTTCCGCTCCGCAGCAGTCGCTTGAACATGCGCACCATCTTGGCTTCCTCCTATCCCCTGAGATTTCCCTAAGTCGTTGTCGCCCAGTTCCAAGTCACTTTGGTGGTGCTCCAAGTGTCCCGGACGCCGGGGTGGAGGGAAATCGTCAAATTCCATAGTCGACGCGATGGAAACCCAGTAGGCGTTGTTATGGAAATTGATGACGCTACAAGTCGGCTAGCGTAATCAATCCAATCTTCAGAGCCGTGCTGACTGCCTCACCTCGGTTGCTTGCTCCCAGCTTCTGGAAAATGTGGCGGAGGTGAGTCTCAATAGATGGAGCTGATACGCCGAGGTCCTTAGCCAGCCGCTTGGTCGTATGCCCCTTAGCCACTCCTCGAAGAACGTCCATTTCGCGAGTCGTTAGACGGATCGGTTGGGCCGTCAGGAGAGGGCTCGATTCCGCCACCCGTCTAAGGACATCGGGAATCATCCGACGAGGAACCGGGCTCTCGCTCCGCATCGCGGATAAGAGGGCACGATGCAGTTCAGTCGGGCCGACGTCCTTCAGCACATAGCCCGAGCAGCCCACTTTCATCATTCGGAGCAGGTCATCGCTCGATTCAGAGACGGTCCAAGCTACTACCTTGATTTCAGGATATAGACCAATCAGCGCTTTGGCAGTGGCTGGGCCGTCCATGTCAGGCATATGAACGTCCATTAGCACTAGGTCCGCCTTGAGTGCGGCCACGGATCGCAGCGCCTCCGGTCCCGACGACGCCTCACCCACCAATTGGAGGTCGGCCGCGCCACTAAGCATCGCGCGGGCCGCCGCGCGTGGGAGCAGGCTGTCATCGACGACGAGCACTCGAAACGGCCTTCGTGCGGGATCCGCCTTCGCGATACTTGCAGCTTAACAAGAAGAACATGCGAGGAAGTGCCCTGTCATACGGTTACGTGGCGGCGCTGGCGACAGTTGTCCTGGCACTTAATATCGCATTTGGTAGCACTTTTGCCACGGGGTCAGACTCGACTCTCGAGATTGCCTACCTTTGCCTTGCTGCCGCGCTCCTCAATGTCCCACAGGTGCCGATTGGGCTGGGGCGGCTGAGCCTCAATGCAATCGCGGTCTTCTCGTCGGCCCTGCTGTTGAGTCCAGCGGACGCGACGTTTGTGGGAATTGCCTCGTCGGCGTCCTTTCTGAAGCGAGGGCCATTTGCGATCCTAGTTAATGCGGCTTCATCGGCCGCGATGGCGTGCGTCGGTGCGCTTTTTCGAGCCGCCATGCTCCCGAGCCATTTTCCGATGCTCGCCTCCAGGTTGGCGGTAGTCGCTGTGTGCACCGCCACGAATCTCGTGCTGATCACGCTCGCATTAGGCGTGAGGAGTGGAGTCGACCCGTTAAGGGTGGCGACTCGGACATTCAATCCGTCTTTCTTCGTCGCGTTTGCCTACTTTTCGCTTGCCGCGCTCGTGATCAGCTACGTCCTGGATGGCACTGCGCTCGGCTACTTTCTGGCGACGATCGTTTGTGTCCTGGCCCTCGCGCTGACTGACACCATCTCCGGCCGTCGTGTTCGACGTGTCCTGGAATCTGAACTCTCGGACGCTGACCGCCACCTCTTCCACAGCCGCGCAGTTGAGGGGGTCGTCCACAATCTTCGCAACCACGTCGCCACCGCAGTCGGTTACCTCAAGGAGATCGACGGTCGCCGCCTTGATCCGATCGATCGAGAGAGTCTGGAAACCGCGACTGCCGCGGCCAACGACGCCGTGACCGTGTTGCGCGACCTCGCTCAAGGCGCCACCCCGAGGGTCAGCTACTCAATGAACCCGGTCGACCTCAACGAACTGGTCACCCGCGCCGTGGCGATGGCCCGGCCACGAGCACGACCCAAGGAGGTGCAGCTTGCAGTCCGTGAATCGTCCGAGGACGTCAAGGTGAGGGCCGACCCGCTGCTGCTGAGAGAGGTGATCACGAATCTAGCCAACAACGCGATCGATGCGGCTCCGATCAATGGCCGCGTAGAGCTGCACACGGGTCGGCGGAGCAACGGTTGGCCGTACGTGAGCGTCGCGGACAACGGTCCTGGAGTCCCCAACGAGAACCGCCACCGCCTCTTCGAACCCCACTTCACGACCAAGGAAGGCGGGACCGGGCTCGGCTTGTTCATGTCTTTCGGCGTCGTGCGGGAGCACCAAGGCGAATTGATTTACGAAGGAAGTCGGCGTGGCGCCATCTTCACGATGATGCTTCCGCCATTCGCCAGTTGACCTCCGCTCGGGTGGAACTTGAGAGGTAGGGTGCAAGCGCCAACTTGATGGATGGCAATTTAGTCATTCGGTCATCGCCCCGCCTCCTGGCACCGGACTGGGCAAAACGCGTCAGGCGCCCCAGCATCGTGCTATTGCTCGTGCCGTTAACTTTGGTTTTGGTCGTCTTTCGCGGAGTATCTCTTTCCAGCTGGGCTGCTGTTGCTCTGTTCTTGTTGGTGATCTTTGGGGGCCCCTACACGGCGAAGGCGATCAACTCGCGCGTCGTAGTCGGGCCACAGTATGTGGAGTCGCGCGACGCACTGAGGAGGTCAACTCGATGCGATCGCGACGGTCTCGCCAAGTGGGTAACAGCGCGTCGCTTTGGCCTGACCAAGATCTTGTTAGTCGATGAGGCGGGCCGCGCACAACTCAGTCTCTCTTGGGATTCGTTCAGCGATGACCAACTTGAGCAGATTCGGACCACTCTCAACCTTCCGGTCGAGTGACTATTAGGTCAGGCTCCTCTGAAGCTTTCCGAGGAGCTCGATCAGCTGAGCTCGCTCATGCTGGTTCAACGCGCTCATCCACTCCGCCTCCCCGCGGTGGACTGTACGGCGGACCCTGTCGGCCATGCGAGCCCCAGCCTTGGTGAGGTGCACCAGCACCATGCGCCGGTCGGTGGGATGCTGCTCCCGGCGCACCAGACCGCGCTTCGCCAGCGTGTCCAGAACCCCGGTCACGGTGGCCCGGCTGACGATTAACCGCTCGCTGATGTAATTCGGGGGGCATGGCCCGCCGGCATCCTTGAGGATCCCCAACACGAGCCCGCCCGCAGGGCTGACATCGAGCGGCTGAAGCGCCCCCGCAACGCGGCTGAGAACCAGGTCACCTGCCCGGGCGAGGTTCATCGCACACTCCGTGGCCGATGCACTGGCGTCTGGGTAGTCCTTGGCGAAGTCCTCGCCGACCCGGATCGGTGATTCCATCAGTTTGGCACCTGATTATAAGGCGCTTGACAACTCGCTAGGCCCCAGATAGTATGGGGCCTAATTACTGCGGCAAATTCAGGAGGGCGAGACATGGCAACCACAACGCGCTACACAGTCCTGGCGACCGGGGAGGGCATGCGACTCCAGTCCGGCCCGGGTCGCGATCTCATCTTCAAGGTCACTGGCGAGGACACCGGCGGGGCATTCGACTACTTCATCGTCGAGGTCGCGCCCCACGGCGGCCCGCCGCTACACGTTCACCACAAGCAGGAGGAAACCATCCAAGTCCTGAAGGGGCGCTACAAGGTCAGAATCGGAGACGAGACCTTCATCTGCGAGGAAGGTGGCTTCGCCTATCTCCCGTCCAGGGTTCCTCATGCTTTTCTGAACCTGACAGATCAGACAGGTGAGATCGTCGTCGTCTACACGCCTGGAGGCGGACATAAGTTCTATGAGGAGCTGGGACCGATGTCGCGAGGCGCCAACCCAGATCGGTCGCTCATCGCGGCCCTGTTCGAGAAGTACGACATGACGCTGCTGGGTCCGCCGCTTAGCATCGACTGAGCGCGGCTCCCGCGGCAAACGACGGTGGACGGGCGGCCTGGCTCAGGCCGCCTGTCTCGTGGGAAACCTCAGACTCTCGGCCTGCCTCACCGCTCGAACCACCAGATACCCGAGCAGGGCAATCGCGATGACCAACCACGACAGGATCATCGCCCGGTTCGACAGAGGCGGGCTCGCGGGGGTCCACACCATCGCCATCGCCGCCGCGAACACCACCGCGGCCCCCGCCGGGCCGGCCCCCAACATGATGGCGGCGGCGGCATCCAGGGCGAGATAGTCCTGTGGGTGCCAGTAGCCGGCCAGCAGGAATGAGCCCAGGAGCGCTGAGACGACGACGGGCCACGCCACCGCGGCTCGGCGTGCTTGTGTCGAAACGACGATCACGCTGATCACGACAAGGCACTCGATCAGCACAAACGACGACCCACCGCCCAGCGTGTAGTAGAGCGTTTCAATCTTTTCCCCGGCCGCCTGCGGTGCCAGCAAAGTGACCAGGTAGTCGTGAATGCCGTCTGGGTGGAGCGTTACGAGCATTCCGACGCCGGCAGCTGCAGCTACTGCCGTGAAACCAAACAACGCCCGGAAGCGGCCCGCCGCCAGGAGCGCCAGCGGAATCAGGAGGATCAGGTACGGCTTGAACAGCGCGACCGCCAGGATCGCCCCACCGAGCAGGTCGCGCCGGTTCTCGAGCAGTCGCCATCCGGTGAGGATCGCCGCGACGACCAGGATCGTGACCTGGCCCTCGAAGGCCGAGAACCAAAGTGGTCCCAAGGCTGCGCACCAGAGCCAGTAGAGGGAAGCCGAATGCTGGCGGGGGCGGGCATACCAGGCGGCCGCGCCGAGGGCGGTCAGGCTCAAGGCCACCCAGACCCAGTAGGCGGCGGGGTAGCCGAGCAGCGTCAGCGGCGCCACCAACCACGTGATCGGCGCAGGCGTGAGGAGCGGATACCACGGTCCAGCCGGCTGAAGCCCTGCCACCGCCGCCTGGTGCAGCGACGCGTCGTAGATGTCGGACCAACCGTAACGGAGACCCACCTCCGCCCCCGCGTAGTAGAGCCGGAAGTCGTTGTGCCCGAACAGATTTGCCACGTTGGTGATGTAGACGGCCGAGTTCCGCACGGCCAGCGCGCCGAGTATCGAAACCCACAGCGGCCACAGCCGCATGGGCATCCTTGACCGATGAATGAGACGCGGGAGGAGACGCATCCTCAGATGGGTAACGGGGGTCAAGCGTGCGATGTTACCTGTTTCGGCAGATGAGCTCCGTCTCATCTACTCAGACCGGTTGAGCAGCTCCCGGACGATCTCTTCGTCGTAGGTGAGGGACGCGAAGTGACCCTCTTGGTGCCACACGTGAAGGTCGACCTTCTTGAGCTCCGCGGCCGCGCGCCTGGCCGCTGACAAAGGAGCGTTTTTGTCGTCATCGCCATGCCACCAGGTCACACCGCCTCGAACGGAGGCGAGGTCGAAGCCCCACGCACCGTGGATGGCCATCGACTCGTCGGTCCAACCCTCGGAACCCTGACGCAGCGCCTCGGCGACGTTTCCACGGTTGATCCGCTTCCAGGCCCGATCCTCCATGATGGCCCGGTCCGTGGCGGGAGCATCGGAGAGGACGCCCGCCATCCCCTCCTGGCCAAGCAGGCGCTCGCGAACCTCCACCAGCAGGCTGTTCAACGCCTCCCATCCCTGACCGGCTGCCACATAACCTGCGGCGTTCACGCCCACCTGCAGGCCTGCCTCGTCGGGCTCGAGATGTGAAGCGCCGACGATGACCGAGACCGCCTTGACTCTTTCCGGGTGCCGGGCAGCGATCGCCAGCGCATGGGGGCCACCGCCGCTCGTTCCCATCACTGGCAATTGCCCGATCCCGTGGTGATCGAGCAGCTCGGCCAGGTCGTCGGCGAACTGCGCGATGTCGCGGCCCGGCAGCCGGGTGGAGCCCCCAAAACCGGGCCGGTCCGCCATGAGGTAGCGCACGCGAAGGCCCTGCTGGATTGAGGGCTGCGGATGCCGGATCAGCCTCGAACCCGGAGTCCCCTGCAGGCGCAGGACCGGAGTCCAGTCGGGCTCTCCCCACCAGCGCCATGCCAGCGTGCGGCCATCGGATAGCTCGAGCCGCCCATCTTCATAACTCAGCCCATCTTCTGATGACTTCATCGTCCAGAGCTTAGTGATCTCCGCGCCTCGAAGCCTTCGACCACCTGCCGATGGCGGCGGCCAGGTCGTTCAGCTCGATCGGCTTCACCAGGTAATCGCTTGCGTCGAGACTCGCGGCCAGCGCACGCGACACGCTGTCGACTCCTCCCGTCACCACGATGGGCCGCGAACTCCGCAACGCAGCCCGCTCGGTGTCCCGCAATCGGTGTGCGATCCCGAGGTCGAAAACGACCACCTCGTTCGGACGCAATGGACGCAGGATCGTGCCGGGCTCCGCCTCGAAGCCCAGCCGGCGAAGGCCACGCGCCGTGAGATCGGCGAGCCGCGCGTCGTCATCGACGACCAGCACCGAGATGGTTCCGAAGATCACGCTTTCGGCGGCGGCCAGCAGCTCCAGCGCTTCCTCCAAATCAGCCTTGAGCAGATCGGCGGGCGGCGGCACGCCGTCAAGCGCGGCTTCCTCGAGCTCAGCCTTGAGCCGCGCGAGCACCGACCGAAGCCGGTGCAGCGCCGCCGCCAGCTCAGGGTTGGGCGACGAATCTGTAGCCGATTCCACGCACCGTCTCGATCCAGCCGGGCTCCGCCAGCGCGCCGCGGACCCGATGGACCGCCTGCTCCAGGCTGTGCTCAAACCCCGCATACGAGCTGCCCCATACGCGCTCGAGCAGCTCTGCCCGGCTGACGGCCTCGCCCGGCCGTCGCGCCAGAACCTCGAGAAGCTGGATGGGGCGCCGTTCCAGCTTCAGCTTCCGCTCGCCAATGCTTGCCTCACCCCTCGCAGCGTCCACCCGCAGACGGCCGCGAACCACGGCTCCGCTCGCCGGCCCTCGCTCTCTCAGGGCACCGCGGATTCGCGCCAGCAACACCTGGCGGTCGGTGCCCTTGATGACGTAGTCCGTCGCGCCGCGCTCAAGCCCGAGCACCTGGTCCGACGGCGAGAACCGTGCGCCGGTCAGGATGATCACCGGGAACGGCAGCCTCTCCCCGCCGGAGCGAAGGCTGTCCAGCACTTCGGGCGCCTCCATGTCCGGCATCTCGTAGTCGAGCAGCATCAGATCGAAAGATGCCGAGCGGGTGAGCTGGAGCGCTTCCGACCCGCTCGCCGCAAGGTCGACCGAATAGCCGGCCCTGCGCAGGACGTCCGCGGTCAATGCCGCAGTACGAGGCTCGTCCTCCACGACCAGCAACTTGGCCGTCACGCCCCCAATCCCCACGGCAACCTAAGAGGTTCAGGGTTTCTTGAGGAAACGATGAACCTGGGCTGAGGTCAGGGCGCAAGGCCGGCCATAACCTGCGGCGATGGGCCGGCTCCCGGACCTGCACGCGGCGAGATCACGGTTGGGTCATGCGCTTGAATCTCTGTGCCACGACCGCTGGGTCCTCGGATACCTCCGCGGTGGGGTGCTGCAGCCGATCGCCGCGTCCGAGCTGTCGCAGCGACTCCTGCGCAGCCGCCCCTTGATGCCCCTGTCCCGCCGAGCGCTTTACGAGAAGCGCCCGATGGTCGTGAACTCGGTGCTCGAAAGCAATCAGCCGTCCACCAGCTACGACTGGGAGCTCGACTGGCCGTCCATCCTCTACGCGCCTGTGGTCGAGCCGGCCCGCCGGCCGATCGGACTGCTGGTCATCGGGTGCCGTCGAGATCACTGGTATTCGGAGGACGACGTCGCCTACGCGCAGCTCCTCGGGTTCACCCTCGCGCCGCTGGTGTCGGCCCTGCGGGGACCTCTGTCGAGGTTGAACGAGAAGGAGGGAGAGATCGCGCAGCTCCTCAGTTACGGCTTTTCGATGCCCGAGGTGGCCCGCGCCACCCAGCTGGACGAGCGCAGGGCACGGCTCCTCGTGGACAGCGTCGCCCGCAAGCTCGAATCGGTAAAGGCCGACGAGCTCGCGTTTCCGGTCACCGGCATTAGAAGGAGGGAGCTGGGGATGTGACCTGGACCTAGACGACCTGATGGCCGGGAGCGGGCGCCCAGGGGCTTCGGAGATCGGATCTCGCAAGATCCGAGCCGAGTGATCTCCGCTCTCGGTCTTAGGCCGGCCCGAACAGGAAGACGGTCGTGCCCCGGCCTTCGGTGCTGACCACCTCGAGGCGCCCGCCGATCCCGGCGGCGCGTTCCCTCATTCCCATCAGCCCGTACCCGGCATGGCCGCTCGGGACCATCCCTCGGCCTTCGTCGGACACTTCGATGAGGAAGGGGCGCGCCGCGAAGCCCATCTTCACCCTGCAGATGGACGATCCCGAGTGCCGCCTCACGTTCGTGAGCGCTTCGCGCACCACCTGCGCCACGACCTCTCGCTGCTGCGACGGGAGCATGTCCTCCGTGCCGTTGCTTGAAAGCTCGACCCTGATGCCATACAAGCGAGAGAACTCCTCAGCCTGGCGGCGCAGCTCTCCTGTCAGTCCGTCTGGTCCGATGGGCGCCGGGCGAAGATCGGCCAACGCCTCTCGGACTTGCTTCAACAAGCGTTCCATGATCTCGAAGACGTGCGCCAGGTTCTCATCGGGCTCTGACCTGCCGGCCTCCAGGTAGACCTTGAAGAGTGAGATCGCGCCCGCGAGATCGGTCGCGATTCCATCGTGCAGCTCACGCGCGATGCGGGCCCTCTCGCGAGCGATTGCATCCTCGACCGCCTGGTGAGTGAAACCTTCCGACGGTCCTTTCGGCATCAGCGCGACGCCGTCCTTCGCCGCACGAACGACTGGACCAGCGCGACCGTGAGCGGATGCATCAGCCATCGGAGCAGTCGGCGGTACGGCTGCCAGAGGACGCGCGACTCCTCGAGCGCCATCCGGAGGCGCTCGACGTCCGCTTGGATCAAGGCGACCTCGGACTGTGTCCGCCGATTGAGCTCAGCTGCCCGCCGCGATATCCGCCGTGTCCAGACGGCCGCCAGCGTGCCCTCAATGGCGATGGCCACGACCCCCACGCCAAGCAAGACGACTCCGAGCCAGGCTGGCGCTGTCACCGCGGTAGGCGGGCGCTCATTCCTTAGAGTCGCTCTCCTCGATGCTGGCTACGGGTGCGATCGCCACGACCTGATCGTCCGGCCCGAGGCGCATCACGATGACGCCCTGCGTCTGCCGGCCAATCTGTGAGATGGCTCCGACCAGCGTCCGCAGCACCATCCCGCTGGCGCTGATGACGAGCACCTCTTCCTCGGGGTCGCTGACCACGCGCATCGCTTTGAGCTTGCCGACGCGATCGGTGATCTTGAGCGTGAAGACGCCGTGGCCCGCTCGGTGGTGCATCGGGTATTCGGAGACCGGGGTGCGCTTTCCATATCCGCGCTCGGTGATCACCAGCAGGTCGGCGCCGTCAATGACCGCGGCCATGCCGGCCACCGCGTCGCCCTTGCCGAGCTTGATCCCGATCACGCCCTGGGTGTCGCGCCCCATGGCGCGCACCTCCTCTTCGCTGAAGCGAATCGCCTTGCCCAGCTCGGTGGCGATGAGAATCTCGTCCGTACCGCGAGTCGGCGTCACCCAGTCGAGCTCGTCGCCCTGCTGAAGGTTGATGGCGATCAGACCGTTGCGACGCACGTTGGCGTATTCCGCCAGCGCCGTCTTCTTTATGTATCCATTCTTGGTGACCATGAGCATGTAGTGCGCTTCGCTCTCGGTTTCCGGGCGCACGAAGACCGACGTGATGCGCTCGTTCGGCCCGATGTCGATGAGGTTGTTGATCGGCACGCCCTTGGCCTGCCGCTCGCGCTCGGGCACCTCGTGAACTCGGAGCTGGAACACCCGCCCGCTCTGCGTGAAGAAGAGCATCGAGGCGTGCGTGTGGGTCGTGAGCATATGCAGCGCGTAGTCCTCCTCGCGCGTCCCACTCGGCGCCTCGCCGCCCGCCGTCGGTCGCGCCCCCTTCAGGCCGACTCCACCGCGCTTCTGGGCTCTGAACACGCGCAGCGGCTGGCGCTTTACGTAGCCGCGGTGGGTGAGGGTGACGACCACCTCCTCCTTGGGCACCAGGTCCTCGGCTGAAAGCTCGGTCGCCTCTTGGTCAGTGACCTCGGTCCTCCGGTCGTCCCCGTACTTCTTGACGAGGTCGTCCATCTCGTCCTTGATCAGCATCCTGACCTTCTGGTCGCTGGCGAGGACGCTCTCGAGGTAGGCGATCGTCTTGATCACCTCCTCGTACTCGGCATCGATCTTGCCGCGCTCCAACCTGGTCAGCCTGCCCAGCGTGAGGGCGAGCACTGCTTTCGCCTGGCGCTCGGAAAGCCCGAACTTCGTCTGCAGCTGGGTGGCGGCGGCGTCGGTGTCGGCGGCGGCTCGGATCGTCTTGATCACCTCGTCCAGGTGGTCGAGGCAGATCTTCAAGCCCTCCAGGATGTGCGCCCGCTCCTGCGCCTTCTCCAGGTCGAAACGGGTGCGCCGGATGATGACCTCGCGGCGGTGGTCGATGAAGAGTTGCAGCGCTTGCTTGAGGCTCAGCACTACCGGGCGGCCTTCGACGATCGCGAGCATGATCACGCCGAAGGTCTGCTGCAGCGTCGTGTGCTTGTAGAGGTTGTTCAGCACCGTGAACACCCGGGCTTCACGCTTCAGCTCGATGACTATGCGCATGCCCTGGCGGTCCGATTCGTCGCGCAGGTCGGCGATGCCGTCAAGGCGCCGGTCCGAGACCAGCTCGGCGATCTTCGCGACGAGAGCGGCCTTGTTGACTGCGTAAGGGAGCTCGTCGATGATGATCCGCTCCCGGCCGTTGGGCGCCTGCTCGAACGTGTGGCGGGCGCGGACGATGATCCGCCCGTGGCCGGTGGAGTAGGCGGTCTTGATCCCGGCCGTGCCCATGATCAGGCCGCCCGTCGGGAAGTCGGGACCCTTGATGAAGGCGAGCAGGTCGTCCACAGTCGCCTCGGGGTTGTCGACGAGGTGCTTCACACCGGATGTGATCTCGCGCAAGTTGTGAGGCGGGATGTTGGTGGTCATGCCGACCGCGATTCCGGTCGCCCCGTTGACCAGGAGGTTCGGCAGCCGCGCCGGCAGCACCGAGGGCTCCTCTTCCGAGCCGTCGTAGTTGGGGCCCATCACAACCGTCTGCTTCTCGATGTCGGCCATCAGCTCGGCGGTGATGCCGGCCAGTCGGGCCTCGGTGTATCTCATCGCCGCCGGCGGGTCGCCGTCGACGCTTCCGAAGTTGCCCTGGCCGTCGATCAGCGGATACCGCAGCGAGAACGGTTGGGCCATGCGGACGAGCGCGTCGTAGACGGCGGTGTCGCTGTGCGGGTGATAAAGCTTGAGCACGTCGCCGACGAACGCCGCGCACTTGCGGTGCCGGCTGCCTGCAGTCGCGCCGGCGCGATGCATGGCATAGAGGATCCTGCGCTGCACTGGCTTGAGCCCGTCACGCACGTCGGGCAGCGCCCGGCTGATGATGACGGACATCGCGTACTCCATGTAGGAGGTCTGCATCTCCTCCTGGAGACTTCGCTGGAAAACCGTGCCGATGTTGCCTTCGTCTGCCAAATCGCTACTCCTGATACTTGCCGAGGACCACGACCGCGTTGTGCCCGCCAAAGCCGAACCCATTCGAGATTGCGGTGTTCACTTCCATGCGGCGGGACGTGTTGGGCACGTAATCGAGGTCGCAGGCCGGGTCTGGATTCTCGTAGTTGATGGTCGGGTGGACGATGCCACGATTGATCGTCAGGAGGGTGGCGATCGCCTCCACCGCGCCGGCGGCGCCGAGCAGGTGGCCGATCATCGACTTGGTGCTGCTGATGGCAACTCTGTAGGCGTGGTCGCCTAGAGCGATCTTCAGCGCCTTCGTCTCGCCCGCGTCGTTGAGCTGCGTGGAGGTGCCGTGGGCGTTGACGTAGTCGACGTCTTTCGGTTCGATGCCGGCATCGCTCAGGGCCAGCGAGATTGCACGCGCTGGTGCTTCTCCAGTCTCGTCGGGAGCGACCTGGTGGAACGCGTCGCACGTCAGTGCGAAACCCAGCACCTCTCCGTAGATTCGAGCTCCGCGCCTCAGCGCGTGCTCGCGCGACTCGAGGACCAGGATTCCCGCGCCCTCACCGGGCACGAAGCCGTCGCGGTCGCGGTCGAACGGCCGGCTCGCCTTTTCCGGGGCCTCGTTGCGAGTCGAAAGTGCGCGGATGGCGTTGAACGACGCATAGCCGACCTCGCACAGCCCGGCCTCAGAACCACCCGCAAGCATCACGTCGGCGTCTCCGTGCTGGATCATCCGGGTGGCGTCGCCAATCGTGTGAGTGGACGCGGCGCACGCCGTGGTCACCGTCGTGTTAGGTCCGCGCAGGTGAAAGGCCATGGCGACCGAGGCCGCGGCCATGTTCGGGATGATCATGGGCGCGTAAAGCGGGTTGAGCCGGTTCTTGGTGGCGTACGAGATGGCACCCTGCGTCATCTCGATGAAGCCGCCGATCCCGGTGCCCATGTCGACACCCACGCGGAAGTCGTCCTCTTTCGAGAGATCAAGGCCGGAGTCAGCAAGGGCCATGGTCGAGGCGGCCACCGCCATCTGCGAGAAGCGGGCCATCCGCTGGGCCGCCTTGCGCTCCATGAAATCCTGAGGATCGAAGTTGTGGACCTCGCAAGCGAACTTGGTGCTCAGACGCTCGGTCGGAAAGGACTCGACCGGGCGCGCCGTGCTGCGGCCCTCGATCAGCCCGTCCCAGTACTCCTCGACGTTCTTGCCGAGTGGGTTCAAGGTTCCCATCCCGGTCACGACCACACGCGTGCGCCCGTTCTTCATCCCTTTCCCACCTCGGCCCGAATCTTACCGACGAGCTGGTTCTCCACTGCTTCGCGGGCAACTCGGATCGCATTCTTCATGGCGCGAGCGTCCGACCGACCGTGGGCGACCACCGCCACGCCGTCGATGCCAAGCAGAGGCGCGCCCCCGAACTCCCTCCAGTCGATGCGAGCCCGGAGCTTTCGAACGCCGGGCCGGATCAGCAGCCCACCAACCTTGCCGAGGGTCGTCCTGGGGATCTCCGCCCGCAGGCTCCTGAAGATGAGGTCTGCGGTCGCCTCGGCCATCTTGATGGCGATGTTGCCGACGAATCCGTCGGCGACCACGACATCAGCATGGTCGGCATAGATGTCCTTGGGTTCGACGTTGCCGATGAAGCCTGCGAGTGATCCTTTCAATCGGCGGGCGGTCTCCCTGACCAGCTCGTCACCTTTTCCCTCCTCCTCGCCGTTGCTCAACAGGCCAATCCGCGGCTCCGTCCGCTGCATCATCTCGCGGGCGTAGACGGCGCCCATCGAGGCGAACTGGACGAGGTACTCAGGCTTGGAGTCGACGTTGGCTCCCACGTCCAGAAAGTAGGCGAAGCCCCGCTGGGTGGGCACGATCGAGCCAAGCGCCGGACGGTCGACGCCCTTGATTCGGCCCTGGATGAACAGGGCCGCCGCCATGATCGCGCCTGAGTTTCCGGCCGAGGTCCATCCGTCGGCGTGGCCGTCCTTGCAAAGACGCGCGCAGACGCTAATCGACGAGTCAGGCTTGGATCGGACGGCCTGGGCGGGATGCTCGTCCATGCCGATGACCTGTGTGCAAGGCACTAGATGCAGGCGTGGATGTCGCTCCAGAAGAGGCTGCACCTGCGCCGGGATGCCCACGATCGAGACGTCGATGCCGTATTCGGCCGCCGCCTGCGCCGCCCCTAGCACGATCTCGCCGGGCGCGAGGTCGCCGCCCATCGCGTCGACCGCTATCTTCACTGCCGGGACCGCGCTATGCGAGCCGGCCTGCTCGTGACACTTCAGATGTCCAGGTTGCGAACGCTCTTGGCGTGCGCCTGGATGAACTTCTTGCGCGGCTCCACGTCGGGGCCCATCAGCTTCTCGAAGGTGTCGTTCACCGCGGCGGCGTCCTCCACGGCGACCCGAAGCAGAACGCGCGTCTTTGGGTTCATCGTCGTCTCCCAGAGCTCCTCTGCGTTCATCTCTCCGAGACCTTTCATGCGGGATGCCTCGGCGCCCTTGCCCAACTGCCGCAGGGCCTTGTCGCGCTCGGCCTCGGAGTGGCACCAGACGACCTGCTTGCCTTTGAAGACTTTGAACAGCGGCGGCTGCGCCATGTACAGATACCCGTGGTCGATGATCTGCGGGAAATAGCGGAAGAAGAAGGTCAGGAGCAGCGTACGGATGTGGCTGCCGTCGACGTCGGCGTCGGTCATCGTCACGATCCGGTGGTAACGGAGCTTGTCGATGTTGAAGTTGTCGCCCACGCCCGCGCCCATCGCGGTGATCAGGTTGCGAATCTCATCTGACGTCAGGACCTTGTCGAGACGGGCTTTCTCGACATTGAGGATCTTGCCTCGCAGGGGGAGTATCGCCTGGGTCCGGCGGTCACGGCCACCTTTCGCGGTGCCGCCGGCCGAATCGCCCTCGACGATGTAGAGCTCGCACAGGGCTGGGTCGCGCTCCGAGCAGTCCGCGAGCTTGCCCGGGAGCATGCTCGACTCGAGGAGGCTCTTGCGCTGGACCAGGTCGCGCGCCTTGCGGGCCGCCTCGCGAGCGCGCGCCGCGGTGAGTGACTTCTCGACGATGCGCCTTCCGTCGGAAGGATTCTCCTCGAGAAACTGCGTCAATCCTTCGGTGAGCGCGAGCGACACGTGGCCCTGAACCTCGGCGTTGCCGAGCTTGGCCTTGGTCTGACCTTCGAACTGCGGCTCAAGCACCTTGACGCTGACCACTGCCGTCAGCCCTTCGCGCACGTCCTCACCGCTTAGATTCGGGTCCTGCTCTTTCAGGATGCCCGCCTTGCGCGCGTAGCGGTTGAGCACATTGGTGAGCGCGGATCGAAATCCTGTGAGGTGGCTTCCGCCTTCGGTGGTGTGAATGGTATTGGCGAACGCGATGACGTTCTCGACGAAGGTTCCGTTGTACTGGAGCGCGACCTCAACCTGCGTGCCTTCGATCTCACGGTCGACATAAAACGGCATGACGTTGACGGCTTCCTTGTCGCGGTTGAGCGCCCGGACGAAGGAGACGATTCCGCCCTCAAAGTAGAAGGTGTCGGTGAAGCCGAGGCTCTCGTCTGCGAGCGCGATCTCGAGACGCTTGTTCAGATAGGCCATCTCCCGGAGGCGGTGGAGGATCACCTCGCGGTCCAGCTTGGTGTCGGGAAAAATCTGCGGGTCGGGCCAGAAGCGCACGACGGTGCCGGTGTGGTCGGTCTTGCCCACCGCCTTGACCGGTGCCTTGGGCACGCCGCGCGCGTACTCCTGATGGTAGACCTTCCCTCCGAGGTGCACCCAGACCTCGAGGCGCTCGCTGAGAAAGTTGACCGCCGACACGCCAACGCCGTGCAGTCCCGAAGACACCTTGTACCCGCCGCCACCGAATTTGCCTCCGGCGTTCAGGCGGGTGAGGACGAGCTCAAGGGCCGAGATGCCCTCTTTCTTGTGGATGTCGACGGGGATCCCTCGGCCGTTGTCCTCCACGGAGCAGCTCCCGTCGGCGTGCAGCGTGACCAGGATGGACGTGCAGTAGCCGGCCAGCGCCTCGTCGACGGCGTTGTCCACGACCTCGTAGACGAGGTGATGGAGGCCGGTGGTGCTGGTCGATCCGATGTACATGCTGGGGCGCCGCCGCACGTGCTCCCGGCCCTCCAGGACCTGGATTTGCTCAGCGGTGTACGCCACGTCTGCGCCTAGGGATCGGGGCCTGCGGATATCTTCCGGAAGCGAATTTCTCGCCGCTTTCACGCTAAGCCGGCCCTCCCAGCGTGGAGAACTCGTAGGGGTCAACTGGGCGGAGTTTCAGACTCTAAATTCTACCGGATTTTGAACTCAAAAATGGCCCCGCGGGGGCCTTAACAGGGGCCTCTAGGCAGGGGCTTTCCAGCGCAGTACGGGATCATCGCTGATGCCCTGCAGATAGCTGTTGATCCGGCGCGCCGCGGCCACGTCATCGAGTCTTCCGACCGGCAGGTTTCTCGGCTCGTCGCGGAGTTTTTGGGGATTGGTGTGGGCCTCGGCGACGATCTCTTTGATCGCATTTGCGAATGCGTCGAGGGTGGCCTTGCTCTCGGTCTCTGTCGGCTCCACCATCAAGGCCTCTGGTACGACCAGCGGGAAGTAGATCGTCGGAGCGTAGAAGTCGCGGTCGAGCAGAGCCTTGGCGATGTCGAGAGCCCGAATGCCGTCGTGGCTCAGGTGAGCGGCGCTGGCGACGAACTCGTGCATGCACGGTCCTTCATGAGGCATGTCAAGGTGGCCCTGGACCTGGGTGCGGAGGTAGTTCGCGGAGAGCACGGCGTCGCGCGAAGCCTGCGTCAATCCGTCCCCGCCCATGGCGACGATGTACGTGTAGGCGCGCACGAGCATCCCGAAGTTGCCGTAGAAGCTGCGCACCCTGCCGATCGACTTGGGCCGCCTGTGGTCGAGGCTGAAGCGCCCGTTCGAATGCTCGACTGTCGGCGTCGGGAGGAACGGAACCAGCTCGGCCTTGACCCCGACCGGACCGGCACCCGGGCCGCCGCCCCCGTGTGGCGTGGTGAACGTCTTGTGGAGGTTCATGTGGACGGCGTCGAAGCCCATGTCCCCGGGCCGGCAGATGCCCATGAAAGCATTCAGGTTGGCTCCGTCGTAGTACAGCATGGCCCCCGATCCATGCACGAGCTCCGCAATATCCAGTATTTCTCGCTCGAACAAGCCCAAGGTGTTGGGGTTCGTGAGCATTAGCGCAGCAGTCTGAGCAGTCAGCTTGGATCTCAGATCTTCCAGGTGGAGCCGGCCGTCCCGACCAGACTTGACCTCGACGACCTTGAAGCCGCTCAGGGCCGCGCTGGCCGGGTTGGTCCCGTGAGCAGAGTCCGGCACCAGGACCTCGTCGCGGTGCTCACCCTTCGAGTGCTGGAAGGCCTTGATCATCTGGAGCGCCGTCCACTCGCCGTGGGCGCCGGCCGCCGGCTGAAGGGTCACGCGCTCGACGCCGACGATCGTGCAGAGCGCCTTTTCCAGGCGCCACATGAGCTCGAGGGCGCCCTGCGCTGTGTCCTCGGGCTGGTATGGGTGCAGGCCGGCGAAACCAGGCAAGGCCGCGGCAGCCTCGTTCGCGACCGGGTTGTATTTCATGGTGCAGCTGCCCAGCGGGTAGAACTGCTCGCTTATCGAATAGTTCATCGACGCGAGGCGGCTGTAATGTCGCATGATCTCGGGCTCGCTAAGCCGCGGGAGCCCAGGAGCGGCCAACCTCAGCATCTCCTTGGGCAGCGCCTCGGCCGGGCCGGGGGCATCGACGCCGGCGGCCGGGAGCGTCGGACCCGGCGCGTTGAGCCGGCTGATTTCGAAGCTGAGCGGTTCCATCAGCTTTCGAGCGCCTTGACGAGCTCGTCGATCGCCGCCGGATCGTTGACCTCGGTGCACGTGAAGGTGAGAATACCCTTCAGTTCTCGAAACCAGCGGTGCACGTCGAGCCCGCCCAGGATCCCCTTACGAGCGAGCTTTCTCAGCACTGCGGGTCCGTTGGGCACCCGCATCGGGAACTCGCTCACGAACTGACGGTCCGGGAAGGCGAGCTCCCAGCCCGGCAACCGCGCCAGGCGCTCCGCCAGCGCATGCGCTCGACGGAAGCTCACGTCGGCCACCTCGCGCATGCCGTCGGGCCCCATGTACGTCATGTAGACGCTTGCGGCAAGCGCACAGAGCGAGTGGTTGGTGCAGATGTTGGAGGTCGCCTTCTCACGCCGTATGTGCTGCTCCCGCGCGGCCAGCGCCAGCAGGAACCCGCGCCGCCCCTCATGGTCGTGCGCGCTTCCTACAAGCCGGCCTGGAAGCCGCCGCACAAGCTCTTTGCGGCACGCGATGAATCCGACATGAGGTCCTCCATAGCTCGGCTGAAGGCCGAGCTGCTGACCTTCGCCAACCGCGATGTCGGCGGCGTACTCACCTGGCGGGGCGAGGATGGCGAGGCTGATGGGATCGACGCACGCAATGGCGAGGGCGCCCACCTTGTGCGCGGCTTCCGTGAGCGAGCGCGCGTCGACGAGCAGGCCAAGGAAATCAGGCTGCTGGAAGATGACGGCCGCCGTCTTGGGCCCCGGCTCAGTGCCCTTGCGGATCTTGATGCCGCGGGCCGCGCTGAAAGCACGAAGCACCTCGACGAACTCGGGGTGGAGGTAGCCGGCCACGAGCACCTCATCCCGCTCGGTGTGGATGTGAGCCATCATCGCCGCCTCGGCGACCGCGGTCGCTCCGTCGTAAAGCGATGCGTTGGCCACGTCAAGTCCGGTGAGCTCGGCGATCAGGGTCTGGAACTCGTAGATGGCCTGGAGCGTGCCCTGGCTGGCCTCAGGCTGGTAGGGCGTGTACGCGGTGTAGAACTCGGGCTTCGAGGTGACCGCGGCGACCGCCGCGGGTACGAAACGCCGATACACGCCACCGCCGCGAAACGTCAAACGGTCGGGATAGAGGCGGTTCTTGGCTGCCAGCCCGCCGAGGTGCGCCATAGTCTCGAACTCGGAGACCCCATCAGGCAGGTCCAGAGCCGGGATTCGAAGCGTCGTCGGGATGTCGACCAGGAGGTCGTCCATCGACCTGACACCGATCGAGACGAGCATCGCGGCGCGGTCCTCCGGCGAATGGACTAGATAAGGCATTCGGGGGTCCGCGGCTCAGACCGGAGGGCTTTCGTGCTCAGTGTGAGGCGGCCTCGGTTACCTGGTGATAGGCGGCCTCGTCGAGCAGGTCCTTGGGCAGATCACCCGTCAGCTCGAGCTTGAGGATCCAGCCGTCGCCGTATGGATCGGAGTTCACGAGCTCGGGATTGGCGGACAGCCGGTCGTTGACCGCTGCGATGCGGCCCGCCACCGGCGAGTAGAGGTCACTGGCCGCCTTGACCGACTCGATCACGCCGAAGCCCTCCCGCTCGGCGAGCTTGCGGCCCGGGCTGGGAAGCTCCAGGAAGACGACGTCGCCCAGCTGCGCTTGCGCAAAATCGGTGATGCCAACCGTCGCAGTCTTGCCATCGACCACGATCCATTCGTGCGTCTTGGTGTATCGACGGTCAGCCATTCCACTCTCCTTCTCGCTCCATACGGCGCGCGCTCACGTTTTGGTTGGAGCAACCACCGACCGCGCCGAGCCTCGGTAGAAGGGAAGCTTGACGACGTCGACCGGCGCTTCGCGGCCTCGAACCTCGACCGCGACCTTGTCTCCGACGTGAAATTGTGAAGCTTCTACCAGGGCGAGCGCGATCGGGTACCCGAGAAAGAAGGAATGAGTACCGCTCGTGATGGCGCCGGCGCGTTTTCCACCGATCGTGACAGCGGCGCCGTGCCGGGGGATGGACCCCGGATCGGATTTGAGTCCGATCAACGTTCGCTTCGGTCCTTCTTCGCGAATGCGGGCGAGCGCGGTCCGACCGATGAAATCTCCCTTGCTCAGCTTTACCGTCCAGCCCAGCCCCGCCTCGTAAGGGTTCACGGTTTCGTCCATGTCGTTTCCGTACAGACGCAGGGCCGCCTCGAGCCGCGTCGCGTCGCGCGCGCCGAGACCGGCCGGCAACACGCCCGCCTGCCTGCCCGCGGCGAGGATGGCGTCCCACACAGCGCCGACGGCGCCGGAGTCGACGAACAGCTCGAAACCGTCCTCACCCGTGTACCCGGTGCGGGAGATCGTGGCGTCGACGCCCGCGACCTTGCCCTGTCGAAAGCCGAAGTATGGGATGTCGTCGGTGTCCTTCTCCGCAGGCAGGATCGAGGCGGCGCGCGGACCCTGAAACGCTATGAGGCTTACCTCGCTGGAGATGTCATGCAGCGCGACGTCTGGAGGTAGGTGCTGGCGCATCCAGGCGACGTCTTTCTCGCGGTTCGACGCGTTGACGACGACCATGAACCGGTCCGGTGCCTGGCGATAGGCGACGAGGTCATCGATGACGCCGCCGTTTTCGAGACACATCTGGCTGTAGATGGAGTGTCCGGGCCGCACCGCGGTGACGTCGTTGGTGATCAGTCGCTGGAGATAGGCTTCCGCGCCCGAGCCCTCGATGATCAGCCGCCCCATGTGGGACACGTCGAAGAGCCCCGCAACGTTGCGGACGGCGAGGTGCTCGTCCTTGATCGACGTGTACTGCTGCGGCAGCTCCCAGCCCCCGAAATCCACCATCCGGCCGCCGAGGGCGACGTGGCGCTCGTACAGGGGCGTGTGATGAATCGGGCTAGCCGTCAAGTTCGGCGCTCTCGTCCGGGTCGAGGTCGATCGCGTCGGGATCGATGAAGGCGAGGAGCTCCTCGTCGTGCCGGCGCCGGGCTTCTGCCACCACCTCCGCGACGTAGCCGGCGCGGGCCACCGTCCACTCGAGCTTCTCGGCAATCTCCCCCCTGGTGGGGACGCGGCCGAGCTCACGGCTCAGGAGCAGCTCGGTGCGCTCGTAGTCGGTGGCCGCGGTGACAAGCAGCTGCGAGTCGCGCACTGCCGCCCGCTCGGCCCCGATGGCGGCATCGATTTGCGACGCGATCTTCTGCTCCGCAAATTCCTCAAATCCGGCCGCCCCTCCGCCAGAGAAAGTGCGAAGGGCCTCTACCAGCCCGAGGGATCCCTCTTGAATGAGATCCGGCAGCGGGAGGCCCCGGTCCTGTCGGGTCTCGGCGAGCCGGATGACGAGCGCCAGGTGGGCCGCGACGATCCGTTCTCGACTCGCTTTATCTCCGAGCGCCGAGCGGCGCAGAAGGTCGTCCAGCTCGCCCGCTTTCAGAGGAGGCGTGGCTCGTGCCTGCCGGCGCAAATCGGTCACGGAGCCGCTTTCTTCGCCTGGCGACCGATACCGCTCCGCTCGTGCGTCGTCGTCGCGGCGGCGCTGAATCGCCATCGGCTGCGATTCTACGCGGGGCCCGTGCGCGACCCTGCCGCCAGGCTGGCCATGTTCCACGTTTTACACGTCCGCTCCAGGGGCCGTTTGGCGCCATACTCGGAGCATGCGCAAGCGCTTCGCGCTGCGTCTGGCGGGGGTCGTTTTTGCGCTCGCCGCGCTGCTTCCGCTCGGCGTCTCGGCGACGACTCCACGCGTGGAGCAGGCGGACCTCACGGGTGACATCAACACGATCATGGCCGCCTACATCGAGAGCTCCGTCAGCCACGCTGAAGCCGACCACGCGGACGCCTTGCTGGTCGTCATCAATACTCCAGGCGGCATCTCCACCTCGATGGATGACATCGTCACGAGCCTGCTCAACTCGACGGTGCCCGTGATCGCGTACGTCTATCCGGGTGGCGCGCGCGCCGCTTCGGCCGGCCTGTTCGTCGCCCAGGCGGCGGATGTCCTCGCGATGGCCCCAGGCACCAACATCGGGTCCGCCCATCCGATCGACGCCTCCGGCGCGGACCTGACCGGCGACCTCGGCGCGAAGGTGCTCAACGACGCGGTGACCCGCGTGCGCAACCTCGCCTCCATCCACGGTCGCAATGCCGACTGGGCCGAGTCGGCCGTCCGCAGCAGTGTGAACATCAACGCCGAGGATGCCGTGAGACTTCACGTCGCAGACCTCGAGGTGGCCGATCCGGCTTCACTCATGAACGAGGTCGACAGCCGGATCGTGCCGCGCAGCACAGGGTCGCTCACCCTGCATACGGCAGGCGCTCAGATCACTGACATGCCGATGCCGTTCTGGCAGGTCTTCCTCAACGCGCTGATCGACCCCACCATCGCCGCGCTTCTCATCATCGTCGCCGGCTACGGCATCATCACCGAGCTCTCAAACCCGGGCGCCATCCTCCCCGGAGTGGTCGGCGGCGTCGCTGCGATCCTGGCTGTCGTCTCGCTCGCCAACCTCCCGGTCAACATCGCGGGCGCGCTGATGATGCTGCTGGCGCTCATTCTTTTCATCGCCGACCTCAAAGCGCCGACCCACGGAATCCTCAGCGTCGGGGGCGTGTTCGCCCTGGTCCTGGGGATGGCTTTCCTTATCAACACAGGACCGGTCGGCCTCGGCGTCAACCCGATCGTGTCGGTCGGGACAGGGCTGGTGACTCTTGCCTTCTTCCTCCTGTTCATCCGCAAGATCCTCGCGTCGCGGCGGCGCCCGGCCTTCAGCGGACCCGAAAGCCTGGTCGGCTCCTTGGGAGTGGCGCGCGAAGAGCTCGCCCCGGAGGGTCTAGTCTTTGTCGCGGGAGCGCTCTGGCAGGCAGTGGCCTCGCCTGAGCCCATACACGCCGGATCGTCGGTGCGCGTGGTTGGGCGTAAAGGCCTTCGATTGGAGGTGGCGTCCGGCAGCGCCGGACCTACAGAGGAGAAGAGATAGTGGACGCGGTGGGCTCACTGGCGATCGTCGCAGTCATCCTCGTGCTGATCCTGGTGGCCCTTTTCTCGAGCCTGCGGATCGCCAACGAGTACGAGCGCGGTGTGGTGTTCCGGCTTGGCCGGCTGATCCCCCTGAAGGGCCCCGGTCTCTTCTTCATAATCCCGTTCGGAGTCGACCGCCTCGTCAAGATCGACCTCCGCGTGATCACACTCGAGGTGCCGCCACAAGAGGTCATCACCAACGACAACGTGACGGCCAAGGTCAATGCGGTCATCTACTTCCAGGTGGTCGACGCCCGTCTCGCCGTGACGAAGGTGTTGAACTACATCAACGCGACCTCGCAGATCGCCCAGACCACCCTGCGGGCTGCGCTTGGCCAGGCCACGCTGGACGAGCTCCTCGGCAACCGAGACAAGATCAACCAGAGCCTTCAGAAGGTGATTGACGAGCAGACGGAGCCCTGGGGCATCAAGGTGGCGGTGGTCGAGATCAAGGACGTCGAGCTGCCGAGCACGATGCAGCGCGCCATGGCCAAGCAGGCCGAGGCCGAGCGCGAGAAGCGGGCCAAGATCATCAATGCCGATGGCGAGTTCCAGGCCTCGCAGACCCTGGCCAACGCCGCTGAGGTGATCGCGACACAGTCCGGAGCCCTCCAGCTTCGCTTCCTGCAGACCCTGGTCGAGATCAGCTCTGAGAAGAACTCGACGGTGATCCTTCCTTTCCCGATCGAGCTGATAAGGCCGTTCATCGACATCTCACGTCCCAAAGAAGGTTCGGCCCTGGCGCCGCCGCCCACGGCCGAGCCAGGCACGTAGACGAGCTGAGCTCCCAGCCGATCCTCGACGCCGCCTCGGCGGTTTACCTTCTCCTGCCCCTGCCGTTTGTGATCGTCGCCAACGCGGCTATAGGCAAGAGCTGGGCGAGGCTGGCGACGGACGTCATCGTCGGCCTGTGCGCCGGAAGCGTCTTCCTGCTCGGCGCGCTGGACCTGGTCGGGGCCCCGCTGCTGTCATCGGGGTTGAGCGCAGGTGCCAAGCTCGGCCTCGACCTGGGGACGATGGCGACAGGCGTCGCGGCGGCAGCCGTCGCCACCAGGTTCGGGCGGGATCGCCTCTCACGCGTGTTGCCCATCGACCCCGAGAGTCCAGTGCACGCGCTCGCCCTGGCCTTGGTGGTCATCCTGTTCGGGACCCAGCTTGCTTCGACCGCGTTCACGGACGTGCTGGCCTCGGAGCGCGCGCTGCCGCCGCTCACGGTCGGAGATCTCGTGATCCAGGAGGTGCCGTTCCTGGTTCTCGCGCTTGCAGGTGTCGGCCTGTTCATGCGCCGGAACGGGCCGGAGATCGCCACTCGACTGGGGGTCGTCGCTCCGGGCTGGTGGCAGGTGGTGCTAGCCCTGGCGGCCGCCGGCCTGTTCTTTGTCTTCGGCCAGCAGATGGACGTCCTGAGCCACCAGTTGTCGCCTTCGGTGGCGCGCCAGGTCGACGCCACGACGGAGCACCTCTTCGGCGGGATGGGCGGGCCCGCGGGCATCGCCGCCCTGGCGCTGGCGCCCGGCATCTGCGAGGAGATCCTGTTCAGAGGCGCTCTGCAGCCCCGCATCGGCTTGCTGGCCACCGCCCTGCTGTTCACTTCGATACACACCCAGTACGGGCTCACGCTCGACGCCTTCTCGGTGTTCGTGATCGCGCTCGGTCTGGGCCTGATTCGCAAGTACGCCAACACCACCACTTCGTCGCTGTGCCATGTAACCTACAACCTGGTGACTGGAATCGGTATCGCCGGGGCGGCCGTGGGACCAGCCGTCGCCATTGAAGCGCTGCTGGTCACCGCCACCGCCTATTCGATCTGGACCCGCCGGCGCCGCCAGGCAGCCCCTTCGGGCTCTTAACACCCGGCCTGGCAGAACTCCGCTCCACAGCTACAATCTGGCTTCATGGCCCTAAATGTGGCATCTGAGGTTCCGGCCAGGCCCAACATGTTGAGCCGGGGCAGCGCTCCCGTCGTCGCGATTGTCAACCAGAAGGGCGGAGTCGGAAAGACCACCACCGCGATCAACCTCGGCGCCGCCCTGGCTGAGCTTGGCCACTCGACCCTGCTCATCGACCTCGATCCCCAGGCCAACTCGACATCCGGGCTCGGATTCGATCCTTCGAGGGCACGGCTCAGCGTCTATCACCTCCTCACCGGCGAGGCCAGCGTCGACGAGGTGGCCATCGCCACCGGCGCCGCCGGCTTGAAGCTGATCCCGTCCCATATCGACCTCGCCGGAGCCGAGATCGAGCTGGCAGCCGCCAGCGAGCGCGAGACGCTGCTGCGCAATGCGCTGTTCCCGGTCCCGGCGGAGTTCGAGTGCGTGCTGGTCGATTGCCCGCCATCCCTGGGCCTGCTCACACTCAATGCCCTCACCGCCGCGACCGACATGCTGATTCCGACCCAGTGCGAATACTTCGCGCTCGAAGGCCTGCGCCATCTGCTTTACACCCATCAGCTGGTCAGGTCACGCTTCAACCCTTCGCTCGCCATCGCAGGCATCGTCATGACCCAATTCGACGCCCGAACCACGCTCTCGTGGGACGTCCTCGAGACGGTCCGCCGGTCGCACCCGCATCAGATTCTGCAGACGCTCATCCCGCGCAACGTCCGAATCAGCGAGGCGCCGAGTCATGGCAAGTCTGTGATCGAGTACGACCCCACCTGTCGAGGCGCGGCTGCGTACCGCGCGCTCGCGAAGGAGCTACTGGAACGATGAACCACCCACGCCCACGCGGACTCGGTCGCGGGCTCGAAGCGCTCATCCCGATGTCCAGGGATGGCGAGGCGATGGTCCCTCAGATGATCGCCGTCGACCAGATCCGGCCATCCCGCCAGCAGGTGCGCACCCGCTTCGACGCGGAACCGCTCGGGGAGCTGGCCGAATCGATCCGCCGACACGGCATCCTCCAGCCGCTGCTCGTGCGACGCCTTCAAGACGGTTACGAGCTCATCGCGGGCGAGCGTAGGTGGAGGGCTGCACGCATAGCCGGGCTGGCATCAGTTCCGGCTGTCGTTCGCGGCTCGGCCGACGACGACCTTCAGCTCGTGCTCGGTCTGATTGAGAACCTGCAACGCACTGACCTCGACCCCATCGAGGAGGCACGCGGGCTGCGCCGGTTGGCCGAAGAGTTCAACCTCACCCACGACGAGATCGCGCAGCGCCTCGGCAAGCACCGCGTGTCCGTCACTCAGTCCCTCCGGCTGCTGGGCGCGTGCGCCGCAGTGCAATCCGCGGTGGCCGCGGCGGTGATCACCGCGGGTCATGCGCGGGCGCTGCTCGCCCTCGAATCGCAGTCCGCACAGGAGCACGGGCTGAAAGTCGTGGTCGCCCGCCACCTCTCTGTGCGCCAGACGGAAAACTGGGTGCGGACCTACCGCCCGAAGCGAAAGCCTCGGCCGGGCGGCGGTGTCGAACTGCGCGCGCTCGCCGCCGACATCGAGTCGTCGTTGGGGCTTCCGGTCAATCTCGTGGGCAGCATGAATCGTGGCCGAGTCGAACTCAAGTATTCGAGCCGAGAGGAGCTGGAGCGAGTCTGCGCTAAGCTCGTTTCTTAGATCAGATGGCGGCCTCACGACAGCAAGCGGCGGCAGCCGCCGGCGAATCACACTCGGCAGGCTCATCGCTCCTTCGTGAGCTGGCCGAGGTCGTCGTTCTTGCGGCCATCCTGTACTTCGGCATCAGCTTCGCCGTTCAAGCGGTGCACGTCGAGGGTCTTTCGATGTTCGCGACGCTCGACGACAACGATTACCTGATCGCCAACAAGATCGATTACCGGCTCCACGCACCTCAGCGCGGTGACATCGTCATCCTCCGGCCGCCAACCGACAACTCGAAGGATTTCATCAAAAGGATCATCGCATTGCCCGGTGAGCGCCTCCTCATCCGCGACGGCGTCGTCTACATCAATGGCCGCCGCCTCGATGAGCCTTATCTACCAGAGGCCTGGACCGTCTTCAACAACTGGCCGACCAATGGAACGAACGGCCAGGTGATGGGCCCTGACGAGTATTTCGTGATGGGGGACAACCGCAACAAATCGCAGGACTCGAGGTCGTTCGGCCCTATCACGCGTGATCGAATCGACGGCCGCGCATGGTTCAGGATCTGGCCGCTCGACCACTTCGGAAACATCTACTCGCTGGAACCCACGCTCGAGAACGCGACCGTCTTCGCCGGCTGACGAGCGCCCCCATTCAGGCGCCGATCGCCAGGCGGAATCCTCCATCTCGAGAGAAGGGTCCGATCACCGCCATCTGCGGCGGCTGGCTCATGACCTCATTGGCGACGCGCCTGATATCGGCCGCGGTCACCGCCTCGACGTGCGCGAGCTCCTGCTCGATGGTGTTGATCTCGCCCAGCAACAGCGCCTGGTAGGTGAGCCAGAAAGCGACGCCGTTGGTGGTCTCGAGCTCGAGGCGGAGCCGGCCCTTGGTGAATTCCTTGGCGCGGACGAGCTCCTCCTGCGATACATCGCGGGAGCACAGCCCTCGTAGCTCTTCCATGACGGCGGTGGTCGCGTCGACCGCCTTCTTGGGCTCGACCCCCATGTAGACCCCGAGGTAGCCCGTATCGCGGTGCCTCTGGACAAAGCTGTGAACGTCGTACGCCAGGCCCAGCTTCTCGCGAATGTTCAGGAACAGTCGAGAGCTCATGCCCTCACCGAGCACCGTGTTCAAAAGGTCGAGGACGTACCGATCCGGGTGCACATAGCTCGTCGCCCGCATTCCAAGACAGATGTGGGCCTGCTCGGTCTGGCGCCGCCGCACGAGCACGTGGGGCGACCCCAGCACGGGAGGTGTCGCGGGCTGGATCGCGCCGTCAGGCTGCGACGGCAGGGTGAGGAGCGGCTCGACGATCGCGACCGTCCCGTCGCCATCAACGGCTCCCGCTGCGCCGATCACGAGGTTCGGCAGTCGGTACTGGCTGTTGGCAAATTCCAGGATGTCATCTCGGGTCAGCTGCCCGACGGACTGCTCGGTGCCGGCGATGTCGCGGCCGAGCGGGTGGTCGGGCCACATGAGCTCTTCGAACAGGTTCTGCACGTATTCGTGCGGCTGGTCCTGGTAGCTCCTCAGCTCCTCGAGGATGACGAGCCGCTCGCGCTCCACCTCATCTTCGTTGAGGTTCGAGTTGGAGACAAGGTCGAACAGCACGTCGAGGCCAAGCTGAAGGTGCTCTGCCGGGACCCTGGCCCAGTACGCGGTGAGCTCTTTGTCGGTTGACGCGTTGATGAACCCGCCGACTCCCTCGATGGCGTCGGCGATCGCCTTTGAGGATGGCCTTTTCTTCGTGCCTTTGAAGTTGAGATGCTCGATGAAGTGCGAGACCCCGGCGAGGCGTTCGTCCTCGAGCCTCGAGCCCCCGCCGAACATCAGAACCACGCTTGCCGAGTGCCGCTCGGGCATCGACGCGGTGATCAGGCTGGCCCCTCCTCGAAGCGCGTGGACCGCATGCAAAGAGGCCATGGGAGCGCCAGTATAGGACCGGCGCGAGGCGAGGCCCGCAGCCTCGGCCCGCGCTATGAGCCGCTTTCGCGCAAGGCCCCAAGAGCCGCGTAGAGAGTCATCGCGACGAAGTCCGCAGGCATGCCGTCGGACACCGCGTCGAGCGACTCGCCGAGGTATCGGCGGACGTTCGGCACTCGATCGACCTCCGCCAGCTCGAGGCAGTCCCGGATCGCCTCGGCGATCTCTGTTGGGGTGATCTCCTCGTCGCCCGCACCGTCGGCGACCGAGTTGACCAGCCCGATCGCCGTGCGAATCCGATCAGCGGCCCTGGCCGCCATCGACGCCGCCCCTCTACTCGCCCGCCGGCTTGCGCGGTCCGACCACGACCCGGCGCTCCGGTTCCTCGCCGATGCTTCCGCTCATGACGTCGGGGTCGCCCTCCAGCGCGAGATGAATGGCCCGCCGCTCGAATGGCTGCATCGCGTCGAGGGTGATCGGATCGCCGGTCATCTTCACCTGGCGCGCCGCTCTCATCGCGATCTCACGCACGGTGTGCTCGCGCCGCTGCCGGTACCGCTCGACGTCGACGATGATCCGCTCCCCTTCGGACAGATGCCGGCCGACCATCACGTTGGTCACCGACTGCAGCGCGCGAAGCGTCTCGCCGCGCCACCCGATCAGGACGCCGAGATCCCGGCCGCTGATGTCCAGCGTGATGGGATCGCTGCCCGTACGAACCGTGACCTGCGCACGAATGCCCATGTGCTTCAAAAGCTCTTCGACGAGGCTGCGAGCCTTCTCAGCCGTGCCGCTGACCGGAGCGTCGGCTGCGCTGGCGACCGCATTCTGGCCGATCACGCTGACCTCGACGACCGTTTCGTCGGGAGTCTCGCTCAGGACTTTGACGTCCACGTTGCGGCGGCTCTCTTTGAGCTCGATGAGGGCGGCGTCGATGGCCTCGTCGAGGGTTCGCCCGCGTCCTTCAGCGGATTCCATGGCGCACGCTCCTTGCCATTATTTCCTTGGCTTCTTTTGTCTCGGGCCGCTGGACGGCCCGTTCGATTTCGGGCCGTTGGACGGCCCGCCTGGTTTCTGGGGATTCGACGGACCAGCTTTGGGGCGGCCCCCCTGGCTCCGGTCGGGCGGAGGCGAGGATGCGCCGTTCTTGAAGCGAGCCGGAATCACGTTTCCCCACCCGACTACGAAACTCTGCTGAATGATACTGACGAGGTTGCCAACAAACCAGTAAAGGCCGAGCCCGGCCGGCACGTTGAGCGCGAACACGCCGATCATGACGGGCGACAGCCAGACCATGGTCCGCTGCATCTGCTGCGTCTGTTGCTCCTGCTCCGTGGGGTTCGGACTAGGAGGCATCTGCAGCATCTTCGATTGCACGAGCGTGGTCGCCGCCGCCAGGAGCGGAAAGATCAGGTAGACGAAGGTGGGGATGGGCAACCCGGCGATCAGGAGATGGTGGCTCGGGTTGTCGTTGAGATTCGGGATGAAAAGGAAGTGCGACGCGGTGTGCGCGCTGTGGGCGAAGCCGGTGAAAACGTAGTAGAGGGCGATCAGCACCGGCATCTGGACGACGAGGGGAAGGCACCCGACCAGGCCGCCAAGCGGGTTCACCCCGTGCTCCTGGTAGAGCTTCATGGTCTCGGCGTTCAGCTTCGCCCGGTCGTTCTTGAACTTCTTGCGGAGCTCGGCGACCTGGGGCGCCAGCTTGCGCTGCTCGACCATCGACCTTCGCTGCCGCACCAGCTGGAACTGCTGCAGTGGCGCCAGCAGCAGCCGGATCATGATCGTGAGGACGATGATGGCCAGGCCGTACGCGCCGATGGTGGCCAGGATCGAGATGCTCTGGAAGTGAACGTAGATGTAGTTCAGCAGCCACTGCAGGGTCACGCCGAAGATGGCCCACCACGCGTCGTGAATGGGCAGAAATATGTTGAACGGCGACGGCGAGCTTGTCAGATAGATGTCAGCTTCTCCAGTCAGGGAACGGGATCGTAGCCGCCCTTGGCAAACGGGTTGCACCGCGCGATCCGCACGGCCCCCATCCATCCGCCCTTGAGCCAGCCATAACGCTCGATCGCCTCATACGTGTAGTGGGAGCACGACGGGTAGTACCTGCACGATGGCGGCAGGATCTTCGAGAACGACATCTGGTAACCGCGGATCAGAGTCAGAAACACCCTCGTCATGGTTTGAGCTGGGACAGCCTGAGCGCGGCTTGCGCGGCCTCCGCCGTCAATTCGGCGAACGTCACCTCAAGCGCCGCCGGGCGGGCGATCAGGACCACGTCATATCGTATTCCCACGTCGCGAAGGGGCGAATCAGATCCGAGGATCCTGAGCCGCGAGACCTCCCGGAGCCGGCGCCGCGCGCGGTTGCGGTCGATCGAGCCGCGGATGGCGCGGCTGACGGTGACTCCGATCCGGGTCTCGGCTTCAGCCCCTGGCACGGCGAACGCGACCATCGCGCGGCCGCTATACAGCCTTTTGCCGCTGAGCACCTTCTGGAAATCGCCCTGCCGGCGCAGCCGCGAACGCCTGTCCACCGGCGGCCGGCGCTAGGCAGTCAGGCGCTGACGGCCTTTCCGCCTGCGGTTGCGCACGACCCGGACTCCACCTCGGTCGCTCATCCGGCGCAGGAACCCGTGCACGCGCCGGCGGTACCTCTTCTTGGGTTGGAAGGTTCTTTTGATCGCGGTAGTGTACAAGAGGCAGGGCGTTGCCTTTGTGATACCGCGTCTATCACCTCATCAATTCGCTTAAGGTCTTGCAGTGGTTACGGGCCGGTGCTACACTCCCCGGCCGGAAGCAGCCTTCTCTCGGGCTCGGGGTCGCCGGCTCAGTACGGATAGAGTAGGACAGCTGCACCAATATCCCTACAAGCGATCTGCATCTAGTCATACAAGTCCGCTTCCATGTTTCGGGATCGACCGGATGGGGGATTTCGGACAGGATTGGTCCGCCAACCTGTGGAAATCCCGGTCCGCTCTTTTCCACAGGCTTCTTCTGGGGGCGACGCTCAGCGGCGCGAGGCACCGCTGAATCGGGCGCCTGGGCCAGAGGAATTTTGAAGGTTCACCTGAGGAGCAGGTGAAGGGGCCGGGGTTCGCGGTTGTCCGCGGGGTTGTCCACAACATTTGCAGAGCGGTCGAGCCTGCTGTCCCCAGGGACGGGCACGGTTGTCCACAGGCTTCGCCGCAGGGAGTTGGAAAAACGGTGAACCAGGACCAGATCTGGTCACAGGTGCAAGAGGAGCTCAGGTTTCAGCTGGCCAAACGCACCTACGACATGTGGCTCAAGAACACATCGGTCATCTCGACCGATGGCGGGACGTTCCGGATCGGTGTTCCGAGCAAGCTCGCCAAGGACTGGCTGGAGGACCGCTTCTCCGGCCTGATCCAGGAAACCCTCCAGGCGGTGACGGGGTCGGAGGTCGATATCGACTTCGTGATCTCTTCCACCGGACACCGGCCAAATCCAGCGGCGCTCGCCGACGAGGCGACGGTGGTGGCGGACAACGGCCAGGACCGCGGCACCGAAAATGAGGTGGAGGCGGTGGCCGACTCCGTCGTGGCGCCGTCCGAGCTCAACGCGCGCTTCAGGTTCTCGTCTTTCGTCGTCGGGCACAACTCGCAGTTCGCCCACGCGGCGGCCAAGGCGGTGGCCGAGGCGCCGGGCGACAGTTACAACCCGCTCTTCCTGTACGGAGGCGTCGGACTCGGCAAGACCCACCTCATGCACGCGATCGGCCACGAGGTGCACCAGCGGTTTCCGCGCAAGCGCGTCGTCTACCTGACGTCGGAGCAGTTCACCAACGAGGTCATCAGCTCCATCGCCACCGCGCGGATGGGCGAATTCCGCCACAAGTACCGCACCGTCGACGTGCTTCTCATCGACGACGTCCAGTTTCTCGCAGGCAAGGACAGAACGAAAGAAGAGTTCTTTCACACGTTCAACGCGCTCCACGAGATCAACAAACAGATCGTCATCTCGTCCGACAGGCCGCCGAAGGAGATCCCGACTCTGGAGGACCGGCTGCGGTCCCGCTTCGAATGGGGACTCATCGCAGATATTCAGTCGCCTGACTTCGAGACCCGGCTGGCGATCCTACACTCCAAGGTCGGCGCGAACACAAGCCTCATCCCTGAGGAGGTCCTGACCTTCATCGCGCACAAGGTGCAGCGCAACATTCGAGAGCTCGAAGGCGCTCTGACTCGGGTTCAGGCGTTTGCTGCCGTGCACCAGAGACAGGTGGATGAGGAAGAAGCCGCCAGGCTGCTGGCCGACATCATTCCGGCCGGCACGCGCAGGCCGATCAACGTCGAACGCATTCAGGCCCTGGTCGCCGATTACTACAACGTTGCGCTCGACGACATGAAGGGAAAGCGCAGAGACAAGCACATCGTGTTCCCCCGCCAGGTGGCGATGTTCCTTGTGCGCGAGGAAACACCATCGTCGCTACCCGCGATCGGTAAGGCGTTCGGCGGGCGCGACCATACGACCGCGCTGCATTCGATCGAAAAGATCGCCAATGAGCTCAAAGAGGACGAGCGCTTGAGATACGACGTCCAGGCCATCCGAGAGCGCCTGTACGTGCAGTGATGGGCGTTTCCACAGCCTCTCCGAGTGGTCTCTGTATGGAGGGTCTAACAACCCAGAGGCGCTCCTCGAGCGCACATCTTGTCAACACGCGTGAGGGGGTTAACCGTTGGTTAGACAGACCTTTTGCACGCCCGAGCCGCTCTGTAAATGATCTCTACATCCACAGTGTCCACAGCGCTTACTGTTATCGACTACGGGTTAACTCTATAAGCAGAAACTCTATTGACGGGGGACAACTGTCTTGAATGCGAAAGTACTTGCAACCCAGATGAAAGTCACCTGCCGGCCTGCGGTTCTTGGTCAGGCGCTCCAGGTGGTGTCACGTGCCATATCCAGCCGTACCACTCTGCCGATCCTCAACAACATCCTCATCGAGACAACGTCTGAGGGTCTGGCTCTCACCGCCACAAATCTTGAGATCGGTATCCGGAAGATTGTCCCCGCCGAAGTTTCAATGGAAGGGGCCACCACGGCGCCGGCCCGTCTGCTGACCGATTTCGTCAGCACTCTTCCAGATCAGGACCTGGAGATGACGCTTGATTCAACGAGCCAGTCGCTGAGCCTGGGGTGCGCTCGTTTCGACACGCACATCAAATGCATCGAGGCCGAGGAGTTCCCCCCCGGACCGCGACCGGACGAGGGTGACCGGATCGAAGTGTCCCTTGAGGACCTGGTCACCGCAGTCGAGCAGACTCAGATGGCCGCGTCGACCGACGAGGCGCGCCCGGTGCTGACCGGCGTCCTCGTGCTGGTCCAAGGCGGCGGACTCACGCTGGCCGCGACCGACGGTCATCGACTGGCGGTGCGCAAACTCCAAGCGTCGGTGGCAAGCGATGTCGACGCGAGCCTCATCGTCCCGGCCCGGGCGCTGGCCGAGCTCTCCAGGGTGCTGAAGGGCGAGCCGGGCAAGGTCGAGATGATCATCTCGAAGGCCCGCAATCAGGTCTTCTTCCGAGCCGGATCCTCCGAGCTGACCTCCAGGTTGATCGACGGCAAGTATCCAAACTACGCACAGGTTATCCCCAGCAAGAGCTCGACCACCGTTCGGGTTTCGACCAGCGAGCTGACCCAGACGGTGAGGGCCGTATCGCTCTTCGCCCGGGACAGCGCCAACGTCATCCGGCTCAAGGCGCAGCCCGACGCTCTGGTGCTTTCAGCCACCACCAATGAGGTCGGTGACAGCAAGGCCGAGATGGCTGCGCGGGTCGATGGAGCGGACATCCAGATCGCGTTCAATGCGCGCTATGTTCTCGACGCGCTGGGCGTGATGGGGGAGGATGAGGTCGAGCTTCTTTTCGACGGGCCTCTCAGCCCGGGCCTGCTCAGACCGCCGGGCAAGGAGCACTACATCTACGTGATCATGCCCGTGCGGGTGGCGATGACTTAGTCCGAGGTTGCGGCTCCGGCATCTCCAACTTCGCAACCACCGCAACTACGCCCAGTTGGACCTCACCCCAGGGCCTGGAGTCAACGTGTTCGTCGGGGCCAACGGCCAGGGCAAGACCAACCTGCTGGAAGCGGTGGCGATGCTGGCCCTATCCTCGTCGCCGAGAGCCCGGCGCGAGCATGAGCTCGTCGGCCCGGTCATGCCCGCTTCTCGAATCGAGGCCGAGGTGGAGAGCCAGGGCAAGACCTTCGAGGTGGCCATCTCGCTTCACGTGGATGGCGAAAGGACGAAGCGGGTGGTGGAGGTCGACGGGTCCAGGCGCAGGGCGTACGACCTGCCGGGGCACCTGAGGGTCACCCTCTTCTGGCCCGACGATCTCGGATTGGTGAAGGCAGGCCCTGAGCTGCGGCGCCGGTTTCTCAACCACATGCTGGTCCAAATCGAGCCCGGCTACGCTCGAGCGCTGTCCCGTCTGCGCCGCGTGCTCGAGCAGAGGAACAGCCTGCTGAAGCGGATGGCGGCCGGAGAGGGTGGTTCCGAAGCGGAGCTCGACGCGTGGGACAAAGAGCTGGTGGAGATCGGCGGCGAGATCGTCCGGGCCCGGGCGCGCGGGGTGGACGAGCTTCGGCCGGAAGCCGCCCTCTGCCACGCCGAGATGGGTCACGGCGAGGCGCTTGAGGTGGCTTACGAAGGCCCTCCATCCGACCTGGCAGAGGCTGTGCATAACTCCCGGGCCGAGGACATCAGGAGAGGCTCCACGAGCCTCGGCCCTCACCGCGACGATCTCAAGATCCTGCTGGACGGCCAGGACGCCCGCTCGTACGGGTCCCAGGGCCAGCAGAGGACCGCGGTCGTGAGCCTGAAGCTGGCCGAAGCCGCCCTGGTGACCCATCGGACGGGGGAGCGCCCCGTGCTCCTGCTGGATGACGTGCTTTCCGAGCTCGATGGAGAGCGCCGCGAGGCCCTGCTGAAGCGCGTGGCGAAAAGCGGCCAGGTGATCATCACCTCCGTCGAGACAGGTCCTTTCCCCCCTGAGCTCATCGCCGAGGCAGCGGTCTGGAAGGTGACCGCCGGTAGGATCGAGGCCTGTGGATAAGCTGGGCAATATCCTGCCCAGGGTCCTCCGCCGCCAGCCGGGCGGGAGCCGCCTGATCGAGGGCCAGGTGGCTGTCGCGTTCCGCGCCGTGATCGGCCCGGAGAGCGGCCAGCTCTGCGACGAGATCGAGATCCATTCAGGGGTCCTGGTCGTGACCACCTCCAGTCCCGCGCTCGCCCATCAGCTAAGGCTGGACAGCGAGACCATTGTGTCTCGCCTCAACAGGCTGGACCTGGGGCGCAAGGTCAAAAGCGTGAGGGTGAGGATCGGACGCTCCGCGCCGGCGCATGACTGAGGAGCTGGGGCGCGAGCAGCGGGCCGCTGCCGCTATCGGCGGAGGTCCGATTCGGGTGGTGGCGGGAGCCGGCACAGGAAAGACGGCGGTGATCGCCGAGCGCTACCGGCGGCTGGTGAGCGCCGGTGTCGATCCGGATTCGATCCTCGTGATGACGTTCACGGAGCGGGCCGCGGGTGAGATGAGGCAGCGGATCGAACAGGCCATCGGCGCCGCCGCCCCTGCGGTCGGCACCTTTCATGCGCTCGCGCTGGGCTGGCTGCGCGCCGAGGGACGAAAGGTCGGTGTTCCCGCCGGTTTCCAGATCATCGCCGGCGCGGAGAGATGGATTCTCGCGCGCGAGCTGATGTGGAAGCTCGGCGACGCGGAGCTGACGGGCGACGAGCGTCCGGACGATCTGGTGGCGCCGGTGCTCAACATGCTCGAGCGGATGAAGCAGGAACTGGTGCCGCTGGCCCGGCTGGAGTCCTGGGGACGGGCCAGCGATGACCTGGAGCGGGCGCCGTTGATGCATGCGTGCGCCCGGCTGTTTCGGGCGTATGAGCTGGAGTGCCGGCGCAGGAGGCTCGTCGATTTCGACGACCTGGTGATGCTCTCGGTGCGAATGCTCGAGAAGGATTCGAAGCTTCTTGCCGGTTTCCGCCAACGCTATCGGCACGTGCTGGTCGACGAGTACCAGGATCTGAACCTCGGCCAGGAACGGCTCGTCGAGCTGATCGCCGCCGGGTCTGCGCCCTTTGTGGTCGGTGACGACGATCAGTCCATCTATCGCTTTCGCGGAGCGTCACGGGCGAGCCTGGAGAGATTCCTCACGAGCTTCCCCACGGCTCGCACCATCACGCTGGGACGGAACCGGCGCAGCTCGCGCCGCATCGTCGCGGCCGCCTCCGCGCTCATTGCCGGCAACGCCGAGCGGATCAAGAAGGAGCTGGTGTCGGGGGTGGCCGGCCCGGCGGTGGAGATCTGGGTGTGCCCTGACGGAGAGTCGGAGGCTTTCGCGATCGCCTCGGAGGCCGATGACCACCGGCGCGCAAACGGAGCGCCTGGCGGCGTTGCCGTGTTGTGCCGCACCAACGCCATCGCGCGACCGATCGCCGCCGCACTGGCCTCGCTTGGCGTGCCCCATCGACTCGTGGGAGGTCACGGATTCTTCGACCGGCCCGAGGTGAGGGATCTGATCGCGCTGCTGCGGGTGCTTCGCGACCCGGCCGACGAGGTGGCCCTCACCCGTGCTCTTGCGCGCCCGCCTGCAACCCTGGACCAGGGAGCGGCGCTTCGAGTGCTGAGAAATCGAGGGTCGCTTTCACCGATCGACGCGGTGAAGGAGTGGGCGCCCGCGGCCGAACTCGCCGGTCTGTTGGAGCAGCTCTCACTCGCCGCACGCCAGCTCGACGTGCGGGACCTGTTCTTCGAGCTGATGGAGCGGACGGGGTTCATCGACGCCCTCGTAAAGGGCCTCGAGACAAGCGCGGCGGGCCGAGCGTCGGCCAACGTGAGCCGATTCGCGGAGCTCATCGCGGAGTTCTGCGAGACGGCGAGCGATCGCTCCCTCGCGAACTACATGAGCCATCTCGACCTGGTCCTGCTCTCTGGCGAGGACGAGGAGACCGCACTCGAAGAGCCAAACCCCGAGGCGATTCAGGTGATGACGATCCACCAGGCCAAAGGCCTCGAGTTCGACACGGTTTTCGTGCCGTCACTGGTCGAGGGCCGGCTCCCGCAAACTGCTCGATCGCCGCGATTCGAACTGCCGGCAGGAGTCCTCGAACCACTGGTGCGGGGTCGCGAGGACGTGATCGCCGAAGAGAGGCGGCTCCTTTACGTAGCGATGACGCGAGCTCGCCGGCATCTGTACCTTTCGCGCGCTGGGCGCTACGAGGGGGGACGATCGTGGCGGGAGTCGCGCTTCCTCGAGGAGGTCAGGTCGGCGGGCGGGCGCACGACCGCCGAGTTCGGCATCGAGGCCTGCCCCGAGCCCGGCGGCAAGCCCATGCTCGCGCCGACGCCCGGGGATCCGCAGCTCTCATTCAGCGCAGCGTCCGCCTATCGAGATTGTCCCAAGCAGTACTGGTATCGATATGAGCAGAGGCTGGTAGTGCCGCAGAGCGCTGAGGCGGTGCAGGGCGTGATCCTGCACGAGGTGCTGAGGCGGTGCGGAGAGCGACGGCGGAACGGCGACCACATCACGGCGGCCACCGTCAGATCCGTCCACCAGCAGGTGTGGGAGGCCACCGAGTTTCCCGACAACCGCCGGGCCCCGACCTTCAAGCGCGTCGGTGCAGCCCAGCTCGACGCCTACATCAAGCGTGGTGGTCTCGCTCCCGCGCCCGTCTACCTGGAGGAGCCATTCACGATGGAGCTGGAGGGTTGGTCGCTGCGCGGCGTGATCGACCGCATCGATCGCACTGACAACGGCTGGCGAATCATCGACTACAAGAGCGGCCGGCCCACCACGCGCCGCAGACGAGATCTTCAGCTTGCGCTGTACGCGCTCGGTGCCCGCGCAGTGCTCGGGCTTGATCCACTGGAGCTCGAGGTCGTCTACCTCGCGGCGGGCGAGTCCATCCCGATCTCAGAAACGGCCGCGCTCATGAGTGCCGCGCGCGCCGACGGCGCGCAGGTCGCGGATGCCGTCCGAGCCGGCCGCTTCGAGCCTACGCCGGAGCGAAGGCGCTGCCGGCTGTGCCCCTACCGCTTGGCTTGCGCCGAGGCCTTGTAGCGGGCCGCGAGCAGGAGGCACTCGCGAGCGATGTCTGACGACGCATACGGGTGAGCGAGCTCAGCGGCCTTGCGCGACATCTCACGCCAGGTCGGCCCTCCCTCGGCCAGCACGCGCACCTCGTCGAAGAGGTCCGACTCCTTCGGCGAATAGGCCCCGAAACCGGCATCGACGACAAATGCGACGTTTGGCGACTCCTGGCCCGGAAGAAAGCCCGTGACGATTACCGGCAGCCCGGTCGCGAGTGCCTCAGCTATCGCGCCCGGCCCCGCCTTGGTGACCACGATGTCGCAGGCCCGCAGCAGGTCCGGCATATAGTCGACGTAGCCCAGCACGAGCGTGGGAGTCGCAAACCGGAGCTCCAGAAGCCGCCGTCGGACCCTCTCGTTGCGACCGCATACGGCAACCACCTGCCACTGGTTTGGCTCCAGCGCCAGGGCCCTGACTTGGCTGGTCAGATGACCGGCGCCCGCGGCTCCTCCCATGACGAGCACCGCAAAGCGACCCTCGTCCAGCCCAAAGCGGCGGCGGAGAGCCTCCTTCTCGCCTGGCGCCGACGGACGAAAGCGAAGATCCACAGGGAGTCCAAGCAGCTTGATGCGATCGGCCGGCACACGCCGACGCAGCGCCAGCTTGCGCGCCAGCTCGGTGGGTGCGATGACCAGGTCCGCCTGGCTGAACGTCCATCCGCGATGGAAGTCGACGAGATCGGTGATGACCGTCATCAGCGCTCGCGGACGCCCGCTCTTGCGGATCGCCTGGTGGCTCAAGTGGTTGAGAAGGGGATGTACCGAGAGCACGACATCGGGGTCGCGGCTCTCGAGCAGCCCCTCCACAACGTGACGCACGCCGGGACCGAAGACAGCGCGAATCGCCGCGAAAGTGGCCTTGGTGTTGCTCGCGTGATAGACGGCGCCCCACGCCGCGCGTGAGTGCTGGATGACAGGTGAGTAGAGCGAGGCGAGGCGCCGGACCACCGCCGGACCCTGACCGATGAGAGGGTCGGCCACGGAAACGGCACAGGTCGGGTCGAGGAGTTTGATGGCGTCTGTCAGGGCTGTGGCCGCGGCGCGGTGTCCGCCGCCGGTGTCGCTGAAGAGGATGAGCACGCTCGGCGAGGCGCCGTAGGGCACCTGAACCGGATTGCTGGGCAGACGGCTGGCCGCGGACGTGCTTACTTGCGTCGCGCTGCCGCGCGGCGGGCAATCCACCGCATGTTGTACTGGGCGAGGAGGAAGGTGACGAAGATCATCGCGATGATTCCGATGCTCACCCAGAGGATCGTGCGCTTGGCCAGCTCTCCCGCCGACAGCGGGGGCGAGCCGGTCCGGTTCTGCACGATGATGTAGGCGGCCAGGTCCTTGACATCCTGGTCTGTAAGTGCGCTGTTGCCGCCCTTGGCCGGCATCGCCACCTGCTTCGGGTCTCCAGGCTGCGGTGTGCGGCCGTTCGTGATGACGTCGAGCAGGAAGGTCGGGTCGAGCGAGTCGGGCACGCCGGGCAACTTGTCGATCGGGTTCAAGCTCGCGCCGATCCCGCCCTCGAGGTTGGCGCCGTGGCAGGTGGCGCAGTTCTGGCCGAACAGGGTGGCTCCGTTGTTGGGATCACCTGGAAGGGCAGAGCCGGGTGAGGGCGTCGGCGAGCTGTCGGCCAGGGACGACATCCCCGTGAGCACCAGAAGAGCCGGCACGGCCACCGCGACCAGGGCGGAGAGCCCGAAACGTCTTGGCAGGCGCATCGCGGGCAAATCATAACCGGCACCGGTCTTGGGCCTCCCGGCTGCTTCGGCGGGAATAGCGGTGGCCGGCGTACGTTTTCAGGGTTATGGCATCTTGCTCGCCGGTCTCAGGTTCCGGCTTCTGCTGCGTGTCGCGACGCTGGCTAGACGTGAGATCGGCGCATCGTGGCTGAGCTCACCTCACCAGTCGCCGAGCGCGCCACCGCCCGACGGATCGCGGTCATCTCTATGCACACCTCGCCAACCGCCTCGCTGGGCCAAAACGCAAACGGCGGACTCAACGTCTACGTCCGCGAGGTGTGCACGGCATTCAGCGACCGCGGCATCGCCACCGACGTCTTCACCCGAAAGCAATCCCGAGACGATCCAGACATCGAGCAGTTGGCGCCTCTCGCGCGCATCATCTACCTTCCGGCCGGCAACGGGGTCGACAAGTACGAGCTTTACCAGCAGGTGCCGGATTTTGCCCAGCGCATCCTGGACTTCACCAGAAGTGAGGGCATCAGTTATGACCTCCTCTTCTCCCACTACTGGCTGTCGGGTGAGGTGGCGTGCCTCCTACGCCCGGAGCTGGCCGTGAGCTGGACGCACGTGGCACACACGCTGGGAGTGGTCAAGAACCGCACGCTTGCCGACGGCGCCAGCCCAGAACCACAGCTGCGCATCCGAGTCGAGGGTGAAATCGCGCAGCAGGCGGACGCCCTCATCGTCTCAACCGAGGATGAAGGCGACGTCCTCGTCCGGGCGTACGGTGCCGACCCGAGTCGCGTGGTCGTGGTTCCGCCAGGGGTCGACCTCTCGACCTTTCAGCCGGTGGACCGCGATGAGGCGCGGCGGAAGATCGGGCTTGGACCAGGTCGGTTGATTCTCTTCGTGGGTCGCCTGGAACGGCTCAAGGGCGTCGATGTTGCGATCGGAGCGCTTGCGCTGCTGAGAGACAGGCGTCACGACGACGTGAGGCTCCTAATCGTGGGCGAAGATGCCCGCCAGGCCGATGCTCGAGACGAGGAGGAGAGCGAGAAGGCGCGGCTCAAGCGCTTTGCCGCCGAGCACGGGGTGCGGGACCGTGTGGACTTCGTCGGCTCGGTGGCTCAACACGAGCTCCCTTACTTCTACGGAGCGGCCGACGTGTGCGTTATGCCCTCCTACAGCGAGTCCTTCGGTTTGGTCGGGCTCGAGGCACAGGCCTGCGCCCGCCCGGTCGTCGCCTCGAGCGTCTCGGGCCTGCGATCGGTGCTCCGCGACGACGTCAGCGGCTACCTGATCGACGGCCACGATCCAGCTCTCTATGCCGACCGGATCGGCAGGCTGCTCGACGAGCCTGAGCTGGCGCAGCAGATGGGACGCCGCGGGAGGCTACTCGCCCAACGCTTCTCGTGGTCCCGGACCGCTGACCGGCTTGCGCTGCTGTTCGGGGAGGTTATCGACCAGAATCAGGCGGTCGTCCAGGCCGGCGTCCGGCACGAATAGGGGAAGAATTCGGGGTCTGCCTGGGTCAGCGGGGTTGGTCGAGTTCCATCCGCATTCATGAGCCATACCTGGTCTCCGCTTAGATACGCGATCTGATGACCGTCTGGGGACGGAATCGGCGAGCTGAGATCGACCGCCGGATCGGCGGGTAGGCCCTGCGCGAGGTTCAGCGTCGCGGAGGGAGCCACGGCGTTGACCACGAAAGCCTTGTGGGTGATGGTGGGATTTGCCACTGCGACCGTGAAGACCATGTGCACCGAATCCGGGAACCAGGCCGGCGCTCCTATGTCGCCAGTCGCAATCGTGGTGGTCGCGCCAGAACCGGCCAGGTTGCGGATCCGCAACGTGGTCGAGCCGACATCACTGCGAAGGTATGCGATGCGGTTCGCCGCGGGAGACCAGGTGACGTCGCTGATCGGCCCGGTGTCGGTCACGAGCTCGTACCGGGCCCGGAGTCCGACGTCGTACCCCCAGATCTCGTCGGGTCCAGCCGCCCCGAGGACAAAGGCAACGCGCAGCCCGTCCGGGGTGACCGTGGCCTGCGTGACGTCGGTCGCGATCACCTCGTCGACGCCGTCCGCCGACTCGCGATGCAGCGTGCCAGAGTCGTCGATGAAGGCGTAGCCCATACCCGCGGCGAGGGCGGAGGCCCAGGCGGCCTTGAAGCCGAGCCGAGTCGCGCCCACACCGGGCGTGAGCTCCCACCACACCTCGTGATCACCCTGGGCCAGGAGCGTGCTTCCCCCGGGTGACCAGCTGAACGAGTGCACCGAATCCGTGGTGAACAGCTGGCGCGGATAGCCCAGCTCGTTCACGATCCAAAGGCCCGACGGAGCTCCGCCCGGCTGTGAAGTCACGAAGGTGATCCAGCTGTGGAGCGGGCGGGCCGCCCCTGTTGTGAAGGCGATGATCTGGTTGCGGTCGATCTGGTTGCCGTCCACATCCAGAGCGGAGACGTTCAGCGCCAGCTGATACGTGGTGTTGGGGGCCAGGAGCTGGGAGGGGATCACATTGGCGCGGCGCCCGTCCGTTGGATCCAACTGCACGTCGAACGGGACCGCGGGCGACAGCGTGATCGCGCTCCTGAGGCTGTCGCATTCATCTCGCGCGTGAAGTCGAGCGTGAGGAAGGCGGAGGGGTCGAAGTCGGATTGTGTGGTGGCTGGGGTGGATCCGGTGAGGGTGGGTGGAGATTCGGTGACGAAAGACCAATGGTGGCGGAGCGGGTACACGTTTCCGGCGTTGTCTCGATATCCGGCCTCGAGGACGATGTCGTAGCTCGTGTTGGTGGCCAGGGTCGCGTGATCGAACACGAGCTCTCTTCCACTCAGCCAGCGCACGGTGCCTGTCGTCGCCGGGACCAGGTGGAATCGGGATTGCACTGAGGCCTGATCTACGTCGTGGTCGAAGGTGATGCGGATCGGGACCGAGGTCGGGACGTCGATCGAGCCTCGCTGGGGTGTGTAGTCGACGATCGCGGGTGGGTCACCCCCGCACGCGGTGAGGGGAAGCAGCGCGCAGATGGCGGCGCCGGCGGCCAGAAGGCG
>JBIOJB010000007.1:0-45494 GCA_044450465.1 Candidatus Dormibacterales bacterium | reverse complement strand
GCTGCGAGTCCAGGTCGACCGTGACCTCGGCCGTCGGGTCCTCCGTGGCCAGGTCCAGCAGATGCCGCACCTGGCTCTGCGGCAGCGTCACGGTGAGCAGGCCCGTCTTGTATGAGTTGGCGCGGAAGATGTCGGCGAAGCTCGAGGCGATGATCGCCTTGTAGCCCGCGTCGCGGATCGCCCACGTGGCGTGCTCGCGCGAAGACCCGCACCCGAAGTTCGCTCCTGTGACCAGAACCGTCGCGCCCCGGTGCTCCGGACGGTCCAGCACGAAATCGCCGTTCGCCCGCCAGTCGAAGAACATGAAGTCCCCGTATCCCGTCCGCTCGATGCGCTTGAGGAACTGTTTCGGGATGATCTGGTCCGTGTCGACGTCCGCTCGATCGAGCGGCGCCATCCGGCCGGAGACCCTCGAGATCGGCTTCACCCTCGCAACACCTACAGCAGCTCTCGCACGTCGACCAGGTGCCCCGTCACAGCGGCCGCAGCAGCCATCGGCGGGCTCATCAGGTGGGTGCGGCCGCCTGATCCCTGCCGGCCCTCGAAGTTGCGGTTCGAGGTCGAGGCGCAGCGCTCGCCCGGCGCCAGTATGTCCGGGTTCATGCCGAGGCACATCGAGCATCCGGCGCTGCGCCACTCGAAGCCCGCTGCCTTGAACACAAGGTCCAGGCCCTCGTCCTCCGCGGCGCGTTTCACCGTGGTCGAGCCGGGCACGACCATCGCGCGGACGCCCGAGTGCACCTTGCGGCCGTTCAGCACGGCCGCGGCTGCTCGCAGGTCCTCGAGTCGCGCGTTGGTGCACGAGCCAATGAACACTCGATCCACCGCTATGCCGGCGAGCGCCGTCCCGGGCTTCAAATCCATGTACTTCAGCGCGCGCTCGTCCACCTCGGACCGGGGGGCGGGCACTCGGCCCGTGACCGGGGCGACCTGGCCCGGGTTCGTGCCCCAGGTGACGTACGGCTCGAGCTGGGCGGCGTCGATCGAGATCTCGCCGTCGAACTCGGCCCCGTCATCGGTCGCCAGCGAGCGCCAGTAGTCAACCGCCGCGTCCCACGCCTCGCCGCGCGGGGCGTGCGGCCGCCGCTCCAGGTAATCGAAGGTCGTGTCGTCGGGGGCCACCATCCCGGCCTTGGCTCCCCACTCGATCGTCATGTTGCACACGGTCATGCGGCCTTCCATGCTCAGGCTGCGGATCGTCGAGCCCCGGTACTCGACCAGGTGTCCCTGTCCCTGCGCGATGCCCGTCCGGCCGATGAGGCCCAGCACGATGTCCTTCGCCGTCACGCCGAGCGGGAGCTCGCCTTCGACCGTGACCGCCAGATCGCCGAGGCGCTTCTGTGGCAGGCACTGGGTGGCGAGCACGAGCTCCACCTCCGAGGTACCGATGCCGAAGGCCAGCGCGCCGAACGCGCCGTGGGTGGAGGTGTGTGAGTCGCCGCAGACGATCAGCATCCCCGGCTGGGTCAGGCCGAGCTCCGGCCCGATCACGTGGACGATCCCCTGCCGGCGGCTGCCCACCCGGAACAGAGGGATCCCCTCACGCTCGCAGTTCTCCGAAAGCAGCTCCATCTGGCGCCGGGACAGCTCGTCGGCCGCCCGGACGCCCCCTCGCGTGGGGACGTTGTGATCCATGGTGGCAAGCGTCAGGTCAGGCCGGCGGACCCGCCTTCCGGCCAACTTCAGGCCCTCGAAGGCCTGGGGAGAGGTCACCTCGTGGACCAGGTGGAGATCGACGTAGAGCAGGTCCGGCTCGCCCGCGTGGCTGCGCACGACGTGGGTGTCCCACAGCTTCTGAGCCAGCGTTTTTGGCATTGGAACGCCAACATTACCCAAACCCGGCGGCGGGAAATTGTGGACCGGCCACAACTCCAAACCCACGATGGATCGTTATGATTCACGAACACATGGCTCGCGCCCGCACCCTCGTAAGCCTCCTTGGACTCCTTGGCCTTATTGGGCTTGTACAACCGGGGGCGCGCGCGAACTAGCAGACACCACAAAGTAGATCGCAAAGCCCCCGACCGAGAGGTGGGGGCTTTTTCTTTTCCACCCATATTCAAAGGAGATGACGTTGACCGGAGCGGAGATGGTCCTGGAGGCGCTAGAGCGCGAGGGAGTCGAATTCATATTCGGCTACCCCGGCGGCGCCAACCTGCCCATCTACCAGCACCTGCCCGAGCATCCCAAGCTCAGGCACATCCTGGTCCGCCATGAGCAGGGGGCTGCCCACATGGCGGACGGATACGCCCGGGCATGCGGCAAGCCGGGCGTCGTCTTTGCCACCTCGGGGCCCGGAGCGCTCAATCTCGTCACCGGCCTCTGCACCGCCTACATGGACTCGGTCCCGATGGTCGCCATCACAGGCCAGGTGAACAGCACCCAGGTCGGACGCGACGCTTTCCAGGAGTCGGACGTGATCGGCGCGACGAGCTCGGTCACCAAGCACAGCTATCTCGTGACCAGGATCGACCAGCTGCCGCGCGTCATCCACGAGGCGTTCCATATCGCCACCACGGGCCGGCCCGGCCCCGTCCTGATCGACATCTGCAAGGACGTCCAGCAGGCCGTGGCCGAGGCCACTGCACCGCAACGGATCGACATCCCGGGATACAAGCTCAACGGGCACGTCGACCGGGGCGGCGCTGAGCAGGCCGCGCGGGCCCTGGCCGGAGCGGAGCGGCCTGTCATCCTGGCCGGCCACGGCGTCCTGCTCAGCCGCGCCGAGGCGCAGCTACAGGAGCTGGCCGAGAAGGCGGCGGCGCCGGTTGGAACCACGCTGCTCGGCATCGGCGCCTTCCCGGTCAAGCACCCCCTTTCGCTGCACATGACCGGGTTCATGGGCACGGGCTGGAACCTGAAAGCGGTTCAGAACTCGGACGTTCTGATGATGGTCGGCATGCGTGTGGACGACCGCGTGACAGCGAAGCTCGCCGAGTTCGCGCCCAGGGTCAAGACCTTCATCCATATCGACATCGACGGCTCGGAGATGGGCAAGAACGTCCGCCCGCACATCGAGCTCGTGGCCGACGCAAAGCAGGCGCTGGCCGCCATGATGCCCCACCTCGGCGATCTCAACCAGAACCGCGGACAGTGGCTCGCTCAGATCGACGCCTGGCGCGAGGAGCACCCGCTGCGCTACACGCGCTCCAACGGCCACCTCCAGCCCCAGGACGTGCTGATCGACATGTACCGCCGGAGCGCCAGCGAGGCTGTCGTGGTCGCCGACGTCGGCCAGAACCAGATCTGGGCCGCGCTGTGGTGGAACTACGACCGGCCGGGGCTCTTCATCAACTCGGGCGGCGCCGGCACCATGGGCTTCGCGCTCCCCGCCGCCATCGGCGCCAAGTTCGGCCGGCCGGAGCTGCCGGTGTGGTGCGTGGCCGGAGAGGGCGGTTTCGTGATGACGGCGCAGGAGCTGTCGGTGGCGGTCGAGCACCAGCTCGACATCAAGATCGTGCTGCTCAACAACTTCTCGCTCGGCATGGTCCGCCAGTTCCAGGACGATTTTTACGGCGGCGTCCGCTCGCACGTGGACCTGACCCACATGCCCGACTTCGTGAAGCTGGGCGAGGCGTACGGCGTGCCGTCGCGGCGCGTGGACACGCTGGCTCAGGTGGCCCCGGCGATGGACGAAGCGCAGCGCACCAAGGGCCCGTTCCTGATCGACTTCCGGATCGACCCCGAGGCCAACGTCTACCCCATCGTCCCGCTCGGCAAGGGGCTCAACGACTTCTGGGAGCACCCCGAAATTGACTGACCAGGCGCGCGTCCGCGTGCTGTCCGTGCTGGTGGAGGACGGGGCGAACACCCTGACCAAGGTCGCGGGCCTCATCCGGCGCAAGGGGTTTCACATCCGCGCCATCTCGGTGGGGCCGACTCGAAGGCCCGGATTCGTGCGCATGACGCTCACCGTCGACGCCGGCCATGCCGAGGCGGACCAGGTGCGCAAGCAGCTGGAGCGGGTGATCGAGGTGGTCGAGGTCGAGGATCTCACCGGCGACGACGTGCACAGCCGCGAGCTCGTCGTCGCCACGGTCGCCGCCTCAGAGGTGAAGGCATTGATCGAACGTGGCGCCAAGGTGCTTGGCGCAGGCCCGGACGGAACCACGATCGAGTTCACGGGAGACGGCGCGACGGTCGGAGATTTCGTCAATGAGCTTGCCCGCCACGGGATCGTCGACGTCGTGCGGTCGGGCCCCGTGGTCTTGAGGAGAACTGCATGAAGATCCACTACGAACAGGACTGCCCGCCAAACCTGGGCGAGCCGGTGGCCGTGATCGGCTACGGCAGTCAGGGCCGCGCGCACGCGCTGAACCTGCGCGACTCCGGCGAGGACGTGCTCGTGGGCCTGTACCCAGGCAGCAAGTCCATCGAGCGGGTCGAGGCTGACGGGCTGCGTGCCGTTCCGGTGCCGGAAGCCGTCTCGGAGGCTTCGGTCGTCATGGTGCTGACGCCGGACGCGGGTCAGGCCAAGCTCTTCCGCGAATCGATCGAGAAGAACCTTCAGCCGCGCTCGATGCTCATGTTCGCGCATGGCTTCGCGATCCACTTCGCGCAGGTCAAGCCCGACCCGCAGATCGACGTCGCGATGATCGCCCCCAAGGGCCCCGGCCACCTCGTGCGCAGCACCTACGTCCAGGGCCAGGGCGTGCCGGCTCTCATCGCCGTCTACCAGGACGCGACCGGCCACGCCTGGAAGCGCGCGCTCGCGTACGCTCGCTCGCTCGGCGCGGGCCGGGCCGGCATCCTCGAGACCACCTTCAAAGAGGAGACCGAGACCGACCTCTTCGGTGAGCAGGCAGTGCTTTGCGGAGGCGTGTCGTCCCTGGTCAAGACGGGGTTCGAGACGCTGGTCGAAGCCGGCTACCAGCCTGAGGTGGCGTACTTCGAAGTCCTGCACGAGCTGAAGCTGATCGTCGACCTGATGTATCGCGGCGGACTGGGCTTCATGCGGTACTCGGTGTCCGACACCGCCGAGTACGGCGATTACGTCTCTGGACCGCGCGTGATCGACGACCACGTGCGCGCGCAGATGAGGCAGGTGCTGCACGAGATCCAGGACGGGAGCTTCGCCGAGCGCTGGATCGACGAGAACGCAAAAGGACGGGGCGCATTCCTGGAGATGCGGCGCAAGGACGCCGAGCACCCGGTGGAGAAGATCGGTCGCGACCTTAGATCGATGATGACCTGGTTGGAGCCTGTAGAGAAATGACCGAGAAAGAGCCCGCCGTATCCGACAGAGTCTTCATCTTCGACACGACGCTTCGCGACGGAGAGCAGTCGCCGGGCTTCCACCTGGACGCCAGCTCCAAGCTGCGCATCGCACGCCAGCTCGAGAAGCTCCGCGTGGACGTGATCGAAGCCGGCTTCCCGATCTCGTCGCCCGGCGATTTCGAAGCTTGCCGGCGCATCGCGCGGGAGATCCGCAGTGCCACCGTGACCGCGCTGGCTCGAGCCGTCCGCGAGGACATCGACGCCGTGTGGGGCGCGATCAAAGAGGCCGAGACCCCGCAGATCCACATCGTCCTGTCCGTCTCGGACGTTCACATCGACCGCAAGCTCGGCATGTCAAGGGCGCAGGTTCTGAAGCGAGGCGCCGAGATGGTGTCCTACGCGCGATCGCTGTGCGACCTGGTCGAGTATTCGCCGGAGGACGCCGGACGGGCCGACGTCGATTACCTGATCGAGACGGTGGAGACGATGATCGCGGCGGGCGCCAACGTGATCAACATCCCTGACACGACCGGATACTGCCTGCCCTGGGAGTTCGGCGAGATCGTGCGCCGGGTCATCACCGAAGCTCGTGGAAGCGAGAACGCGCTGTTCTCGGTGCACTGCCACAACGATCTCGGGCTTGCGGTCGCCAACACGCTCGCGGCGCTGGAAGCGGGGGCCCGCCGGGTTGAGTGCACGATCAACGGGATCGGAGAGCGCGCCGGCAACACCTCGCTGGAAGAGGTCGTGATGCTGCTGCGCGTGCGACAGGCCAAGCTGGGGCTCGAGTGCGGGGTGGAGACCACGGAGATCACCCGAACGTCGCGGCTGGTAGCCGAGCTCACGGGAACGCCCGTCCAGCCGAACAAGGCGGTCGTGGGCGCCAATGCCTTCGCGCATGCGTCGGGAATCCACCAGGACGGTGTCCTCAAGGACCGCCTCAACTACGAGATCATGAAACCCGAGGACGTCGGCCTCTCCGACTCGAGGATCGTGCTCACGGCTCGATCGGGACGTCACGCATTGCACCACCGGCTGGACCGGCTCGGCATCAAGCTCGGGGAGGGCAGCTCGGACGCGACGTGGCAGCGCTTCCTCCAGGTGGCGGACACCAAGAAAGAGGTCACAGACGACGATCTGCGCAAAATCGTTGCTGCCGTGGAGGGCGGCCCGACAGGACATGAAGGCAACGGCCATCCTCCGGTGACCGACCAGCTCCACGATCACAACCACGTCGCCGACACGCTCCGGCACCTGATCTTCGGGTGACGACTGAGGGAGCGAAGAAAAAGGGGTCCCCGCGAAATCAAGCCGAAGGCTCGGATTTCGTGGGGCTCAAAGTCGCGTATCAGGGAGAGCCTGGCGCCTATTCGGATGAGGCGGTCGCGGCTCTCTTCCCTGAAGCCGAGCCGGTCGGGTTTGCGACCTTCAGGCTGACGTTCGACGCCCTCGTGGTCGGGGCGGTCGACGCTGCGGTGCTGCCGGTCGAGAACAGCACGGCCGGAGTCGTCCAGGAGGTGTCGGACCTGCTCTGGGACCTGCCTGCGCTGCGCATCGTCCGCGAGCACGTGCAACCTGTCCGCCACTGCCTGCTCGGGTGGCCTGGCCCCGTAGAGCGCGCGCTCTCGCATCCTCAGGCGCTCGCGCAGTGCGACGCCTACCTGCACTCACGCCAGATTCGCTCGGTGGCGTTCCACGACACGGCCGGGGCCGCGCGCGCGGTGGCGGAAAGGCGGGAGCCGGGGACGGCCGCCATCGCAAGCAAGTCGGCCGCGCAGCGCTACGGGCTGTACGTGCTGGCGGAGGGCATACAGGACGACTCGGAGAACCGGACCCGTTTCGTTGTGGTCGAGCGCGGGCAGCCGGCCCGGCCCGCGGAATCGCAGGGCGGCGGCAAATGCTCTCTGGCCTTCGTTACGGCGCACCGGCCGGGAAGCCTGGCGCAAGCGCTCGACTGCTTCGGCCGCCGGCAGATGAACCTGACGCGCCTCGACAGCAGGCCGATGAAGGGGCGTCCGTTCGAGTACAGGTTCTACCTGGACTTCGCAGTCGATGGCGACTCATCGGCCGCGGAGGCGGCACTCCACGACCTCGAGGACGTCAGCGCAGAGGTCCGCCTGTTCGGAACCTACGCCGCGGGCTGAATTTCGGCTCTAAAAGCGAGCGCAGGCCGCGGGGGGAAGCACTAGTGACCGCGACCTGCCACCCAAATCTAGCTTAACAAGAGCATTAAGTCGAGCTTTACGAGTCTCGACTGAATTAACGAGACATTTTTCGCGGCCACTTCTCGTTGTCCTTTTAAAAGGGGGCCATCGGCCCTTTACGTCGCACCCCCATTAGTCCGACAATTACCTCTACGTGAATTTTTCTCGTATGGGAAATTAAGGATTTGGCAAGAAGCAAGCGGAGCGGCCCACGGGTGGCCCAGGCCGAGACGCCTCCGGTAAGGCGCCGCCTGCCCGGTGTGACCGTGAGGCCGGGGGCGGTCAAGCAAGCCAGGCATGAAGCCGGTCTCAGCCTTGCACAGGTAGGCAAGGGCCGCGTGACGGCTCCCGCCATCTATTTGATCGAAACAGGCAAGACGCGACCGTCCCTGCCGACCCTCGAGCACATCGCCCACCGGACCGGCAAGCCGCTCGACTTCTTCCTGGCCGACCCGGACGGAGTGGCAGATGAGAACCAACTGTCGGTCGTCGAGCTGGAGGCGATGGTTGCAGAGGCGAGGAGCCACGACGCCCTCGCATTGGGCCGCCGCCTCCTGGATCTCGGCTCCTCCGCATTTCGATTGGGCCGGATCCGCTACCTCATGGGCGTCGCGCATGCGCAGCTGACGCAGCCCGGCGAAGCCGCGTCTCTTCTGGCCGAAGCGCGCGCGCATTTCGAGGCCGTCAACGACCGCCTGATGCTGGCCGAATGCATCGGCGCCCAGGCGGAGCTTGCCTCGGCGACGCACAGCGCCGAAGCAGCTGCGTTGGCAAAAGAGGCGCTCGATGTGTGCCGGAGCCTGACGCCCATACCGGTGCTCATCGAGGCACGGCTGCTCGGTATTCTCGGCGCCGCACTGGTTGGCCGCCAGGATTGGGAGGGGGCTGAGCAGTGCTACCGCGACGCCATCGACAGGGCGGGCTCGCTGTTCGACCTGCGACGTATCGCCACCCTCTACAGAGAGCTGAGCGAGACGTGCCGCAAGGCAGGGCAGTCGGAAGCTGCTGCGCGGTATGCATCGCGGTCGGCGGCGCTGATGGAGGTGCTCTCGGCGCGTCTTGATCTGGCGCGATCCGAGACCGTGCTCGGGCTCATCTTGAAGACGCGGGGGGACACGAATGCGGGCCAGGGCCACATTGAGCAGGCTCAGGAGCTTGCCCAGACGCCCACGGTAGAGCTCGGCTCGAGCGACGTTCTGCTGAGCCTCAGCGATCTGGCGCTCCAGCGCGGCAACGCCGCTCAGGCGCAGAAGTTCGCACGCCAGGCGCAGGATCTCGCGACGCGGCTTGAGGATCGACCAGGCCTGGCGGAGGCGCACGTGGCGCTGGGCCGGGTCGCCGACAAGCTCGGGGACGCCGCGACGGCCGATACGGAATTCGAGAAGGCGATCAGAGCACTGGAGCAGCTAGGCATGCGCGACAGGCTGCAGCAGTGCCATGGCGCCTACGCCGAAATCCTCGAACGGCGAGGCGAGCTCCAGCGGGCTTACTCCCACATGAAGAGGGCGGTGGCCGCGAGCCGGCCGCGGGCGCTGATCAGCGCGGAGACGGAAGATGAAGGGGAGCAGGTGGGGTCCGCCTGAGGGCCCATGGGTAGGGGGCGAAGCCCGCCTTCGCCCGTGCTACTGTACTTCCGCCGTGTCGCCGGAAACACATGACGCCGAAGCAAGGCGTAACGCGGGTTTTGTCAGCGAAGGCGCTGCGCAGCTCTAAGGTCTCGCTCTCGGCCGAGACCATCGTGGCCGACTACCGGCTTGCGTTCAGCAGCCGCCGCGCCAGCATCATCGGGCGGGCCGAGGTTCTGCGCGGGAATGCGACCTTCGGCATCTTCGGCGATGGCAAAGAGGTCGCCCAGCTGGCGCTGGCCAAGACCTTCCAGCCCGGCGATTGGCGGGCGGGCTACTACCGAGACCAGACCTTCATGTGGGCGACGCGCATGTCCAACGTGCGCCAGTTCTTCGCCCAGCTCTACGGAAACGCGTCGGTCGAGGCTGAGCCGGCCTCGGGCGGCCGGCAGATGGGGAACCACTTCGCGACTCGGTTTCTTGACGAACACGGGCGCTTTGCACGATCGATCGACACTCTGAACTCAAGCGCTGACGTCTCTAACATCGCGGGCTGGATGCCGCGCCTGCTCGGCCTCGCCTACGCATCCAAGCTCTATCGCGACAATCCGCAGCTGAAAGACGTACAGGACGGCTTTTCGGCCGCGGGGGGCGAGGTGGCGTTTGGGACGATCGGCGATGCGGCCACGAGCGAGGGCCTCTTCTGGGAGACGATCAACGCAGCCGGGGTTCTGCAGGTGCCGATGGCGATGTCGGTGTGGGACGACGGCTACGGCATCTCGGTGCCGATCACAGCAGCTACGACCAAGGCGTCCATCTCGGATGCCCTGCGCGGGTTCATGCCCGACGACCGGCCGGGCATCGACATCCATGTGGTGCGTGGATGGGACTATCCGAGCCTGGTCGAGACCTACGCGAAGGGCGTAGAGAAAGTGCGCCGCGAGCACCGGCCTGCGATCTTCCACATCATCGAGATGACCCAGCCGCAGGGTCATTCGACCAGTGGAAGCCACGAGCGCTACAAGACGCCCGAGCGGCTGAGCTTCGAGCGCGAGTACGACTGTGTGGCCCGGATGCGGGACTGGATCATCGAATCTGGAATTGCGAGCGAGTCCCTCATCGAAGGGTGGGAGGCCGCCGACAAAGAGGCCGTTGAAGCCGCGCGCGATCTGGCGTGGGAAGCTTTCCAGGCACCCATCGCGGCGGAGAGAGATCGGGCCGTCGCGATCCTGAAGCGGGTCGACATGCCCGAGATCGCCGAGATCACCCGGTCGCTCGAGCAGGCCGGCAAGGTGACGCGGTCGATGGTGATTTCGAGCGCGGCTCAGGCGCTTCACCAGCTGCGCGGCATCGAATCGCCCGTGCGCGCGGAGCTGATGACTTTCGTCACGGAGTACCGCCGCGAGAATGCCGAGCGGTACAACTCGAATCTGTACAGCGCTTCCGACGAGTCGCCGATGAAGGTTCCGGCCATCACGGCGGTCTATTCGACCGGCTCGCAGATGGTGGATGGCCGCCTGGTGCTGCTGCGGAACTTCGACGCCAACTTCGCGCGCGACCCCCGGATCTTCGTCATGGGGGAGGACGTAGGGAAGCTCGGTGACGTGAACCTCGTCTTCGAGGGCCTGCAGGCGAAGTACGGCGAGCGCCGGCTGACCGACACCGGGATTCGCGAGGCGACAATCCTGGGGCAGGCGATTGGCGCCGCGATGCGTGGCCTGCGCCCGATCTGCGACATCCAGTACCTCGACTACTTCCTCTACGCCCTCGAGACCGCGTCGGACGACCTTGCCTCACTTCACTGGAGGACCGTGGGAGGCCAGAAGGCGCCGGTCGTGATTCGCACCAAAGGACACCGGCTGGTGGGCATCTGGCATTCCGGCTCGCCGATGGGAGTCCTGCTCAACGCCTTGAAGGGCGTTTACATCGCAGTCCCAAGAAACATGACCCAGGCGGCGGGCTTCTACAACACGCTGTTCCGCGGTGACAACCCGGGCATGGTGATCGAGGTGCTGAACGGGTACAGATTGAAGGAGCGGGTACCCGACAACATAGGAGAGTTCACCGTGCCGCTTGGGGTGCCCGAGGTGCTGCGCGAGGGCACCGACGTGACGATCATCACCTACGGCGCGTGCTGCGCCATCGCACTGGACGCCGCTGCGACTCTCGAAGGGCTCGGCGTGTCGTGTGAGGTGATCGACGCACAGACCCTGATTCCATTTGACGTCAGCCATGCCATCGCGCGGTCGCTCGAGAAGACGCACGCGCTGGTGTGCCTGGACGAGGACGTGCCGGGCGGAGCGTCGGCGTTCATGCTCCAGCAGGTCCTCGAGGCGCAGCAGGGTTGGTGGCACCTCGACGCCGCTCCCCGCACGCTGACGGGCTCGGCGAACCGGCCCGCCTACGGTCCGGACGGCGACTACTTCTCCAAGCCGAACCGCGAGAGCGTGGTCGAGTCTGTGTACGAGCTGGTCCGGGAGCGGCAGCCCTGGAGGTTCCCGAGCCTGGATTCCTGACGCGCCGGGGCGGGGCCCTAGCGGAGCTTAGGCGGCAGGTAGTCCATGAGCGTCATCGCCTGGCCCCGGCTCAAGAGCGACCATCCCTGGAGCAGATGCCCCAGCCAGGCGGCGGTCGACTCCGAAGTCGGTGGTGCGACTGCTCGCCGGGCTGTGCGCATTTCGCGCAGCGGCGCGTCATGGGCCAGGCCCGCAAGGTCTCGTGCCTTTGCAGCGGCGGCGTCCAGGCCTCCCAGCTCGTCGACCAGCCTTCGCTCGAACGCCTGCCTGCCGGTCCACACCTTTCCTTGCGCGATCGGCTCGAGCTCCTCCGCCGCCAAGCCCCGTGCGGCGGCCACGACATCCACGAACGCCGCGTAGATGCGATCAACCTCTCGCTTGACGATCAGCCGCTCCGCCTCCGTGTAGGGTCGCTCCTCGTTTTCGAGAGCCGCGTGCTCGCCAAACGTGATGGTCTCGCGGTTGACCAGCAGCTTCGACCACATGGGTCCTGTCACCGCCTTGCCCGTGAGCACCCCGATCGACCCGGTCAACGTGCTCGGCCGGGCCACGATCCAGGCGGCCGGGGCCGCCACCAGGTAGCCGCCCGAGCCGGCGATCGGGCCCATCGCGACCACGAGAGGCTTGCGTGAGGCGATCACCGCAAGGGCCTGCCGCATCGCCTCGGAAGCGGTCGCCGAGCCGCCGCGCGAGTTGACGTACAGCACCGCCGCCGCGGCTCTTGGGTCGGCCGCGACCTGCCGCGCCACCTGGACCACCGTCAGGTCGCCGGCCCGATCCTCGCCCACGATCGGGATCTCGACCGGCGGTGCGACCGGGAGGCGCCCCGACCGACCGTCGACGATGGTGCCCTCGATCCTGACCAGGGCGACGTACTTCCCGCGGCCCAGCTTCGGCGCCGGGGTCCGCATCCTTCTTCGCGCGTTTTCCCAGGTCCCGAGAGTCACCGGGTCCTGAGATCCCTTCGCGAGGTGTGCGCCCAGGCTCTCCTCACTCACGATCGCGTCCACGGCGTGACGGTCCAGCGCCGCTTTGTCGCCGAGGGGCGAAACATCGATCAGCTGCTCGGCCCTCTCGCCGTCGAAGCCGCGACCCTCACCGATTGCGCGGACGAGCTCTTTGTGATGAGACTCGAGAAGCCATGTCAGCTGAGCCCGGTGCTCATCCGACATGGTCGATCGGGTGAGCGAATCGGCGGCCGTCTTATACGGCGATATCTGCACGAAGTCCGCCGAGATGCCAAACCGGGCGAGGGCGTCTGCGAGAAACATCCCGGTCGTGGAAAAGCCGAGGGGCGCGATCTGCCCGGTGGGCATGACCACGATCTCGGCGCAGGCGCAGGCCAGGAAGTAGCTGCCGGTCGTGTACGAGGTGGCCCAGGCCACAACGCGCTTTCCGGCTGCGCGGAGCATGGCAACGCGCTCGCGCAGGTCCTCCAGGCTCGCCATCGGCAGTGGTGTCGGGCGCAGATGAAGCACCACCCCTCTGATGCGCGCGTCCCGGCCGACCTCGTCGAGGCGGTCGCTCAGCTCCTTGAGGCTGAGCCGGGGTCGCGAGGTGAAACGCTGCCAGAGCGGGCGCCGCGGATCAGGCTGGGGCGGGAGGTCGCCGTCGACAATGAAGATCACGAAATCGGGCGGCCGGCCGATGGCTCGCCGAACGCTTGCGACGAGCCACCAGAGATAGCGAAACGGAAACAGCAGCACGGAACCCCCCGGTAACCCCTAGACCCTTTTTCTGAGTCTAGCCCGGAGAGGTCGTCCGGTCAGACCACCTTCGACATCTCGAGGTGCTCGTCCATCTCCTCGCTCAGCCGCGTCGCCCCGTATTCATGGCCGACATGCTGGTGGTACGGCACGCCGGAGAACAGGTGGTGCGAACGGGTGGGGATGTCCGCGCCCTCCGTCCATTCCTTTCGCTGCAGGGCCATGTAGCCCTCCTCTCCGTTCGCCTTGAGGCCGTCTAGCAGGACCGACATCCCGTGGCCGGCCGCGTGCTGCAGCGCGAGGGTGATGAAGATGAATCCCACGCCAAGCTCGCCCAGCTCGGCCCACGTGATCGGGCTCTTCTCGTTGAACCACTTGAAGGAGGACGAGTAGTTGAAGGCGAAGCGTGCCTTTGGAAAGCGCTTTCGGATCTCTGAGCAGAACCTCTCGGTCTGGCCGCGCTCGGCGGTCGGGAACTCGCACCAGAGCAGGTCCGGCACGCCGCTGTCCATGTAGCGAAGGCCCCGTTCCACAGCCAGCTCGATCCCCCGTTTCGACTCGGGCGCCTCGGTGGCGGATACGCCGTCGGTGCGCGCGATGATCACGAAGTCCTCATGTCCCAGGTCGTCGGCGGCGGCGCGCATCATCTTCAGCTTGCCGACGAACTCCGAAGCCGAGATCAGGGCCTTTCCGGCGATGTGGCCGCAACGCTTGGGCATGACCTGGTCCTCGAGGTGAGCCGCCGCAACGCCGGCTCTGACAAACAGGTCGACCGTGCGCTGGACGTTGAAGAGGTTTCCGTAACCGGCGTCCATGTCGACGACCACGGGCGGGATCTCCAGGTGAACCGGTGGCGCTGAGTGCTCGGGGTCGCCGATCGCCATCGTGAGCTGAAACTTGCGCAGCGCGCTCACCGTCCGCCGTGCACCGTCGGCGATCTCGACGGACGAATACAGGTCCATGTCCGTTGTTCCAAGATGTCCGACGGCGAACGAGTAGCCGCTGAAGTAGACCGCGTCGAAGCCGTGGTACATCACGAGCTCGGCGCCCATGGGGTCGTACACGCCGGGTCCGAACACGTAGGGCTTGGTGGCGAGAAGGCGGCGCAGCCTCTTGCTCGGGTCCTCGTTCCGCGAGGCCGGGACCTTGTAGCCGTCAGGCAAAAGAGGCGTTGAAACGAGCTCCATCAGATTCTCCTAGCGTCAAGCGGCCCGTGCAACGCCACCTCTAGTCGTTCTCGTGGTCGCAGTTGCAGGGTTCGGGGCACTCGCATTCGTGTTGCGAGGGTTCGGACTGCATGTCGGCCGGCCGGTCTTGTTTTTCCATGGGCGCGAACTTACCAACGCCTGGGCCATAAGTCCAATCAATTGATCCGATCAGTGATATCGAAAAAGCCGATGACTAGGGTTTCGGTCAGGGCTCCGAGGAGATGAGGGTGAGAAAGGCGGCGACGATGCCCTCGGGCTTGCCCGCGTCCCGCCGGCGGAAGGCGACGATCGAGTTGTGCATCGGCGGCGCGTCTTTCATCTTGACCACGCACAGGCTCCCGTTCGCCACCTCGCGCTCGACGGCGCTCCCCGGCAGGAGGGCGACCCCCAACCCGCGCTCCACCATCTTCTTGGCGGCCTCGATTGAATCGAGCTCCATCAGGCCTCGGAGCTTCACGCCGGCGGACAGGAACGCGCCCTGGGTGATTTCGTAGTAGCTGGACGTGCGGTCGAACATGATCAGCTTCTGCTCGGCCACGTCGGCCATCGCGACGCTTCGCTCCTTCGTGAACCGGTGGTCGGGAGAGCACACGAGCACGAGCTCCTCTCTGTGGAAGGGCAGGAGCTCGAGGTCTGGGTGGCGGATGGCACGCCCGAGCCCGATCTGCACCTCGTCGCGCAGCACGAGCTCGACCACGTCTTCGGAGTGGCCGGTCCGCACCGACACCTCGACCCGCGGATGCTCGGCGACGAACCGCTCCAGCAGCTGGGGCAGCACGTAGGTGCTCACCGCCGGCGCGGCGGCGATCATCAGATGGCCGGCGGATGCCGACTTCACCTGCTCGACCGCGTCGCGGCCGTCGACCAGGGCTCGCAGCGCCCGCTCGGCGTAGGGCAGCCAGGCTCGACCTGCATCTGTGAGCCGCATGCCGTGAGAGGTGCGCAGAAAGAGCTGGATGCCCAGCTCGCGCTCAAGCCCGTGGAGGCGGGCGGTGAGGGTTGGCTGGGTGATGAACAGGGCTTCCGCCGCCCGGCTGACGCTGCCCCGCCGGGCAACCTCGAGGAACCCCTCGACCTGCACGAGCTGGACGCCGCCCGATCTGCCGTTACGTGATTCGTCTATGGCCACGGCCCGCTGCACAAATCTTATCTATGACGCGCGCCATTTGGAGCGCCGCAGGCGATCGAAGGCCTCCCGAGGCTAGGGCCGGATCGAGCTGCTCTCGGCGACGGGCTCTCGGTCGAGAGCGCGGAGCGCGAGGACGGTCCCGACCAGAAAGACCGCGAATCCAATGACGACGCCTAGGTAGGTCCTGGATCTCATCAAATGCTGAACGTGGCCTCGCGGGCCGGAGTTACGGAATGTGGCGCGGCCGCCGGCCGTTGTCGATTGCGATGGCGGTCTTCTTCGGTTTCCACATGCCGAACTACACCTTCCCCGGAGTTGCGGACGGCGCGCTCTTCGGCCGCGTGTTGGAAAACGCGAGGGCCGCCGAGGCCGCTGGGTTTGACCTGGTGACGGTCATGGACCACTCGTACCAGATCCGCGGCGTGGGTCCCGAGACCGACCCGATGCTGGAGCCCTACACGACGCTTGCCGCGCTTGCCGCGCAGACACAGCGGGTGAAGCTCGCCACTCTCGTCACGGGCGTCACCTATAGAAACCCTGCGCTTGTGGCGAAGATGGTCACCACCATCGACGTGATCTCCAACGGGCGCGCCATTCTCGGATTGGGCGCGGCGTGGAACGAAAGCGAGCATCGCGGATACGGGTTCGAGTTTCCACCGATCGGCGAGCGAATGGACCGTCTGGACGAGGCTCTGAAGATCATCAAGCTCATGTTCACCGAGGAGCGGCCGAGCTTCGAGGGAAAGCACTACCGAATCCAGGAGGCGCTCAACCGTCCGCGTCCGGTCCAGACAGGCGGGCCAAGGATCATGATCGGCGGAACGGGCGAGAAGCGAACCCTTCGCCTGCTGGCCCGCCACGGCGACATCGGCCACTGGTTCGGCGCCGGCCTGGACGAGATCAAGCGGAAGCAGGAGATCTTCGAGCGCCACTGCGAAGTCGAGGGCAGAGACCCGAAGAGCGTGCTGCTGACGATGGGCGCGGGCGTCGTGCTGGTCGAGCACGAGCGCGACGCGAAATCGGTGATGGACCTGATCCCGGCCGAGCGACGCCCGTCCATTTCAGCGGCGACTCCCGCCCAGGCGGCCGAGATGCTGGGCAAGTACCTCGAGGCGGGGATCGGCGGATTCACACTCAGCAACCAGACCCTGCGGACGCCCGAGGCCATCGGGCTCGGCGGAGAGCTGATCAAGCTCATGCGAGGAAGGGACTCCTAAGCCGGCTTGTAGACGAGCTCCCCAGCCCGGATGGGCACGCTGAGATAGTTCTCGGGGGGTGCCAGCGGGCACGCCCAAAGCGGGCTGTAGGCGCACGACGCGTTGTACGCGTAGTTGAAATCGATCGTCACCTCCGGCGAGCCCGGAGTGATGTCGAGCACGAGGCCATCGGTGTCCTTGGCCGTGTCGAACAGATAGCGGCCTCCGCCGTAGGTCTCATGACCCGACGTGGCGTCCCGAAACGGCAGGAACAACCCTCCCGCGTACTGGACCAGGCTCAAGACGGTCAGCCGGCACGGCGTGCCCGCGACCTGAAACGTCAGCACGCCGGCGCGGCGGTAGCGCACCGCGCCATCTGCGCCGCCGGTCTCGATGAGCAGCTCGCTTCCGTCGCCCGGCTCGAAGCGAGCCGGGATTCGGAACGAAGCATCGTGCGGAAAGTAGCTGAGACCCCAGAAGCTCTCGCGCTCCGCCGCTTCGATCGGTGACTGAGGGTGGGTGCGAAACAGTTCGTCTCGCGCTTGCCGGAAGCGGGTGGCGGCGTCCGGTCCCGAGGTCCTGTAGATGTCGCCGACGCGGCGGCGCCAGTCCACGAGGTCGAGCAGGCCCTGCGGGTCAGTCGGGGGCTTGGTCTCAGCAGGGGCAGCCGGCATCGCCGGGGCCGACGGGCCCTCGGTCGGTTCGGACGAGGACGCGGGCTCGGTGGTCTTTAGAGCCGGCCGCGCCGCCCCATCAGCTCTCAGGACCCGCAGGTGGTAAACCCCGACCACGGCGGCGGCTGCGATCACAGCTAGGAATTGCCCAACGTCCAGGTTGGCAGGATCTTTGAGAGTCGGAGTCGCGCTGAAAACCTGCCGCAGAATTGCGTTTAGCACTCCGACTCCGCCCACCAGCAGCGCGAGGACGCTGGCGATCAGCGAGGTCCACAGGTAGATGCGGCGGCTGAGAGACCGTCGCTCGGGGTCGGGCGGCGCGTGGCGCCAATGCGCAAGCCACGCGGCGGCACCCACCAGCAAGAGGGTGACCCAGAGGCTCGCGGGGTCTTGCCAGCCACCTGGGGTCACACCGATGAGCGGCCCCTCCAGCTGCTCCAGCAGGGTCGCCAGCAGCCCACCAGCACCGGTGGCAGCAGTGGCAAGCGATACGAGCGCTGCCAGGTTTGTGTACAGGCGGCGGATCCCGGCCTGCCGGTCCGACTCCTCCGCCGCGGCGTCGCGCGTCAGCCGCCGGCGCGTGAGCAGCCAGGCGGCTCCGAAAACGAGCAGCGAAGAGGCGGGGCCAGACAGCGCGGCCAGCAGGTTCGTGCCGGCCCCTCCAGGGTTGTCAATGCCAAGGATTCGCGCGAGCCCGTAGTAGAGGATCTCGCTGGCGCCGAAAAGGGCGGCGGCGATGCTCACGGCGATAACGGTGAAACCCTCGAGCGCCCGCAGGGTCGAGTGGCGGTCGTCCGTGACGTGGTGTTGCGCGATCGATCGCGTGTGGAACCCCCACGTCATCGCGCCGGCCGCCGTCCACCCGGCGAAGCCCGATAGGGATTGATACGGCTGCAGCGACCCGGTGACGAGCTTCGTCCATGCCAGCTGGAGAAAGGTGGCCACTCCGAAAAGCATCACGAGCAGCCCGAACAGCAGAGCGCCGTACATGTACCACCTGCGCATGGTTGCCGACCTGCCCGACTCGCCGGCCACGCTGCGATCGCGTGATGCGATTCGATAGTGGAACCACCACACTGCCAGCAGCACTCCGGCAACCCATGCGAACTGCGCTGCGTCGAGCCGGTTGAACCCGGTCCCATCCAGGACCGGGGCCAGCAGCCAGCTGATCGTGCTCACCAGGGCGCTTGTGGCTCCGATCGAGGCGGCGAGGCAGGCGGCGTACACGTAGGCGCGACGGATCGATGAGGCGCGCTCGCGGAGATCTCGCATCGCGAAGCGGCGTGCGAAGTAGAAATGGATGCCCCATATCGGCAGCGCGACTAGGCTCATGGCGGAGTAGGTGGCAAGGTCGGTTCGGCTGTACTGGGCTGACGGATCGTTGAAGGCGAAGAGCAGGACGGTGCTGCCCAGCAGCGACAGGCCGGCTGCCAGGACGCCGAGAGCGGCGGCGCTGACCACGTACAGGTAGAGCCGCCTGAGGATCATCGGCAGAACCGTACTACCATGCGGTTGTGATCTCGCAAGAGCTGCTCGAAATCCTCGCCTGTCCGAAATGCCACAGCAAGGTGGAGCTGAAAGAGCCGGACCAGCTGCGCTGTCCGCAGTGCCGAGTGCTCTATCCGATCGTCGACGGGATCCCGGTCATGCTGATCGAAGAGGCCAAGCCCGAACAGAAGTAGTAGAGGGAACCTCCGGTTCCCTTTACTCCGGGGCGCTCACCGCCCCACGTCATCGCGCTGCTGCGCCTTGTCGCACGGTTTCGGGCCCCTAACACCCTCCGGATTGAGGAGATCTCCATTTAGCCACTCCTGGCCACGCGAGATGGAAGCAAGCAAGGCGACATCGCGGCCGGAGTGAATCCGGCCGCCAAGGCGGCGCTTGGTGACCCGTCTCGGCGACTTCCCCCTGTACTAGCGTTACGCCGCGCAGGCGAGCTGGGCCGTGTCCTGGGGTTGAGGGTTGGACACGGCGTACTGGATGTCCGGCGCGATCTCGTTATCCGTCAGTGCGTAGGCCTGGTTCGGGTCGCTGGCCGACGTGGCAAAGACCATGCCGAGCACCCGGCCCTGCTCGTCCACCAGAGGCCCGCCGGAGTTGCCGGGGTGGACGCTCGCCTGAATGACGAAAACCTCACGGGTCACGAGAGTGCCGTTGTAGATGTCGCGCCCCTGCGGTGAGATCGTGCCGTCAACGACGGCCGGCACCACCGACTCCGAGCCCCCTCCGGGGTAACCGATCACCGCCCCCTTGGTGCCGCGCCGCCCCGAGGCCATCGGGAGGCCCTGAGTCGACAAGCCGGGCGCGTAGAGCACGGCCACGTCGCGATCGGAGTCGAAGAAAACCACCGTCGCCTTCAGCTGCCTGCCGTCAGGCGTGATGATCTCGTGGGCCGTGGTGCCGGACACCACGTGGGCGTTGGTCACGACGTACCCGGTGCCGACGGGAAAGCCGCTGCCCGTGACCAAACCGCCGCAACCGAGGCTGGACACCTTGACGACCGACAGCGCCGTATGGCTGATGCCTGCGGTGTTCGCCGCCGCGGGAATGGGCAGCGGGCCTGGGAGCGGCGGCTCGAGGCCGGCGAACACCGGCGGGAAGGCCACACCCGAGAGGACCTGCTGGACGCTCGCCAGGAATGCCGGGGGCCGGGGAGCCAGCGTGTCCAGAACGCGCAGTACCGATGAACGCTGAATCTGCTGGGCGATCTGCACGCTTGGACCGCGTGAGAATGAGATGCCGAGGAACCAGCACATGACGAGGACGGCAACCGCCGAGAGGCCGGCGCCAAGAAGGGAATCGGTCGATGTGTGAATGCCGGTATGGAGGATCCTTCGCCGGATCGGTTCGCCCGCGGCAAAACCGAGGCTCGAGCCGAGGCTGCCTCCGATGACGAGCACCAGCACGGCGCCCAGAGGGCGTGCCGTCGAGTTGCTGATTGAGAGGTAGTCGAGCACGGGTCGCGCCGCTGCGGCACCGATCAGCACGCCCACCAACAGACCGCTGTACTGGGCGAGTGACAGCCAGAACCCACGCTGGTAGCCGTTGGCCACGCCGATCACGAACGCGGCCACGATCACGATGTCGATCAGATTGACCATGGCGGACCCATACGAGCTTAACGAGCCCCGGCGTGCTGAGGTTCTGCGTCCGCGATAATTGAGGCGTGATCTTTCTCGACTCCGGGGAATGGGTGCCGGCGTGGTTGTGGATGAGCCTCACGTTCCTGGTCGCCGCCCTCGGGGTCGTCGGCCTTGGGTGGTGGGTCCTGCGAGGCGACGCTCGCAATCGGGCCGCGGACGACGCCGCCGACCAGGCCACCCCCGCGGAGCCGCACCACTGACAGCGACTTCAGCTCTCGCCGGCCACGCGCTGGACTAAGTTCTCGGCCGCAGCGCCCGAGCTCGCCGCCTTCGCGGAGGAGCAGATCGAATCGGTGCGCCTCGTTCTTCTCGGTACTTTGCGGGCCGACGGATGGCCGCGCATAAGCCCATGCGAGCCGTACATCGTCGACGGCGACCTCATGCTCGGGATGATGTGGCAGTCGTGGAAGGCACTCGACCTGATGCGCGATCCGCGGCTGACCATCAACACGGTCCAGTGCGACCGCGACGCCAGCCACGGGGACCTGAAGCTCTACGGCCTGGCGCATGACGTCCCCGAGCCTCATCGGAGAAGGGCGCTCGAGGAGGCCCAGGAAGCCGCCATCAACTGGCATCCGACAGAGCCGTACCACGTTTTCGCGATTGACATCCTCCGTGCAGGGTTCATCAGCTTCGCCCAGGAGCGCCGGCTCCTGCGATGGTCAACCGACTCAGGCCTGGAAGTCTTGCGGCATCCACACGCGGCGCCGGAGGGAAACCCCGAGTCTTAGGGGCCCTACCTGCCGGCCGGTACCGCCGCCTCTTCGATCTCGGCCGCCTCGCGCAGGTCGCGCAGCGGCATGAAGCTCCGAATGGGGGGCACGCTCTCGAAGTTGTACGGCGGCGGGGGAGAGGTCGTGGCCCATTCCAGGGTGTTGGCCTCCCACGGATCGTCGCCCGCGATCTCCCCGTGGTTCCAGCTGCGCACCACGTTGATGAGGAACAGCAGGACTGAGAAGGCGAGCAGGAACGAGAAGACGGTGATGATGAGATTTGTCGTCGCCCAGGTTTCGTTGGTGTAGGTGGCGATGCGCCTCGGCATGCCCTCGAGGCCGAGCGTGTGCATGATCAGGAAGGTTCCGTTGAACCCGATGAAAGCGGTCCAGAAGTTCCACTCGCCGAGCGCGCGGTTCATCATGCGGCCGGTGATCTTCGGGAACCAGTAATAGACGCCCGCGAAGATCGTGAAGACGCTGCCTCCGAAGAGCACGTAGTGGAGGTGGGCCACCACGAAGTACGACTGGTGCAGCTGGGTGTCGACGGGCACCGAGGCCAGATAAACGCCGGTGATTCCGCCGATCAGGAACGTGGCGAGGAAGCCGAATACGAACTTCATGGGCACGGTGAACTCGATGGATCCCCACCAGGCGGTCGCTATCCAGTTGAAGAACTTGATGCCGGTCGGCACCGCGATCAGCATCGTCATGATCATGAAAAAGCCTTCCACGTAGGTGTTCATGCCGACGGTGAACATGTGGTGCGCCCACACCGTCATCGACAGGAAGACGATGCCGAAAAGGGCCGCGACCATTGACATGTAACCGAAGATCGGCTTGCGAGCGAACACCGGAATGATCTCGGAGATCATTCCGAACCCGGGCAGAATCATGATGTAGACCTCGGGGTGCCCGAAGAACCAGAACAGGTGCTGGAACAGCACGGGGCGCCCGGTGGTCGTGAAGAACTGCGTTCCGAGCTGCCGGTCGAACTCGAGCAGGATCATCGCCGCCGCCAGCGGCGCGCCGACCACGAGCAGCAGGATCGAGGTTGAGATCTGGGCCCAGACGAACAGTGGAAGCCTGGTGAGCTTCATCCCGGGCGCGCGCAGGGCCACGATCGTGGTCAGGAAGTTGGTCGAGGCCATGATTCCGCTGATGGCCCAGACGATGATGCTCAGAGCCCAGAAGTCGACACCAAGGCTGTGGGACTGATACGCCTTCTCGGTCAGCGGCGTGTAGCCGGTCCAGCCCGCGTCGAGCGCGCCGCCGGTGAAGAACCCGCCGTAGTAGAGGAGGATCGACACGGGGACGAGCCAGAAGCCCAGCAGGTTCACGCGCGGGAACGCCATGTCCCGCGCGCCCACCATCAGCGGGACCATGTAGTTGGCGATGCCCGTGAGGAAGATGGTGACGAAGAAGAAGATCATCGTCACACCGTGAGCGGAGATCAGCTGGTTGTAGGTCTCGGCATCGACCACCGAGAGGTTCGGCTGCGCAAGCTGGATCCGGATGATGAGGGCGAAGATGCCGCCGATCACCATGCTCAGGAGCCCGGTCGCCATGTACATGATTCCAATCAGCTTGTGATCGGTCGTCGTCAGCCAGAGGCTGATCGGCTTGAAGAATGTGTCGTCGTACGACTTCGGACGGGGTATGGCGGTGGTCGCAGCCATTTTTCTAAATCCTAGTGCGCACTAAGGTGAGGGGGACGCGGACAAGCTCACCGCCGTGAGCTGCGCGTACATCCACTCGCGATAGGCCTGTTTGTCCATCGCCTGCACGATGATCTGCATCGTCGCGTGCCCGACGCCGCAGAGCTCGGTGCACTCACCTCGCCATTTGCCCGCCTGACTGATCTTGAGCCAAGAATAGTTGTCATAGCCCGGCACCGCGTCCGTCTTGCCTGAGATGGCCGGCACCCACCACGAGTGGATGACATCGGTGCCGCGGAACACGAGCTTCACCAGGGTGTTGGTCGGCACGACAAATGGGGTCACGTCACCGGCAAGAGTGCCTTCCTGATGGACCACAACGCCGTTTCCGTAGTCATAGTTCCAGCCGAACTGGTGAGCGGTGACGAGCACCGTCATATCCTGGTTGTTGATCGGCTGGAAATCCTTCTGAAGCTCGGCGAAGCTGTAGACCGAGATCGCGAGCACCACCGCGAGCGGGGCGAGCGTCCAGCCAACCTCGAGCGCGTTGTTGCCGTGGATCTGTGGCGGCTTGTACCCGGCCGGCTGCCGCGAGCGCCGGTAGCGGAGGACGACCCACAGGATGGCCGCTTCCGTGCCGACGAACACAACGATGGCCGGGATCGAGATCCCGATGTAGGTGTTGTAGATGTCCTGCCCGTTGGGCGAAACGGGTGTGGGGAAGATCAGCGACAGCCCGCCGGGTGCGTCGCACGAGGTGAGCACCAGGGCACTTGCGACCAGGCCGAGCACGATGAGAGGGCCGCGCCACCTTCCGGTCACGGTGCACAAGTATATCGGCGGCAGGCGTCCCGCCCGGCCTGAGCTCGGCGGGGCGTAGAGGCGACCGGATAGAATCCGAAACCGACCGTGGCGGTAGCCAGCAAGCCTAGATACGTCGACCTGTCGAACCCCGAGCTGGCCGTCGCCTGCCCGCGCTGCGGGCTCACGACCGCCCGGTTCATCGACCACTGCCGCAACTGCGGCTACAAGATGTGGCCCTCGAGCGAGATGGCATCGGCGGCGTTCAAGGCCTGGCAGGTGCCGGATCCGGCCCGGCGCACCGCTTCTCGATTCGATCTCGAGCTGCCGCTGCACGACGACAACACGGTCGACTACGAAGCGCGGGCTCATGAGCTCGGCATCCACCTCTTCCCGAGCAGCAACTGGCCGTTCATCATCTGCTTCGGAATGCTGTTCCTGGGACTCGCCGCGATCCCCTTCACGCCGGTGGCTCGCATCGTGATGGCCGTGATCGGAGGGGTCATCTTCCTGACCGGCGTCGTGGGTTGGGTGCTGGTCGAGGACGTTCACATGTTTCCCAGCGACGTGGCAAAGCCGCAGGGAGAGGTTCACCACTGATGGCGGTAGCCACGATGCGCCCCGAGCGCACGCCCCAATACCCGGCGATCAAGCCGGGGATGATGGGGATGTACATCTTCCTCGCCTCCGAGGTGATGTTCTTCGGGAGCCTCTTCGCCGTCTACTTCTATCTTTTCGGCTCGCACATCGTGTGGCCGCCGCCGCCGCCGACCACAACGTCCGAGTTCTACGTCAACTGGTGGCCGATACCGCTCGTCAACACGTTTCTTCTGCTGTCGAGCGGTGTGACCTGCCACTTCGCTTCGGACGCGATCGCCCAGGACAACCGGCGCCGCTTCTTCGTCCTCCAGGTGGCGACGATCATCCTGGGAGCTGGATTCGAAGGCTTTCAGGCGTATGAGTTCATCACGGCTTTCGGCCGCGGCATGACCCTTACGGCAAACAACTTCTCGAGCGCCTTCTTCGCGATGACCGGCTTCCACGGGCTCCACGTGCTGGGCGGCCTGGTGCTGCTGTCACTGATCCTGTATCGGGCAGCTCGCGGCCAGTTTGGGTCCAAGCACCACGTGGGTGTGGCGGCGGTCACCCTCTACTGGCACTTCGTCGACGTCGTGTGGCTCTTCCTGTTCGGGATCCTTTACCTGGGGATCACGGCCTTTCGCTGAGCCCGCGAAGCGCTCGAGGAGCGGACCCTCTTGCGCACATCGGTATCGCGGTTTAGAGCTGACTCGTCTAGGGAGACTTGCTCGGCGACGGCGAGGGGCTGGGCGAGGGCGAAGGACTCGGCGACGGGCTGGGAGTTGGCGACGGCGTCGGCCCTGGAGCCACGGTGGTCAGCTCGACCTCGAAGATCAAGGTCGCGTTGGGCGGGATGATCACAGCCCCTGTGGTCTGATCGGTCTGCCCCGCGGCGCCGTAGGCTAGCGCGGGAGGGATGATCAGCTTCCGCTTGCCGCCGACCTTCATCCCCGGAATGCCCTCATCCCAGCCGGGGATGACCTGACCCTGGCCGAGTGTGATCGTGAACGGCGTGCGCCCGGCCTGGCGGCTGGTGTCGAACACCGCGCCGCTCGTGAACCAGCCGGTGTACTGCATGGTCACGTTCTCGCCAGTCTTGGCGATCTCGCCCGCACCGGCCGTGAGGTCGATGATCTTGAGACCGTCCGGGTAGGTGATCACCGGAAGGCCGGCGCCCGCGTTAAAGTCGTCGGCGCCCGGGCTCACGGACGGTGAAGCCACCGGACCGGGGCTTTCGTTGGCGACCGAGCTGCCGCCGGCATAGGGGTCCGAATAGCCGCACGCCGCTGAGGCGAGGGCGGCCACGGCCAGGATGCTGAGAGCCGCCGCCCTCACGAGGCCGTGATGTCGATCGAGCTCATCCTATCGCCGACCTGGATCTTGTCCACCACGTCCATCCCTGAGCTGATCTGGCCGAAATGGTTGTAGACACCGCTCGTGGCGAGAAATGGCGCGTCGCCCGTCGTGATGAAGAACTGCGACCCGCTCACGCCCGCCGCGCTCGATGCCATCCCAACTGTGCCTCGGGACCAGGTGGATGGGTTGGTCTCGTTGGGGAGCTTGTAGGCCGGGCCGCCCGTGCCGTCCCCGGAAGGATCGCCGCCCTGCACGACGAATCCCGGGACGACCCGATGAAAGGTCAGCCCGTCGTAGAAGTGGTTCTGCGCCAGGTAGACGAAGTTGTTGACCGTCTGGGGCGCGACGGCCGGGTCGACGAACGAGATCACGAAATCGCCGCGGCTCGTGTGCACGGTGGCCGAGTATTTCTTGGTCGAGTCGATGACTGTAGGTGGAGGCGTGGTGCGGTTTTCCATGCAGGTGACGATGTCATTGTCGCAGCCCGGGGCGGACGAGGTCTGAGCCCCGTTAGCCAGGCCGGTGTCGCCGCAGCCTGCAACCGCAACAGCCACCATCGCCATCACTAGGCAACGCCCCATCGGCGCCACATTAAAGAAGATCGCGAGCCCCTCGCATTTGAAGCCCCCGGCGGCGGGTCAGCGGGCCGGCTCCCGCGCCCCCGTCGCCAGGACCACGGCGAGCACCACGGCCAGCGCGGCGATCACGATCAGGGCCACGGGAACGCCGGCCGTGGCGGCGACCGATCCCCCGATCAAGGGACCGAGGAAGAAGCCGAACGCCATCGAGCTGGCGTTGAAGCCGAAAACGGTGCTCTGGCTCTCGCGCGGCGTCTCCAGCCCGATCATGCTGGCGGTGGCCGGAATCACCACACCGCTGAAGAGACCGCTAAGGCCGATGGCGGCGACCACCAGAGCCACCCAGGGCGCCAATCCGATCAGCGCGACCGCCACGCTGACGAGCACGGCCGCGGCCGCCGTCGTCTTCACGTAACCAATGCGGCGTGTCAACGATGTGTAGAAGACGGCCGAGCCGCTGCTCGCCAGGCCGGCGAGGCCGAAGCCGACACCGGTGATGGCGGCCACTCCCGTGGTCGTCATCTCGAGGAGCCGCAGCACCACGAGCTGCTGGGTCGCGGAGTTGGTCACGCTGATCAGGCCCTGGGCGCCGACCAGCACGACGAGCGTTCGCTTCAAGCCGGGCCGCTCGTTGATGACCGCGAGGGCGCGGCGGCCGGTGCCGGCGCGACGCACCACCGGGCTCTCGCGCACGATCACGAGGACCGGGATGAGCGCCAGCATCAGGAGGACGCCGCCGCCCAGGAAAACGACCCTCAATCCGAACAGCGCACCGGCGAGTCCGCCGACGACCGGACCGATCGCTCCCCCGAGCGCGACCGCCGAGGTGACCACGCCCAGGGCCCACCCGACGCGGTTGCGCGGCGTCTCCGCCGCCACGAGCGAGGTCGCCGCGGCGACGGTTCCGCTCGTCGCTCCTTGCAGGAAGCGCAGCACGAGCAGCTGCACCGGCGTCTGCGCGAAGAAGATCAAGCCGACGGTGAGGGCTCCGCCGATCATCGACCGGACGAGCATCGGCTTGCGCCCGAGGCGATCGCCCAGGACGCCCCAGATGGGGCTCGCGATGGCCATCGAAAGACCCGATGCGCTACCCGCCGCCGCCGTCCAGAGGTCGAGGTCTCGGCCGGCGTGGACGCCAAGGTCCTGCGAGATGAAGATCGAAAGGAATGGAAACGCGAAGCTGAACCCGAAGATCGCCGTGAACTCTGCGAACCACAGCGCCGCCAGGTTGCGGCGCCAGTTGACTCCACCCGCGTTGACGGGAGGAGTGGTGGCGCGCGGGTCAGTCGCCAGCTTCGGTCCTTGCGGGCATCAGCTGTTCAGGATGTCGACGATTTGATCTGGCGTCACGGGCAGGTGATCGATCACGGCGTTGGGCTTGCGGTTGCGCAGAGCATCCTCGATGGCGCTGGAAATGGCCGCCGGCACCGGAATCGTGCCGCTCTCCCCGGCCCCCTTGAACCCCTCCGGGTTGGCGTCGGTGAAGGTCTCGAGATGCAGCAGACGCGGCTCGGTCCGAACCTCCGCCGCGCTCACGATCGAGTAGTCGAGGAAGGTCGAGCTGCGAAACGAGCCGTCCGGATCGTAGACCGCGGCTTCGTACATCGCGTATCCCAGGCCGTGTGCGTAGCCGCCGTTCAGCTGGCCCGCAAGCGTCAGCGGGTTGATGGTCTTGCCTGTGTCGTGACCTATGACGTACTGGAGCACCTCGACCTCGCCGGTCTGAGGGTCGATTGCGACGACAGCGGCATGGCACCCGCTGGCGAAGGATGTCTGCTGCTTGGCGTCAAAGCTCTCAAGCACCTCAAGGCCCTCCTCTGGCAGCGCGTCGGTGGCCGGGATGCGCCTGGCCGGAGCGCCCCGAACCTCGATCACGCCGTCGTCGAGGACGAGGTCGCTGACGTCCGCCTCGAGCACCTCGCCCGCCCGTTGAAGCACGCGCTTTCGCATCGAGGTGGCAGCCTTCGCGGCCGCGTTGCCCACATGGATTGCGCTCCTGCTTCCCGCGGTCACGAAGGCGAACGGCACGTGCGCCGTGTCTCCTACTGTCACGGTGATGCGATCGATCGGCCAGCCCAGGCGCTCGGCCGCGATCTGAGCAGCCATCGTCTGGTGTCCCTGGCCCTGAGGGGTGGAGCCCAGGTACAGGTGGGCAGTGCCGTTCTTGTCCAGCCGCAACTTCGCCGGCTCGCCGCGGCCGAATCCTGTCGACTCGACGCAGCACACGATGCCGACTCCCAGCAGGCGCCCATCGTCGAGGACGCGCCGGGTGGTGCGACCACCGAGCTCGGCCGTGGTCAGCTCCAGCAGGCGTGGGTAGTCACCGCTGTCGTACACCATGCCGCCATGCCCGGCGGGGAACCCGGTGGTGTACGGCATCTGCGCGGGCTGAACAAGATTGCGCCTCCGTAGCTCGACGGGCTCGAGGCCGAGGGCATGGGCGAGCTGGTCCATCGCCCGCTCGATGCCGTAGTTTCCGAGCGGGCGACCGCCGCCGCGGATGAAGCCTGTCGGCGCTGCATTCGTGAACACGAGCTTGGCCTCGATCTCCATCGCGGGCAGGACGTAGGCCGAGATCATGTGCGAGATGATGATTCCGGGCTGACCGGTGCCAGACCCCGCGTACGCGCCGATGTCGTGGAGGATCACTCCACGCAGCCCGCGCAGCTTTCCCTCCCGGTCGGAGACAATCTCCAGCTCGATCATGGAACCGTGTCCCTGGGCCGTGGTGGCCAGGTCCTCGCTGCGCGTCGCCTCCCAACGGGCCGGGCGCTTCAGCCGCCAGGCCACAAGGGCCGTGATCACGTCCTCCGGAAACGGGCTTCCCTTCGCACCGAATCCGCCGCCGACGTCCTCCGCGATCACCCGGACCTTCGAATCGTCCAGGCCGAGCGCGGAGGTGATGGCACTCCGGATGCCGAAGACGCTCTGGGTCGAGGTCCACACCTTCAAACCACCCGTCTCTGGGTCCAGCACGGCCGTGACGGCGCGGGGCTCCATGGCGGCACCCGCGATGCGGGCGGTCGTGAGGTGGATGCTGGCGGTGACGGTGTCTCCGGAAAATGCGCGCTTGATGTCGCCGTAACCGGTCGACTGGGTGTGCGCGACGTTGCTCTTGAGCTCGGCGTGGACTTTGGGCGCGTCAGGTCTGGTGGCGGTGGCGACGTCGCCCACCCCAGGGAGTGACTCGAAGTCCGGCACCACGACCTGGGCGGCGTCGTGCGCCTGGTAGGCGGTTTCGGCCACGACCACGGCGTAGGCCTCGCCGGCGTAGTTCACCTCGTTGGGGTTCAGGATTGGCCGGCCAGGTCCTTCGACTCCCGGCGGTCCGAAATCGCTGAGGCCGCCTGACGTCTCGGGCAGGTCTCGCGCGGTCCAGACCTCGATCACGCCCGGCATGGCTCTGGCGGCCGACGTGTCGATGCCGATCACGCGTGCGTGCGGCAGGGGCGAACGGCAGAACGCCAGGTGGACGGCCCGGTCGGCCTTGACGTCGGCGGCGTACCGGCCACGGCCGGTGATCAGGCGCTCATCTTCGACCCGCCGCAACGCCCGGCCGATGTGTTGAGGCACGGCAACTACAATAAGTCGTTCACTCGTGGCCAGAGTCACGACGCCACGACGACAGAGGTTCCAGCGTAGATTTCGCGGGGATCGACAGCCTGGGGCGGCTAGCTCAGCTGGAAGAGCGCCAGCTTGACATGCTGGAGGTCGGGGGTTCGAGACCCTCGCCGCCCACCAAACCACGTTCAGTTCGAGCACTGGCTCCGAGATCGCCCTGGCCAGGGAACACGATCAAAGGCACAGCTAGGCCAGAGGTAGCCCCGGCGGGATTCGATCCGACGCTTGCAGTACCGGTGATCAGGTTCGCTTAACCGGCAACGAATCCGCGGATGCCGAATAGACTCGTCGCGTGACCGCTGATTTTCGCCACGGTCGCGCCACTGGTGCAGCCGATGCGACCCCAGACTCGATTGCGTACCGCTACGTCAATTACCGACTACTAACCCTCGCTGTCTTCGTTACGCTAGGCATAGCCGGCGCCGCCATGCTCGTGAATCTTGTGGCCGGCGGAACCGGACCACCGGCGGCATTTGTGGTTCTGTGGTTGGCGGCCTATGCATGGATTGCTTACTGGTGGCTGTTTCGGATCGCCTTCGAAGTTGGCGTTATGCACCGCTCGACTTTGCGGTGGCGTTCCATAACTTCGAGCCACGAAGTGCCGTTGGCGCACGTCACTGGCATAAGCACGCCGTTTCCACCCTTCGGATTTGGCTGGAAGAGAATCGTCGTTGCCGGTGATCGTTCGGCGCTGATCGTTGCCAATCAGGGATATCGGGATGTCGTTGCGATGATCTTGCGCTTCCGCCCGGACCTCGTGATTCCAGACAGCTGGTATGACCGGTTCTTCGAACGCTTCGCCCAACGTTCCGCACGGTGGCGCAGGGTGGAGGATAAATCGACCACTTGATGATTGGCACCCCGAGAGCTCGCACGCGCGCGCCTATTGGCTATCACATTGTGCGAGAGGAAACTGGTAGCCCCGGCGGGATTCGAACCCGCGATATCAGCCTTGAAAGGGCTGCGTCCTAGTCCACTAGACGACGGGGCCTGGCTAGGGAGTCTAGGTAATCTAGTTGCCGGCCATCCCTCAAAGCCCGTACGGGCGACCGGGCGCGAGCACGATGCGGGCGTAGCACAATGGTAGTGCGCCAGCCTTCCAAGCTGGTCACGTGGGTTCGATTCCCATCGCCCGCTCCAAGCCCTCTCTTCAGGGTGTTGATCCTTTCCGTCCTCTCTTGCGTATCAGTTGTTGCGCGACGCATCGCGCGGCCGATCTCGCACTCGGAGGGGAGAAACCGAATGAGCTTCAGCATCGAGCGATACAAGGAAGAGTCGAGGAAGGTCGACACGACGGGCGTGGCGTGGGATGAGATCACCTCGAGCAAGCTCTCGAACGGCGACCTGTTCTGCCTTCACTACATGATGGACATCGAGAACCACGTCCCTCTCTATCTCTCGCACCTGCTGGTCACGAGGGCCTGCATGGACCCGATCCTCACCGCCTTCCTCGCCTGCTGGAACTACGAGGAGCTGTGGCACGGGGAGAACCTGGGCAGGTTCCTCAATCTGTACGGAATCCACTTCGACGCCCAGGAGCGGATCGCGAACGTGCGCGCCAACCTGGGATTCTCCAACAGCGCGAGCATCCTTGCCACGATGGCCGGATCGTGGATGCTTAAGGACTTCTCGGCGGTCTACCTTTCGATCGGGGCGATCAACGAGCTCACGACCCTCACCGGTTACGGAGCCCTGATCCGAAAGTCCGGGCACCCGGTGCTGAAGGACGTGCTCGGCCGCATCATCAAGGACGAGCGCCGGCACTTCGCCTTCTACTTCAACTCCGCCAGAGAATGGCTGACGGACAACCGCAAGGCCCAGCGCGTGGATCGATGGATGCTCGATCGGGTCTGGAAGCCGGTCGGCCAGGGTGTCAAGACGCAGGAGGAGGTGGACGCCCTCGCGCTGTACCTCTTCGACGATGCGGACGGCGAGATCGAGCTCGCAGCCATCGACGAGAAGATCGGCAAGCTGCCGGGCCTCGCCGGCATCAAGCTCCTCTCGAAATCGCTGCAAGAGGCGCGCGAGCGCGTTCGGCAGAACCCGGCATGGGCATCGCGCCTGATCGAAAACGAAGAGTGGGCCGTGAAGCCTCCCAGAAAATCGCCCATCGGAGAGCTGACGACGCGGCGCCTGCCGTCCGACCAGGTCATGGTTCCAGCGCCGGACGGCGAGACGGCGCGAGCCCGATGATTCGGTAGGACGGCCGAGCATCGACTTGGGAGCAGGAATGGGCTCGCAGCCCAGTGACACAGACCTGGCGCTCGCCCTGGCGGCGGGACGCCAGGACGCGCTTGCGGAGCTGTACGACCGCTACGGCCGTCTCGCCTACTCCGTCGCCTTGAAGGTGCTGGGCGACCCCGGTCGAGCGGAAGACGCGGTCCAGGAGTCCTTCCTGAAGCTCTGGAACAACTCGGCGCGTTTTGACGCTGGTCGAGGCTCCCTGCGAAGCTGGCTGGTCACCACTGTGCGCAACCGCTCCATCGACTACCTGCGTGGCCGTGCCGCGCACGAGCGCGATGAGAAAGAGCTTTTGCCGGCGGTCGAGGCGGCCGGGCCGAGCTCGGATCCGTGGCGAGAGGTGTCGCAGTCGCTCGAGCGCGCAGCCGTCAAGGAGGCGCTGGGCAGCCTCCCGGTCGAGCAGCGCCAGGCGGTGGAGCTCGCCTACTTTGGCGGATACACGTGCCGCGAGATCTCCGGCATGACGCGCGTGCCTCTCAGCACGGTCAAAGGAAGGATGCGACTCGCTCTCGAGAAACTGGGTTCGTATCTTCAGGGCAGAGGCATGATCGATGTCTGATCACGAGGAGATGGAGAACGTCGTGGCGGCCTGGGTGCTCGGCGCCGCCGACCCTGATGAGTCGGAGGCCGTCGCCCTCCACCTCGACGGATGCTCCGGCTGCCGCGCCATGGCGTCGCGTCTCCGCCGTGTGGTCGATGCCGTCGCCCTGGACGTAGACGAGGTGGAGCCGCCCGCCCGGCTGCGACAGCGAATCCTCGACGCGGCCGCCTCTTCGCCGCGTATATCGCCCGCGCCCGCACGGTCTCGCGACGTGGCCATCGCGATTCCCAAAAGGCGCCGGTCGCTCGGGATTCGCCTGGCGAACCGGATTCCGGTCTATGCCGCCGCAGCCGCGGTGCTGGTGGCCGTGACGGTGGGAATTCTGGCGGGCGACATCGCCGGCCGGTCGACCCCAACCGCGCCGTCATCGGAGGTGGCGAGGTTCACCCTGACCGGCCACGAGTCGATGGCCGGGGCGCACGGCACCGTCCTGGATCTGAAGAGCGACGGCATCGCGCTGATCGATTTCGGTGGGCTGCCGTCGATTGCTTCCGGCCAGGTCTACGAACTGTGGCTCATCGGACCGAACAGCCGTGTCGACCCGGCAGGAGTATTCGTGCCGGACAGCAACGGGAGCAAGGTGGTCGTCGTGGGCAAGCCTCTGGCCGGCTACACGACGATCGCCGTCACCGTGGAACAGGGTCCTGCCGGAGTCTTGGCCCCGACGCAGCAACCGCAGCTGGCCGGCAGCCTCGCCTGAGACGCCTCCCGGTCACGGCGCTTGCAGAGGCCCCACGTGTGAGCCCAGCAGCGAGTAGGGCGGCGCGAGGTCGACGCCGTCGGGGTGGTTCAGCATGCCGAGGGAGCTGCCCGCGCGGCCCGTCACCCCGTACTGCCAGACCACCTGGTCGGTGCGCGGGTCCACAACCATGACGCGGTGGTTGTAATCGTCGTTGAGCAGGACGTCACCACCGGGGAGGCCCAGGGCGAGCGACGGATGATCCAGGGCCGCGGCGCCCAATGGACGGTATCGCCACAGGGTCTTGCCCGTGTGGTCGAAGATCACCACCTGGCCCGGATATGAGTAGTCGACGGTGATGTAACGATCGGGGCCCATCTCGTTCGAGTCGGACGGATATGAGACCAGCGGAGCGTGAGTCGACCAAACCACCGCACCGCCAGGAGCCAGCTCGCTCACCCAGTCGCCGTTGATCTCGGTGACCAGCCAGTTGCCGTCCGCGAGCGGGAAGGCGCCATTCGGACTGCCGAACAGCGTCGGCGGATTGTGATGGCACCAGCCGATGTGCCCGTAGCTGCGCGCCACGCTGTGCTGGCCCTGGGCCACGACGATGATCCGGCAGTTCACGATGTCGGAGATCAGCACGTCTCCGTTGGACATCACCATCGCGTCATCCGGGTTCCAGAGCTGATTCGGCCCTGAGCCGTGCGTGCCGGGCTCGCCGTATCGCCACACGATCTTGTGCGTGGCGATGTCGATGAGGCTTACCGTGAAGTCCTCCTCCTGCGTGGCGATGATCTGCGTGCCGTCGGGAGTGAAGAACGCGTCGTCGGGCCTGATGAACGTCTCGCCCGAACCGAGATCGCCCGGGCGCGGAAACACCCAGATCAGCTGGCCCTGGGGGCTCAGCTCGACGAGTCGGTTGTTGTCCTCATCGGCCACCAGCACGGCGCCCGGCAGGACGTCCGGGTGCGACCCGGACGAGAGAGCAGCCGCGGCCGAGGCCAGCGTGATGGACACGCTGGGAGGATCGCCGGCTGCCGGCACGGTGATCTCCGCACTCCCGCTGATCGACCCCGTCCCGCTCGCGACCACGGTGTACGTCCCCGCCGTCAACGGGCCCAGTGCGAGATGGGCCAGGCCCGTGGCATCGGTGAGGGCGGTGAGGAAAGAGCCGTTCACTGTGATGGTGGCCCCGCTCACCGCCATGCCGTAGATGTCGACGACCGAGACGGGAGCCGACGGAGCGGAGAGCACGGTCTCGGTCCAGGCGGCGGTGAGCGCGGTGGGTCGCGACCCGACCATGCCGAACTGGGGCGCGCTCGGCCCGGCCAGCGCGAGAACACCGCTCTGGCCGCAATCGCAGAAGCTCGAAATGTAGGAATAGGTGCCGGCCGAGCTGGGCGCGGCTGTCACGGCGATGGTTGTCGTCGCCCCCTGGCGCAGGGTTCCGCAGAGCAGGACACCGGCCTGCGCCGGCTGAAGGCAGCCGGATGCATAGACGATCCGATGGCTCTCCATCCACCCCCCGGCACCACCGAGCTGCAGCCCCAGGTTGCCGATGTCCGGACCCAGGTTGTGAATCACGAAGGTCCAGGTGCTGGGTCGAAGGGCCACCAGCTGAGTGGGACTCGAAACGGTCACCTGAACCCGCTGCAATGGCCTGATGACGATCAGTCCGGCGGTGGCGGTGATGGCGAGGGCAGCCGCGATGACGCCCGCGATGACGATCAGCCGGCGCTTCACCTCTCTGCAGCCTTGCGTCCCAAGCTCGAAACGACGCGTAGTTTGGAATCCAGAACGGACCCTATGTAAGCAGCAATCCCAGGCTGCGGTGATCGCCCTGGTACCGGGGCGTCACATGTGCGAGGCGGCGATTCGAAGCAGGGAGGTGACCTGGCCGGCGCCGAGGCGGCTGGCGATGAATACGAGCTTGGCGCCCTTGACGACCGCGCCGCACTGTCCAGGCTGGGTCTGGTTCTCGTTGTCGGTCGGCATCTGGCAGTCGAGTGTGGTCAGGGCCGCCTCGTCCCCGATTCCGCTGAGCCTTGTGGCGCCCAGCGCGGACATTCCCTGGTCGAATGCAGACCTGGCGGCAGCTGCACTCGGATAGAGGACGAGCTGGGCCGTGGCCACCTCCTGGCTGGGCGTCATGTTCGGGCCGGGGCCGTAGGTGCAGGCCGACTCGGGCAGCCCTTCCGGCGTGGTGCCCGTGACCTGGTGCTGGAGGTCGGCCGGAACGCCGATCGGAAACAGGATCGAGCAGAAAACGCTCGACGTTGTGGGGGAGGCGCGGGAAGACGGCGACGGGGTCGCCGACGGGCATGGCGACGGAGGAGTGTGGGCGATGCGGACGAATCGCTGCGCCGTCGGGTCGACCACCTGCGCCAGCTCGTTGAAGATGCCGCTGAGAAGGGCATGGAGCGCCGGTCCGACGACCGTCACTACTACCTGGCCGAGCTTGGCCAGCTGAGCATCAAAGAAGGCCTGTATGAACGACTTGACCTTGTCGCGCTCGCTGCGCTGCACCTTGATCGTGACCCGGATGATGTCGTCGGCCTGAGCCTTGGACCCGCACGTCACGTTCTCGTTGCCTGTCAAGTACGAGAACGTCGCCGAATTGTTGGAGTCGAGCTGCTTGTCCTCGCTGGTCACCTGCGCAAACGGAGGAATTCCCGTTGTGCTCCAGGTCACCTTGTCGTTGTTGCGCGCGTTCAAGGATTGGAGGTCGAGTCCAACCGCGCTGGCGCAGGCGACGAGGTCGGGTGGCCAGTCGAATCCGCCGGGCGAACCCAGCGTGAAGGTGACGGTCCCCGGCATCGCGGAGTACCTGTTGAACGGCGGGCTGGCGGTCGAGGTGAGCTTCAGGTTCTGAAGGAATGAGATCACCATCGCCCCGACACCGATGGCGGTCACGATGCCTGTGATCAGCCCGACCACCGCTGCCGTGAAGGCACCGACAGCCTGTTTGACGGCCTGCTCGAGGAGCCCGACCCCGGCATTCCAGATCGAGCCCAGGATGTTCAGGAAGGAGTTGTTGCTCTGGCCGACGGTGAGTGCGTTGAAGATGGAGTCGATCACCTGGGCAACCCAGTTGGCGAGCGTGGTGCAGATGTTGCCGCCACCGCTGGGAGGCGCGGCGACGACGGGGCTGCCGGCCGGCGGATTGCCCGCGGCCCTCGAAACGTCAGCCACCATCATCATCACTGCGAGGGTCGGGAAGGCGATGCCGTCCGGTTTCTGCCAGTCCTGCGGTCCCATCAGCGCAGCGACCAGCCGGCTTCCAGGTGTCCCGCCCCAGGTCACATATCCAGCCATGAGGTACGACACTGGGAGCTGGTCCTGGGCGGCGGGATGAAGCAGGTCAAGGCTTGCGCCAGTCGTCCCGCCGCCTCCTGAGGTTGAAGCCTCAAGCGCCATTGCGCGGAGCTGCCATCGCAGCACCTTCAGGGGGCTCGCGGGGGACGTGATCGGCCACAGTGGCGCTGACGACGAGTCGGAGTCGTAGGTTCCGACACCTTCGGTGGCGAAGGCCTGCCCAAGCGCGGCCACCGACTGGTCTGAAAAAGCTCCGGCGATGGCGGCAGGCCCGGTCGGCGTTGCCGGTTGACCGGTCGGGCCGGCGCAAGAGGCCACCGTCAGCAACCCGCAGCACGCGGCGGCGACAAGACGCAACCGGCGAGACCCGACCACTCTTGGGGAGACAGGGTAGTGCCTGGGCAGGCTCCTAGACGCCCAGGTGGGAGCCGACGGGCGAACCGGCCGGGCGCCGCTCAGCCCCGGCCGCGACTAGGGCCTCGAAGAGTCGGGCCGGCCAGTCCTCTTTGCTCCGGAGCTCCTCAGGGTGGCACTGGATCCCAACCACGAACCGATGGCCGGGCATCTCCACCGCTTCGACCAGGCCGTCGGATGAGTTGCCGGCCACCACGAGCGCATCGCCCAGCCTGCGGATCGCCTGGTGATGGATCGTGTTGACCCTGATGCGCGCCCGCCCGACGGTGCGCGCCAGCACGCTGCCCGGAACGATGTCAAGGTCATGCGCGAGGAGGTCGCGCGGGCTTCGATCATGCGATTCAACGGTCACGCCTTCGACCTTGAGGTCCTGCCACAGCGTCCCGCCGCACGCCACGTTGAGAAGCTGGATCCCGCGGCATATGGCGAGGATCGGGAGATCGTCGGCCAGCGCCCATCGCGCGAGAGCGAGCTCGACCTCGTCCAGCTCGGGCATGAGAGTCAGATGGCAATCCTCGCGCGCAACCGCGCCATATCGGCGCGGCTCCACGTCGGCGCCGCCTGGAAAGACGATGGCGTCCAGCAGCTCGTAGTGAAACCGGAGCCGCTCGACGTCGCTAGCCGAGGGGATCGGGACGACAGTCGCCCCCGCCGCGTCCAGAGCTTCGAAATAGGCTCGGTTCAGCGCCAGCTTGGGCGGAAAGTCTTCACCTGTGAACGGCCTGAGCGGGATCCCAACCGCGGTCATGTCTTTACAAACGTTCAAAACCGCGAAAGCGTTCCCAATCCGTGATCGACGACTCGAAGGCGGCCAGCTCGATATCGGCCCGGTGGGCATAGTGATCCACGACCTCGTCGCCGAACGCCTGGCGGGCGACGTCACTCGCGGCAAACAGGTCGCGTGCCGCACGCATGGTGTGGGGCACCCTCGGGCGGTCGCCCTCGTAGGCGCTTCCGTCGGTCGCCGGCTCGAGCTTGAGCTTCTCGTCCAGGCCGTGGAGCCCGGCGGCGATCATCGCCGCCGCAGCCAGATAGGGATTTACGTCGGCGCCGGGTAGCCGGTTCTCGATGTGCAGGCCGGGTCCGTGACCGATCACGCGCATCGCGCAGGTGCGGTTGTCCTGTCCCCAGGCCACGGCCGTCGGAGCGAACATCCCCGGGACGTAGCGCTTGTACGAGTTGATCTGTGGCGCGAAAAGCAGAGTCAGCTCACGCAGGCACGCCAGCTGTCCAGCGAGGAAGCGTTCGAACATCAGGTGGTCCTTCGCGAAGAGGTTGGCGCCGTCCGCGCCTGCGAGTGACAGGTGCACGTGGCACGAGTTGCCTTCGCGCCGGTCGAACTTGGCCATGAAGGTGATTGCCACGCCCTCCTGGGCGGCGATCTCCTTGGCGCCAAACTTGTAGATCGACGCGTCGTCACAGACACGAATCGCCTCGCCATGATGGAAGTTGATCTCGTGTTGACCGTCGTTGCACTCGCCCTTCGAGCTCTGCACGTTCATGCCCGCGCCTTCCATCGAGTTGCGGATTCGCCTGACGAGCGGTTCGATCCCGGTTGAGTCCATCAGCGCGTAGTCGACGCTGTAGGCGGTGGCCTTCACCAGGTTGCGGTAGCCGGAATCCCAGGCGTCGCGATAGGTGCCGCGGAAGATCATGAACTCGAGCTCCGTACCGACCACCGCGGTGAGGGAGCGCGCCTTCAACTTCTCGATCTGGCGCCTCAGGATCTGGCGAGGCGATACCTCGATCGGGGCGCCGCTTGCTCTGTTCGCATCGGCGAGCACGAGCGCGGTGCCTGGCTGCCACGGCAGAAGGCGCAGGGTCGAGAGATCGACCTTCAGCTCGAAGTCGGCGAATCCGCGGTTCCAGCCCGCCAGCCCGTAGCCCTGCTGCGGCGACATGTCCATGTCGGTGGCGAGAAGGTATTCGCACGACTCGGCGCCGTGTGAAATCGTCGATTCCAGGAAGTGCCGTCCGGTGACTCGCTTGCCAACAAGCCGGCCTTCCATGTCGGCCAGCGCGACGACCACCGTGTCCACCGATCGATTTCCGACCGCGCGCTCGAGCGCCTCCACTGTCAGGGGCGCTGCACCTGCCTCAGCCGACGACACATCCCCATGCACCTCAGGCATCCCCCCTCACCTCCAAAACAAGCTTGCCTTTGACTCCGCCCTCTTCCAGTCTCCGGTGGGCTTCTGTGGCCATCTCGAGCGGATATGTACCACCGACCGCGACCTTTAGAGTCCCCGCCTCGACCATTCTCGCGACCTCGTCCAGGGCCCTACCGTCGGGCTCGACCAACGGTTCGAGCACTCTGACGTTACGGCGTGCCGCTTCGGTCTTCACCTGATCATCGGCGCCGTCTGCGACCGCCAGCAGAACCCCTCCCGAGCCCACGGTCTGCAGGAGCTCGAGCGTGTCATCGCCTCCGACCAGGTCCAGCGCGACGTCCGCTTCACGGATCGCCAAGGCCCCTCTGTCGCCACGGCCCGAGGTCGACGTGACGGTGGCGCCGCGCGTGGCCGCCAGCTGCGCGGCCAGGTGACCGACGCCCCCGGACGCTCCGTGGACGACCACGGTCTCGCCGGCGCGGAGCTGAGCCGCATCCACCAGGCACTGCCACGCGGTCAGCACTGCGAGTGGAAGCGCCGCCGCCTCCACCGCTGAGATCCCGGCCGGCGCTCTGGCGAACTGGAGAGCTGGGGCGCATACGAACTCGGCGTAGCAGCCTGCGGCGCGCGGGAAGCGCGGCATCCCGTAGACGAGATCGCCGATCACGAAGCGAGTCACCCCATAGCCGATGGCCTCGACGACGCCGGCGACGTCCCAGCCGAGAACAAAAGGGGGCGGCCCCACCCAGCGCGAAACGCCCTCGCCACGGCGGGTCTTGCAGTCGACGGGGTTCACGCCTGCCGCCAACACGCGGACGAGCACCTCGGTCGAGATCGGCGACGGCCGCTCGATCTCGACCACGCGCAGCACTTCAGGCCCGCCATAGGCCGTGACCTGCACTGCCCGCATTGAGGCTCGAGAGTTAGGTGGTCGAGAGGAAGACGTTCTTGAGCTCGGTGTAGTAATCGAGAGCGTCGGGGCCGAGCTCGCGGCCGATGCCGGACTCCTTGAAGCCTCCAAAGGGCGTGGTCACACGGACCGAACTGTTCGAGTTGATCGAGATCGTTCCGGTTTCAAGACCCCGCGCCACGCGCATGGCTCGGCCGGCGTTGTTGGTCCAGATCGAGCCCGACAGGCCGTACGGCGTGTCGTTGGCGATCTTGATCGCCTCGCTCTCGTCGGAGAACGGGATGACGGTCGCGATCGGCCCGAAGATCTCCTCACGGGCGACGCGGTCCGAGTTGGCGACGGGCGCCAGCACGGTGGGAGGAAACCAGTAGCCGGGGCCGCTGGGCGCCGAGCCGCGAAAAGCCACGGGCGCGCCGTCTTCCAGGTACGCCGCAACCTTCGCCCGGTGGTCTGCGGAGATCAGCGGGCCCATCTCGGTCCTGTCATCCAGAGGATCGCCGACCTTCATTGCTTTGACCGAAGCTTCCAGGGCGACGAGGAAGCGATCCATGGCCGACTTCTCGACGAGGATCCGCGATCGTGCGCAGCAGTCCTGTCCGGCGTTGCCGAAGACTGCGCCAGGGGCGGCCGCCGCCGCCCTTTCGAGGTCGGCGTCGGCGAAGATGATGTTGGCCGACTTTCCGCCGAGCTCCAGCGTGACGCGCTTGATCGACTGGGCGGCCAGCGCACCGATGCGTTTGCCCACCTCGGTCGAGCCGGTGAACGCCACCTTCGCCACGTCCGGGTGCGACGCGATCCGCTCTCCGACGATCCGGCCTGCTCCGACCAGGATGTTGAGAACTCCCTCGGGCAGGCCGGCCTCGAGCGCGATCCGTCCGAGCTCGATGGCGGTGAGCGGTGTCAGCCCGGCCGGTTTGAGGACGATCGTGTTGCCCGCGGCGAGCGCCGGCGCGACCTTCCACGATGCGATGGGAAGGGGAAAGTTCCAGGGGATGATGAGGGCGACCACGCCGAGCGGCTCGCGAAACGTCATGTCCACGCCGCCCGCGACCGGGATCGTCTTGCCGGCCAGTCGCTCGGGAGCGCCCGCGTAGTAGTTGAAGACGTCGATCACCATGCCGACCTCTCCGCGTGCGTCGCTAATCGGCTTGCCGACGTTGCGCGTCTCGAGCTGGGCGAGCTCCTCTTTGTGCTTGTCGATCGCAATGGCGATGCTGCGCATGAGATTCGCGCGATCTTTCGGGGACACCGCCTTCCACGCGGGGAACGCGGCTTTGGCGCGGGCAACCGCCCTGTCGGCTTCCTCGACCGAGGCCTCCACGAGCTCGGCCAGAACCTTTTCGGTGGCGGGCTCGATCACCTTCAACGTGCCTGTCTTGGTGGCCATAGGTCCCCTCCCACTACCCCGCGAGCTTCTGAGCGCCTAGCCGGCGGGGTTCCCCGATCGCACCCCGGAGCCGCTTCGACCGCTCGGACAAATGGGCCTGTACGAGGTCCATTGCAATGATACTATCCACCTACTTCGCGTCTTTGCGCCCTGGGGTAGTTAAGGGGGAAGCGGCGTGGCCGGAGTTGGGGAAACGATAGTCGACAGCCAATCGACGCACGTCCTGCCGCTTGAGTTCAACCGCCGGTACCCGGTTTTGGTTGGCGGAACCGGCGTGTGGGTCGAGGATGCTTCGGGTAAGCGATACCTCGACGCCATGAGCGGCGGCTCGATGGCCGCGACGCTCGGGCACGGCCGAAAGGACATCATCGCCGCGGCGAAGGCTCAAGCCGAAAAGCTGGCCTACGTCCACAACGAGAGGCTGACCAATCCGGCTCAGGAGCGGCTGGCCGGGGAGCTGGCGCAGGTGGCGCCGAAGGGCTTCACCCGAGTCCGGTTCGTCACGGGCGGCGCCGAGGCAAACGAGATGGCGATGCAGCTTGCGCGCCGGTACCACGTGGATCGAGGTGACACCAAACGCTGGCAGGTGATCTCGCCCGCGCAGGCGTATCACGGTCCCACGATGGCCACCCTGGCCCTTACGGGAAGGCCGGGCCTCAAGCGTCCGTTCGAGCCGTACATGCCCGAGCACCTTCACATCCCGCCGAGCACCTGGAGGTTCGATCCGACCGGACAAGAGGCGCTCGAGGCTCTCGACCGTGTGCTCGAAGCCAGCGGGCCGGACACGGTATCGGCCTACTTCTGCGAGCCGGTCAGCGCAGCCGCACTCCCCGCCTACTCACCACCCCAGCGCTTCTGGGAGGGACTTGCCGAGCGACGCGAGCGGCATGGCTTCCTCATCTGCTTCGACGAGATCGTGACCGGCATCGGACGCACGGGACACTGGTTAGCGGCCGAGAGCCTGCCGATCGTGCCGGACATCATCGCCACGGCAAAGGGCCTGGGCGCAGGTTATGCGGCGATCGGAGCCGTGCTCTGCAGACAGCACGTTTACGACGCCATCGCGAAGGGCTCTCGCAAGTTCACGCTCGGCCACACCTGGGATGGCGCGCCGCTGTCGTGCGCGGTGGGTCTTGCCGTGATCGACGTGCTCAAGAAGGAGGGGCTCATCGAACGCGTGAGGGAGCGGGGGCCACGGCTCCGCGACGAGCTCGCTCAGGCGCTCGGCGGGGTCCGGCTCGTGCACGAGGTGCGAGGAAGGGGCTATCTGCTCGGCATCGAGTACGTCGATCCCCGTGACGGCAAGGCCTTCCTGCCACCCGAGCTCCGCACCGCCGGTCGAGTGGATGACGTCGCTTTCGAACGCGGCCTGATCACGTACTCCACCATGCCGACCCGCGACGGGTTCGCCGGCGACCAGAGTCTTTTCGCGCCGCCCTTCACGGCGACCGACGCAGAGCTGGGGGAGATGGTCGAGCGATTCGCGGGCGCCGTCCGCCAGGTGGCCGCCGAGCTCGATGCGAAGCTTGAGGCGAGGCCCGTCTCGTGACCCGCCAGCTCAGGGCGTTGATCCTTCAGCACGAAGAGCCGACGCCACCCGGATACCTGCTGGAGTGGCTCGAAGAGCAACACGCGGACGCGGTCGTGCACCGCATCGATCTCCTCGATTGGACTCACGACCCTCGGGAGTTCGACTTCATCGCTTCGCTGGGCTCCGAGTTCGCAGCCTTCGATGACTCCAAATCGTTCATTCCGCGCGAGGCCGACCTGCTGCGCGCGGCGACGAAGGCCGACGTCCCGGTGCTGGGGCTGTGCTTTGGAGGCCAGCTGCTGGCGCGCGTGCTCGGCGGAAAGTCGTTTCGCTCCGAACACTCGGAGATCGGCTGGCTTCCGGTGCGCACCGAAGACCCCGACCTGGTGTCGGAAGGGCCATGGTTCAACTGGCACTTCGACACCTTCACGCTTCCACCGGGGGCGAAGCTCATCGCGGCGACCGCGCTGGCCCCCCAGGCTTACGTTGTCGGGCGCAACCTTGGGCTTCAGTTTCACCCTGAGGTGACGCCCGAGATCATGGACAGCTGGGTCAAGTCCTACCGCCACGAGCTCGACGGAGACGGTGTGGATCCTGACGCCTTGCTCGAGGAGACCCGGCGCCTTGCGCCCGAGGTGCGCCGGCGCAGCGAGCAGCTGTTCAACGCCTTCCTGACCAGGATCGCAAGGCTGAAGACCGGTGCGTCGAGTGGCAGTTAAGGACGCCCGCCGGCCGGCTCGAGCGCGCCGCGGCATCGGTTCTGCCAGCGTGCGCTTCGAGCCGATCCAGCAGATCCGTGCCCACGAATACGTGGCCGACCAGATCCGCCGGCACATCGCGCTGCGCCTGATCAAGCCCGGCGAGGCCCTCCCCGCGGAACGCGAGCTCGCGATCATGTTCGGCGTCGGGCGGCCGACCATCCAGCACGCTCTCCGCCTGCTTGAGGCGTCCGGCCTCGTCGAGGCACGGCGCGGCCGGGCGGGCGGCACGTTCATCTCGAGGCAGGATCAGGATTCGCTGGCCGTCGACGGGCTCATCGTGCGCGTGATGCGCGACCGCAAAGAGCTCGAAGACCTGCTGCAGTACAGGCGCTTGATCGAACCCGCGACCGCGAGGGTGGCCGCCGGATCAAGACGCCAGGCCGACCTTGCCGCGATGCGGCGGGCGATAAGGGGCATGGCAGCCGCCACCACGGAACCCGAGTACATGAGACACGACACTGATTTCCATATCGCGCTGGCCAGGGCGACGGGCAACTCGGTGCTCGCGGCAACCATCGAAGACATCCGGATGAGGCTCAACGACGCCATGACGCTCCTCCCGGAATCGGACTCGTGGCACAGGAGGATCACGGGCGAGCACGAGGCGTTGCTGGCGGCGATCGAGGAGGGCGACGCCGAGACTGCCGAGCGAGCCATGGACGAGCACGTGTCGCACAGCGAGCAGGGCCTGCGTGCCGTGCTGGCCGCCATCGGCAGGCGCGGCCTCAGGAAGTAATAGAAGGAGAGATTGGTGCAGGGGACCATCCGGGCCGACGAGACGAGCGTATTTCCGCGCTTCCTCGACCTCGCCTACCCCAACATCGAGCGGGGCCAGGGCGTGTGGCTTGAGACGGCGGATGGAAAGAAGATCCTGGACGCCTGCTCCGGCGGGGCGATGGTCGCGTGCCTCGGCCACGGGGTTCGCGAGATCGTCGACGCGGCGGCGGCCCAGGCGGAGCAGATCTCCTACTTCTACAACCATCACTTCACGAGCCGCCCGCAGGAGCGTCTCGCCGACCGCATCATCGAGGTCGTCGCGCCGGAGATGGCACGGGTGAAGCTGGCGTCGGGCGGGTCGGAGGCGAACGAGACGGCGGTCCGCCTGGCTCGCGCCTACCACGTCGATCGCGGTGCTCGCGACCGCTGGCGGATCATCTCGCCGGCTCAGGCCTACCACGGCTCGACGATTGGAACGCTCGCGTTGAGCGGCCGGCGCCGCTCACTCCAGGACCCGTACCTGGAATACATGCCGACCTACCTACACCTGACCCCGTCCACTCCACGATTCGATCCCACGGGGGAGAAGGCGCTCGTCGAGCTGGACGCGGCCCTGAAAGCGGCGGGACCAGACACCGTCTCCGCGTTCTTCTGTGAGGCGGTGAGCGCCGCGGCGCTGCCTGGCTACTCTCCGCCGGCCCGGTTCTGGGAGGGCCTGGCCGAGCGCCGCGAGAAGCACGGCTTCCTCGTCTGCTTCGACGAGATCGTCACTGGAGTCGGCCGCGTCGGAAGCATGCTGGCCGCGCATCAGCTCCCGATCTCGCCGGACATCGTCACCATCGGCAAGGGCCTGGGAGCGGGCTACCAGCCGCTCGCCGCGGTGCTGTGCAAGGAACACGTCTACGTCGCGCTCGCCGAGGGCTCGGCGGAGTTCGACCTCGGGCACACCTGGGATGGCGC
>JBIOJB010000006.1:0-45763 GCA_044450465.1 Candidatus Dormibacterales bacterium | reverse complement strand
TACCTCCGCCTCAACCGCACGCGAATCGAAGTCGAGGCGGCACGTAAGAAGGCGCGTGATAGGGTGGCGAACTGGCGCGAGCGGCAACGTCGTAACGCCGTTACACCCGCTGCCCGTCAAGTTGATAGCCGCGCAGGTAACGCCGTTACACCCGGGCATGTAACGGAGCCACCTACACCTATACCTGTACCTACACCTACCTCCTTAAGGCCTCCCAAACGAACTAGGAAGGGGCGTGAGGGAAGCGGTTTCGTAAGCGTGGCCGAGCTGCGCGACGCTGAGGCCGCAGACCTGGCCGACGACGAGTTGGACACCGACCTCGTGGGCCAGCAGCTCGGGGAGTTCGACTCGTGAGCAGGCGACCCGCCAATGCCTGGCCATGGTGGAAGCTGCGTGCCTACCTACCCGATGGTCGCCGCTGGGACGAGTTGCGCCTCGTGTGCCTGGCTGAGCCCGCCCATCCGTGGCAGTTCCAGACCCCGACGGGCCGGCCCGCCGGCGTGGGGTTGTTCGCAAATCGGGCTTCAGCGCTCAAGTGGGCGGCCACGCATTGCCAGCACGTGATTTGCCCCTCGGAGCAGGTCGTCAAGGAGCCCAGGTGAGCGATCCGATCATTCCGACGGAGTCCTGGACCGCTTGATTGCTGACTCCACCGCTCCCAAAGAGCCTCACCTCGTACAAGTAGTCCTTATGGACCACGTACAGGCGGTACCCAGCATTGGTGCGGTCCGAGTATCCGAAGACCGCAGCTGGCTCCCCGCCTACCTTGCAGTCGCTCACCGTGCCAGCGATAGCGGACGGCGAGGCGAGGTCTAAAGCGATAAAAGCCGCGTGCTGCAGCGCAATCGAGTTCGAGGTGGCCTGTGGACTGTAGACCATGTGAACGGGGCCGAGGTCGCTGTGAAATTGAATCTCGGTCGGCGCAAAACCGTACGCTCGGGGTGCGACCAACTCCAGAAGCAACGTCTCATGGCCAACGTAGTTTCCGGTGTCGGTCCAGCTGGTCGCAATCCGCACCGTGTAGTAGCCACCCAACGCGCGGGGAGTAGTAGCTGGCGCGGACCCGAAGCAATCACTTGCCGTCAAAAGGCGGGGGTCTGGCACGGGCAGCGGTGATTGAACCGCTGGCGGGGACGGTTCTGGTGAAGGCGTCTGGGTGCGCGGTACAGACGCGGTCGCCGTTACGTGGGCCACGGAGGGGACGCCACCACAGCCAGCTACGAGCAATGCCATTAGCAGCAGGCCAATGGGCGACTTCAACAGTCCTCCTGGCGGGGACGGATCACTTGCCAGTTCTAACGCATCCCCAGAAGGACGGGTTACCGCGCTCGGTACCCCATCCCCCTCCTGGCGCACCACGAGCGGAGGAGCCCCTTTGGCAATCGACGAAACAAAGGCGCGCCCGACCCCACAGCACCCGGAAACTGCCCCGTTTTAGGGTGGCGGGGTGCCAAAGAGACCCAATCTTGCCCTCCGTTCCCCACTTCAGCGCATAATGCGGCTCAGCCCAGGAGGCAGCATATGGCAGGGCCATCTCGCGTACCGGACGCCACTCGCGAAGCAATCGTCGCCGCCGTTCGTGCCGGCCAGCGCCGCGCTGAGGTCGCCCGCAAGTACCACGTGAGCGACACCACGGTCACCAACCTGGCCCGAGCCGCCGGCCTCGTGGACGAGCCCCTCACAGCCGCCCGCAAGCTGGCGCTCCAGACCGCCGTCGAGGCCAATCGCCTACGCGCCAAGCACAGGCGCAGCCGCCAGGTACTGGCCCTGCTCGCTGACTCGGATCGGCTGCGGCGACAGCTGTGGAAGCCGGCTCGGGTGTTTGCCTTCGGGCGCAACGCTGCGGGAGAGACCGCCTACATCGAGCACGAGGTGGCCGAAATGCCCGCTCAGGCCAAACGCGACACAGCGATTGCGCTCGGCATCCTGCAAAGCAAGGCGCTCGAGCTGATCCGCCTCGACCAAGAAGCCGACACGGTGGGCGCGGTTAAGGGCGCGATTGTCGAGCTTGTGCAGCGGCTCGAAGAAGCCGAGGAGGCCGCCACCCACACAGGAGGAAACAATGGCCCTTGACACCAACGACACAGCCGCCGTCGCCGCCGCGCAAACCTCAGAGCTGGCCGCGTTCGAGCAAACGCTGCACGGCCACAGCCGCGAGACGTGGGCCTTCTACCGCGAGATGACCGGCGCTGCCGTCGCCCTGGTCGCGACCGCAGACAGGCACGTGGCCGCCATCGCCGCCCTGGCCGCCGACGAATCAAAACCTGCGGAGTTTCGCCGCACCGAGACCGAGCGCATGCGCCAGGCGGCCACGCAAGAACTGGCCGAGCTGCGCGGCACGGCGAAGACAGCAGCCGCGCGACTGGAATCCCGCTTGAAGTCTCAACTTGTGCCACAGCCGCCCGCCGATCCAGCAGCTCGGGCCCTCGCCCGCGACGAGCTGCGCGCCGCGCTCGCTGGCATCGACCCAAGCCAGTGCCTCACGGCCGGCGCGAACATTGCGCGCACAGCGCCACCGGAAGTGGTCGCCGAACTGGCATCGAGCTACGGCGCCGCGCTGCTCGGACCTGAGGCGGCCGCGCTGTTTTCGCAGACCATGATCGGCGTGCTGCGCCAGCGGGGTGGGCTGGGCGACGCCTCGCGCGCTGCCGAGCTGGCGCTGACGGAGTTCGAGCGCCGCAAGCTGGCCGGTCGGATCGACGGCCTGTGGAACCTGGCCGCGACCCGCCTCAATCCCTCGCTGCCCGCAAGGAGGAGCTGACATGTTGCCATTGCTGAAACGCCGAGTGCTGCCGTTGTTCGAGACGCCGGGCGGGCCTGGCGGTGGACAGCCACCTGGCGGCACGCCACCGCCGGCGCCTGAGCAGGACGTGTTCACCCGCCAGTACGTGCAAGAGCTGCGCGCCGAGAATGCAAGCTGGCGCGGCAAACTCCGCGACGAGCAGGCTGCGCACGCGGCCACGCGCCGGCAGCTCGGGCTGGACCGGGCGCTCACCGACGGGCTCAACCGGCATGCGCTGGACCCCAAGCTGGCTCGCGCCATGCTGGCCACCGAACCCGAGCGTATGAGCGAGCTCGACGGCGCCGCGCCCGACATCGAAAGCAGGGTTGACGAGGCGCTGACGCGGCTGGCTCGCGATTTCCCTCAGCTCACAACTGGGCGTCCAGCGGGCCCGGTGCGTAATGGCCTGCCGCTCACCGGTGGCGGCCAGGCGCCGCCGATCACTCGCGCCGAGCTCAAGTACATGACGCCCGAGCAGATCGCCGAGTTGCACCGCACCGGCGCGCTGCGCCACCTGAGCGGCGGCTGAAATGAGCCTTGAACCGCCGCGCCTGCAAGAGCGAGCCGACGAGCTGCTGTTGGTGCAGCTCTGCACGCGTTTCAACGGCATGTCCGAGGACGAGGCCCGGCACATCTATGACCAAGTGCTGGCCCGAGCGCGCGCCGGCGAGGAGCAATGCGCGCTCGTCGTGCTCGAAGCGTGGGCAGATGCGTATCACCAGATCTACGAGGCCGACGAGCTGGCACGCACCTACGGATTCGAAGTGTCGGCAGAGCCATGAAGCCAGACGCGCGCGGCTACGGCTCTTTCTCGATGTGCTCCTTGATCAGCTTCTTCACCTTGCCCTCGTCATTCACCTCGATCTCTGTGCGATCGATTGTGATCTTCGCCTTGTGGCGCCTGAGCTTCTCGTACAGCCAGGAGCTGAGCAAGGCAACGGCAACATCGATGGGAACACCCTCGGCACGTTCGACAAGGAAGTGCCCGAAGTCGCTGTGGGCGGCAATGCCGTTTCGCGTGAAGTTTTCGCGCAACCGCACCTTGAGGCCATCGGTCAGCTCGTAAGGCTTCGTGCCGAGGTCGAACCACAGGTCGCCGCGAGTGAAGTGGACGTCTATGCGCATCCGGCGCTTGGCTGGCTTGATATGCGCAGCCTATCGACTCGGCGAGTGGCCTGCACGCAACGTCAGCCACGACACGGCGCGGTCAGCCCTGACCGGCTGAAACACCCACGCGGCGAGGTCCAGGGCGGCGTCGCCGCGGGCCAGCAGCGCGTCGTGGCTCTTCGCCGAGAGCTTCCCGCCCGGCCGCATTCGCCGCGGCAGCTCGCGCCTCGGCAGCGATGGCGGCGGCGCTCAGCTCGAGCTCAGCCGGACCGGGATCGTCGTTGTCGTCGCCGGCGAACAAGAGCTGCTCGGCGCTGCGCCACGGCATCGGGCGGATACTAGGCCGTCTTATGGACGAGGCCACTACCCGCGCGACCCCAGCCGAGCAACAGGTGATCGACGCCGCGGTTGCACACTTGCGTGCGCGTGTCGCAGCCGCGAACGCCTACCGTGCTGACGTTCGCCCGCCACCTGGCTCGGATCATGCAAGGGCAGTCGAGGGTTGGCGCGGCAATGAGCCCGGCCCACTCGCCGAGCTGCTGCTGCTCAGCGCGGACTACCACTTGCTCACTTTCATGGCGGCCTTGTCAACGCGCGAGCTCTACCCGCTAGGCGGCTACACATTGCTTCGAGGCGCTGCTGAACCGGCGGCGCGCGCCGCCTGGCTCATGGATCCAGCCATAACGCCGAAGGCTCGGCGCGCCCGCGTCCTAGTTGAGCGTCTCAATGCGTTGCAGGAGCGCCGCAAGTTCGCGGGTCAGCGCAAGCCGGCGGACGACCGGATCAAGACGTTGGTCGGGGATGCAACCGCACTCGGCCATCGGGCAGTCGACGGTAAGCAGAAGAAGCCAGATCATTTCGGCGAAGTGCGGCCAGCCGCGACAACGCTGTTCGCGCGCTTGTTGCCCGACATAGCTGCCGCCGGCGCCGATCCCGTCGGGGCCAACCTGTATCGGATTCTGTCCGGCTTCACGCACTCGGTTCCCTGGGCGCTGCTCGCCCAGTCCGAGTACTTCCAGGGGGAGCTACCGGGGCACAAGTGGGCGCGCGTCGAGCTCAACGCGGCCTGGCTGATTGCGCTGCTCAAGGAAGTGCTGATGCTGCATGACATCGCCCTCGAACGCCTGGCGGCCCAGCTCGGCGAAGGCCCCGAGCGATGGCGCACGGTCCTACAGTCCCTACCGGACGTGCCGCAGCCGGCGAGCCTGTTGCGCCAGCGGCGGTAGGCCGCCGCGGTGCTCGTGGGGTTCGCAGGAGCTGCTCGGCGAAACTGTCGCCTAGTTGCCGAGCCGGGGCAAGTGCTCGGTAATCGTCGGGCCCCATGCGTCCCATGCCTGCTTGATCGACGGGGCCAGCCTCGCAACGTCGCCGATGACAGAAAGGGCGCCACGTACACGCCCGCGCATCTTGCCGCGCTCTTGAGGCGGTAGAGCGCCAACCTCAGCCAGAACCGCGACCGCATCGAGCGCATCTTCTCGCTGATCTTCGGCCGCCTGGCTCGCCGCCTTGATCGCGTTGGTCAAGTGCTGCAGTCCCTCAACCAGCCGCGCCTCGCCGCGCTGATCCACCTGCTCGATGCTGGCGTCCGCTCGCTTGATCATGTCCGCTAGATTGACCTGACCAACTTGGCCCTGGAAAGTCACGCTTATCGGGCCCTGGCGGGCCGGAGCCGGCGGAGGTTGTGTGTGGGCCGCGCCGTGCGGCTCGGGCGGCTCGTACAAGTCCAGGCGCCCGCGAATATCCAGCAGCTTGTTGATGTCGCGCTGCAAGTCGTGGGCAAGCTCGCGTATGCGGTCCAGATCTGACTCGCGTACACCGATACCGCCTATGAAGACGCCCTCGTATTCGGTGCGCAGCTCTTTGGTCGTGAAGGTCCGCTCAAGGTAGGTGGCGTTGCGGTTGGTCCACGCCAAATACTGCCCGTGAAGCTCATCAGCTCGGCCTGGCTGGGGCACCACGTGTATGTCGATCTTCGCCAGCAGCTCGCGGCCCTTTTCAACCTGCTCATCCAGACCTGCCCGGACTACCGCCATTGGCTTCGTTAGATAGGCCCGCTCGTCCTCATCCCGCCCGCCACTCGCACTCGCCTTTCGCCGTGCCATCGCACCATGTTGTCACTCTGACGCCGAATCGGGTCGTCAGGCGATCCTCACGCGGTACAGCCAATCGTGGGATGCAACCCCTCCCTTCCCGCCATTGGCTGCATCGCTGCGAGGCCGCCCCTTGGCCCGCCATCCGTACTCGGTCGTCACGTCGTGAATCACGCCGCCAGGGATCGCTTGCTCGACCAGGCCGACGGCTTCACCTACGGCAAGGCCGGATCTTTATCGCGAGTACCGCGCTGCGATGGACGTCGAGGTCGAAGCGCAGCAGGCGACCTAGAGCCAGAAGCGTTCGCCGGGCCACGGACTCCCCTTCGAGTGTGGTCAATCTAGGTCGGAGTCAGCCGTCCTAGGCCACAGGGGCCGGATGACTCTTCAGCGATTTGACCTGCAGCGGCCAGACTCAATATATCAACCCGTGCTATTTCAAAGGAGTGCCATTCAAATGGAAGGTGTGAAGTCAAAGCTTTCGATACTGTGGATATTCGCAACGCTGAACTGGATCTACTGCGATGTCATCGGGTACATGGATCCGGAGTTGGTGAAGGGGATCCTGGCGGGAAAGGCAAACGGGATCCAGCTTTCGCAAACCTTCTCGTTGGGAGCCGGGGTCCTGATGGAGATCCCGATCTTGATGGTTCTGCTGTCCCGATTCCTGCCTAATCGAGCAAATCGCTGGGCCAACATCCTGGCGGGCATAACCATGACCGCTGTTCAGCTGGGGTCGCTTTTCATTTCAGCGCCCACACTCGTCTACATCTTCTTCAGCGTCATCGAGATTGCGGCTACAGCAGCGATTGTCTGGTACGCGTGGAAGTGGGCTACCGATGAGCGCGCGCTTCCGGTCGCAACAAAGGTGGCACCACCGAAGATCTTGGCCACGCACCCATAAGCGTTTATCGATAGCAGTCATCGTGTGGTCGGCTGCGTTTGTGCAGAGGAACAATGGAGGCCGAGTCCTGATCGGTCTTTCCGCCGCGATGCTCCTTGTAGGTGGGGTCGATGACTGGGCAGCCCGACCTACGTCGCGGGGACCCTCGCCGATGTCACTGAGGGGGCCACTGCCCCCTCTGCCACGTCGCCCAACAACTTCCCAAGCTTGGTGAGTCCTTCGGCTCTTTGCTCCGCGCCGTAGACAACGCTACGTTGCAGTTGGTGCCTTCCTCGAGGAAGGCAAACATAGGAGGTATGAGATGGAAGAGCTAACCAAGGTGTTGATGGAGAAGGCTGGGTTGACTGAGGCTCAGGCAAAGGCCACAACGAAGGAGGTTGTCGAGTGGCTGAAGCACGACGACAACCGCAAGAAGATCCTTGCTGCGGCTTCCGCGACCATCGCGTCTGCCGTAGTGGTTACGAAGATATAGAGCGGATTCCCGTTCACGCAGAACGGTTCAGTGGCCGTCGGGCCGCTGAACCGGGCGGCGCGTTGAAGTCGACGTCCCGGTCGAGCACCCATTCACCCTCGTCCTCATCCCACACGACATGCGAGTCGACGCCGCCGACAGGCGCAGCGATCGCGTCGAGGTAGGACATGTAGTCGGGGTATTCGGAGCGGCGGATTTGCGGTGGCCTCATCAGGCCACCTTCGGTAAGAACACGAAACTGCGGGTTGGAATCCCTCCCTTCCCGCTCTCCGGCGTATCCGCCCGGCGACTACTTCGTTGTATTGAGTGATGCTGCGGCTCGGGAAGGTAGATGTTGCTGCCCTCCTAGTTTTGACCATGTTTGCGGCTTCGTGTGGACGAGCACCTGCCGCCCCACGTCTTCAAGGCTCACCGACGCCGACTCCGATCACATTCACAGGTCAGGGCGAAACACCTAGTCCGGCACCGCCGAGCAGTCCAGCCTCAGACACTCGGGTAGCATCGCCACCGAGACTGGAAACACCGTCGCCTTGCCCTATAAGCGAGACGACCGACTTAGGCACCGTGCAGCAGTCTGATCGCACTCTAGTGTTGGGACGGCTTGCGGGCTCAACGTCAACAGTCGTCCGCGACATCACCGACATCGCGCACCCCACGAACACAGCAACCGTCCAATTGGTCTCGACTTCGTTGGACCCGTGGGGGCCATGGAAACCGGCATTGATCGGCGGTACGGAGGTCGCGGACGGAACCGGCGCAAGCCTGTCCGTGCTGACATTGCCAAGCGCCCAGCGGACAACTGTGTACCAGGGCTGTCGAGATACCCTCGTCACGTTTGGCTGGAGTCCCTCTGGCGACTATCTCACCTATGTGCGTGAGATCAACTTTCCGGCAGGTAGTCCGTGGCAGTTCGAGTGGCACCTAGTTGGCCACGGAGCGGATCGGCTCCTTGCGACTACGGCTGCCTGGTGCCATTGCGATGGCGAGGGGCCAGCCGACAACTACAGTCTGGCGGCAGGGTTCTCGCCTGACGGGAACTACGTGCTCTTGGTCGAAAGCGGGCTTGGCCCTTTTCCAGCCAACACCATGGGCATCCAGATCAGAACTTTGACTGGGGATCTCGTTGCGGCGGAGAGCGGAGGAGCAATGCCAGTCTGGTCTGGCGCTGACTTGTACTATCGAGATTCTTCAGGTGTGTTGAAGTGGCGCGGGGGTACGACCGCGCAGGTGCTCAGCGGGATTCAGTGGATTCGCCCGAATAGCTCACCGGCAGGAGGAATGATCGTCTACTGGGCCAGGTCTGCGGATGGCCTTGGCCGCGTCTACCTGCTCGATCTAACGACCGGAACCACGCGTCAACTATCCGCCGAGCCAAGGATGGAACCGATATTCCTGTCGCCACGCTATATCTGGTACGAGGGCGAGCGCGCGTGCACTGACGCCGACAAGTGCGGGTTTGTGCACACAATGCCGACAGGCATCACCTACATCTACGACCTCAGCGATGGCACCGAGTCGCAGTCAGCAATTGCGGCGGTGTACGACGCGTGGCCGCACGGAACATAGGACCCCCATCGGGCTCGGCAAAGGCCTTCCGGGAGTGCCCCATGTAGGGCATCCTGTGCCGAGCGCAGTGGCCAGACAAGAAGTGCTTGCGGTGGTCAGCGACGTTGCCGATGGCTTCTGCCCGCTCTGTAAAGTCCCCTTATCACCCACGACGACCGCGGCTGCTGCCCGTGTTGCGCGGGTGCGGCTCCGGTCGGTGTTCAACACACCAATCGTCACGCTTAGACCGATGATTCAGCACCGGCTCTTGGTCGCGCTGGTGGGTACGATGCTAGGCGCGGTTGGTTGCGTATCGGCATCGACTGCCCAGCACGCCAGCCCTTCGTCTTCGCCGTACCCAAGTGAGACGGCCAACTGGAAAACATTCTCATCCGGGGACTACGGCTACTCGCTTCGATTCCCGCCGAACTGGTTCGACGTCGGGACTTCCGGAATAGCTGACGAGCATTGGTTCTCGAACGAACAAGTTGGATCGCCATTGACCATGTCCCCACGGGGGGTGTACGTAGGTGTCAGCGCAAATTGTCAAGCTGGAATGGGCCAGGCCACGCTCGTGTCGGCCGAAGCCGTAAATCCCGGCGGGATCGCGTCCAAGTTGTACGTGATGACGGCGACTAGTTCGGACGGCGTGTATGCGATGGCGATGGCGACGGTCATGCCTGGGAGCTACTGCTATCGGATCTATATGCAGTCGTGGCCGTTGGCGACGCTCCAGACCAATCTGCCTGACTTCAAACTTCTGCTTCAGACTGTTCGCTTCTCAACGCGGACCGCGCCTGCTGTCACGCCACGACCTACGACCCTGCCCACTTAGCACAACCTGACTAACGGCTATGCGACCCTCGCCTGTATTTGCAACTGGCGGTTGGGACCCCCCTTCCCGCCATAAGCTTGTAACTATTCGATACAGCACCTCTCACTTCAGGTCCCGAACGCCTCGACTGACAGTCCCCAATCCACTACTGACAACTGGCACTCACCCTTGAAACCTAAGGCGCGACTGGCAAAGCTCGGACTGCTACTCGTCCTGTTGGCTACCGCCAGTGCATGCGGATCAACATCCCATGCAGAACTAACAAGCTCGTCGTCGTCTGCGCGGGCGTCGCAATCTTCGTCGCCGTCGCCGACCGAGTCGTCGTGTGCAGCGGTCCGCCCATCCACCATCCCTGCGAGCTGGGGGGAAGTACGTGCAGCACCGTGGGGCGGCTCAGCTTCTGGCACCCGCCGGACTGGTACATCAAGAAGTGCGATGTAAATCCGCCCTACGGCGATCCTTACATCGTCGCGGCGTTCGCAGAGTGGGACGTGCCGTGCAACGGTGAAGAAGGTCGCGCGCGGTTCTGGGTGCAGTGGTACCCGGGACCACGCCCTCTACCTAGCTTCGACAGCGCATACGTGGAGACAACGGGTTCAGCGAGCGTAATGGCCGCAGCAGTCAATGGCACACGCGACACGTTTCGCTGGCTGATAGACGACGCGGGGTCAACGATCCCAAAGGGAACGATACTGGTCTTCTACTCTTTTCCGACGTCGGATCGCACCTACGAGCTGTCGTTCTATCAGTTCCCCAACGAGACCAATCGCATTGGAGAGTTTGACAAGGTCATCACAGAGACCTTGGGGTTCGACTAGCCGCCAGTTCTACGCCACCTTCGCCCGGTACTTGCAAATGACGGTTGGGACCCCTCCCTTCCCGCTTTTGTCCCGTCTCAGGACATCGTGCACGCCTGTGGCAGACATCGTGCGCTGGGCAACGTCCCCTAAGTGGATTGTTGGTTCTTTGCGGGCAGTGCCGATCTGAACGTGTCGAAGCCGGCCGATCATTATCGGTCGCTCCACTCCTCGTAGCTGGGCTCCTTGCCACCCCGCCAATCTTGTCGCCCGCAGCGGCCGCTGCGGAGGCTATGGGCTCAGCGGGCGGATGGCCAACATCATGCACACCACGGCCGCAATACCGAACGCTAACCCCCAGTGCGGATGCGACGAATTTGACGAAACCAGTGCCGCCCCGCCAAAAAGCACGAAAAAAATCACTGAAAGGGCGCGTATGTAGAAGACTGTCCGATTGGCAAGCATCAGTCGAGACTATAGATCCCGTTGCCGATGCCGGCCAGGACGATAACTTTGCCCGGCGACGGACTGAGCGAGCTCGGCTTATGGACTGGGTCGTCATCCTCAGTGAGCGGTGGAATGAAAACGCGGACAGTGACCACGACTAGCACGACGATCGTGACATGTCGGTCAGCCGATCACTCGCGTCGTAGTTAGCCGAGAAGCGCCTCATACACCGCTGTTTGCGAGTGCCGGGCAGAGACCCTTTCCTTCCCACCTTTGCGCCCATTCTGCTGATCAATACAGAAGTCCTGCGAATCAGAGGGCTAACGGCCATTTACAACTGCCAGCGTTCGAGCCTAGCGTGACGCGGAGGTGCGTATATGAGACTCGATTGGAAGGACGCTGTGTCGACTGCCGTCGTGGTCGTTGGTTTGACGCTGGCGCTGTCCGTGACGCAGGGGTGGAACTGGCCGCTCCTTGGAGGTGTGCGTGAGGGCATCGTCGCCCTCGTCGTTGTCGGCTTCGGCGCGCATCTCTTGGGCGCGCCGCGTGAGAGGTCCTACTTCACTGATCCCTTCGGCCTGATCATGGTTCTGATTGCCGTAGTAGCGATGGCGATCGCAATCGTGGGCGGACTGATCACGGGGTCGGTGCAGTACCTGTACATCCTGATGGTGGTGGTCCCCATGCTGTGGGCCTTCGCGACCCTCCGGCATGCGGTGGAAGGCCGCACCACGTCGGGGCGAATAACCCCAGCCTGACGGGTCGGTACTTAGGTTCGGAAGCGGTCGGGTTCGCGTTCGAACCCGACCGTGCCGATTCATCGATGTCGGGACGGCATTTGCGCCGCTCGTCAGGGCGCTGATGCCAGGGTCGTCATTTTCAGGACGCGAAACCCGCCGCCATCCACCCGCTCTGGGCTCATGCGTCCGCCTCCTGGAATCGCCGGGTCGGCCGCCCGGGCCAAGTGAAGTATCGGTTGAAGGCCAGCGAAGAACCGCCGAAGCCGACGAACAGGATGATCGCGGTCACAAGCGGCGCCTGACTCGGATGCACCGCCCCCTGTTCAGGGTGCAGCAGGATCTGGACCAGTCCAAACACCGCGATGGCGAACACGGCCGCCCACACGCCGCGGTGCCATGCAATCAGAGTTCCGCCCTGCAGCGATCGCAGGGGCAGGAGAGCGACGACGTTGCCGATCATGCCGCCCACGAACACGGAAGCGAGAAAGTCGTCGATCAGCACCACCGGCCAAGCGGCGCCGCTGCCCGTGTGCGCCTTGACGACTGACCACACGAGCCACGCCGCCACCGCGAGCGCCATGGTGACCAGCGCTCCGGCCGCCGCCGTGTGACCCTCCTCTCGCGTGGCGAGGTGAGTCGCGAAAGCGATCCCGCAAACGAGACCGTAGAAATAACCTGGCTGGAAGTCCGTGAGACGCGATACCAGGACGCAGGCGGCGGCGACCACCAGGCCGAGCGGCAGCGCGTGCAGGTACCAGTCCGTCTTCTCTTTACGCGCGCGGCGGTAGGTGAAGTGGACCAGGCCTGAGACCAGGACACCGAAGATCAGCGTGAGCACTGTGGCGGCATAGCTGACCGCAGATGTGCTGTTGAAACCGAACCGCGGATCGAGCAGCCCGTTGATCAGGCTCCCGAACGCCAAGACGGCGACGAACACCGCCGCATCCCGCCGCCTGCCGGCCAAAACGCCACCTGCGAGTTCCGGCCCGCGCTTGAGCCCAACCGCCGCCTCGAGGCGCTTGAAGGTGCCGGTGACCTCCGCGTAGTGCTCGCTCATGGTGTGGTTGAAGAGCGCGGACGGGAACGTGACGAAGAGGATGACAAGTGCGGTCACTACAAGGTTCACCGCCACCAGGGCCGGGTTCCGAAACGCATCCCGCGGGTCGTTGAGAGCCGTGGCCAGGCTCGAAACTCTGAGCTCGGACGGTGCACCGGTGCCCGCGGGCGCGACATACCCGACCGGGTGACCCACGATCGAAAGGGTCTGCGTGATCCAACCCGTCGACTGACCGCCGCTGCATCCCCAACCCGCGTTTAGCGTTTCGGTGCCCGTCACGGTGGTCGCCAGCCAGGCCGTCCCGTTCTGCTTGGCGTCGGTGACCATAAGCGTCAGGCTCTGCGCCGGGCGGAGGGCGCCCTGTGGCGGCGGGCACTTGAAACCGCCGAAACCGCCGATCGGGATCGAGCCGGAGTAGCTCTGACCGGACTGAACGAGCGGATTCGGCCCGACGGTTCCCTCGAATCCACTCGCGTTGCTGGTGTACGTGTAATACGCAGCCTGAGAAGGATCGGGGCCGGTTGGTCCCCAGATGAGGACGCTGCACGAACCAGGTGCGGGACAGGTCGAATCGAACCAGATCTGATCGGTCGCCTTGTGACCGACGGGCCTCGCGCCGGGCTGCTGCGGGGCGGAGTACGACGCGATCGTGACCTCGAGATTCCACGGACCCTTAAGCACTGCGTCGACCAGATTGGGGCTCGCCGCGACCGCTTCCAGGCGACCGATCCACAACGCGAGCGGCAACAGCAAGCCCGCACGCCACCTTCGGCGCCACATTTCAGGGCCGGGCCGATCAGGCGCCCGCGGCGTCCGCGGCAGGGGTTGGCGGTTGAGATTCGACGCGTGACGCGTTGAGGCGGCCGAGAGCCCAGACCGCGGTCGTGCCCGTCGACACGATGGCTGCGATTCGGATGAGGAACTCGTATACGGTCGGAAGGAATCCGCCCGTCCAGTCGGCGAGCTGCGCCAGGAATCCGATGACCGCAAAGACCTCGAGGACGGCGGCGATCACCACCACCGCCACGAGGGTCCCGTCATCTGCGCTCTGCTGACGTGTGGTCGGAGGCTGGGATCGCGAGCCCGTCAGCAGCACCGCAAGCACCAGAAATGGTGCGGCGCCGAGCAGCCGGTGGCTTGTAAGGATCAGAAGGAATTCTTTGAACGAGACCAACCCCAGACTGGACAGGCTGTTCAGGATGTCAGCCACGACATAGAGGGCAATGCCGAGCGCCAGCCCAGCTCCGGCCAGCGGGCGTCCATCAGGGAACATTCCCACGAGAGAGCTGGGAAACCACCAGCTCGGAAGCATGGTCGAAAGACGCTTGTTGTCAGGCACCGGCCACCTCCCCTTGACCCCGAACCCGCCCGCCGATCGCGGCGATTCTATCCGACGGGCCTCCAGGAGACCGGGAGCGCCGCCAGGGCAACAGCTTGAGCCGCAGGCCTGAACCCCGCCGCCTCTGCGCCCCGATTCTGTTTGCGAGTATCGTGCGGGCCGGAGAGGCGTGGAAACAACCGGTCCAACGGCGGTCGGGTCGTCGACCGGGTGCGGTGAGGTAGGCAGTGACCACGGCCGCTCTCGCGTCGCTTGCGTCACCCTGCCCCCGAGGTTGCTTGTATGAAGAGTGATCGCAACCGGTTGCTGATCGTCGCCGTGGTGCTGGCAGTCTTCCTGGCCTCGCTCGGCACGTCCGTCTTTCTGGTCAGCGACGCGCTGTCACAGGCCTACAGCCCCGAGAGGGCTCTCACCGACTATTTCGCGGCGGAGGCGCGTGGCGACGCGAAGGGGATGGCGTCGAACGCGACCTTTCTCCACGGCGACAGCTCGTCCGCCGGCATGTTCGGTGAGAAAGCCCTCGTGGCCATGACGGCGGTCAAGGCGAACCAGGACCTCAAGAGCGTCCAGATCCGATCAGCCAGGGTGATCGACGACGCGACCCGGATCGTCACGGTCTCCATGATCTGGCACGGTACCCAGCGCACCTCCACGTACACGGTGCGCAAGGACCGGACCCGAGTTCATTACTTCGTCTACCACTCGTGGCGAGTGGACATCCCCTACGTCACGATCACACTCAATCTCCCACTCCAACCTGGTCCGCTGCTGCTGGACACCCTCCCGGTAGGCTCGCCGGCGAGCGCGCCCATCCAGGCGATCCAGGGGTTTCATCAAGTCACGATGGGAGGGAACTTCCTCTACGACAGCTCCACGCAGCTGGTCGATGGGAGTGCAGGCGACGCCTCGGCGACGTTCGCTGAACAGTTGAGCGCCGCCGCATCAGCGGCGGTGGTGGCCGGGGTCAAGGCGGGATTCAGCAACTGCGACCCCACCATGTACCTCTGCTACTCGCACACGTACAACTCGCCCGGGCAGGCCGGCTACATCTATTCGATCACCCTCCCCGGATACGGCGATGTCACTTACAGCTCGTACACAGTGTCGATGACCAGCGACCCCACTGCCACGATGACGGTGTTGGTCTCCAATCAGGCCGGCATTGTCAATGTCAGCGGACCCTGCGCCGACACGATGACGGTCGACGGGTCACGCAAGTACAACCTCAAGGGAAAGTTCACGGGCGCGCTGACCTGGAGCAATGGGGCTTTCGTGGCTTCTCTGAACTGGAACTGCGAGACCAGCCCGGCCTAGGCTTCGGCACGCACCAATCGAATCCATAGAAGCTCGGAGGGGTCGAGTTTCGGGCGCGGCCGCTAGACTCGGGGGAGTGACGAGCCGAGTCGCCAAGGTCCTGCTGATCGTCACTCTGTTCCTGACGGCCTGTCAGCGCAGCTCGACGGCGGTCAACCCCAGCCCCTCCCCATCCGGCTCGCCGGGCCAGGTGGCGCCAGGCAAGATCACCTGGTCCGATTGCGGAGGGGGATTCCAGTGCGGCTTCGTGCCGGTACCGCTCGACTACAGCAATGTGAGCGCCGGCGACATCAGCATCGCGCTCATCCGCAAGCCGGCCACCGACCAGGCGGACCGCATCGGTTCGGTGTTGACGAATCCTGGCGGTCCTGGCGCGTCGGGCATCGATTTCCTCCGTAGCGAGGCACCGGTGATGACCAACCTGAACCGGCGCCTCGACCTCATCGGCTTCGACCCCCGCGGAATCGGGCAGAGCGCCCCGGTGCGCTGCGCCGACGGGGCGCAGGAGGATTCCTACAACGCCCTCGACCCTGTGCTCGATGACCCGCAGGAGAAGCAGGCCGCGATCGACGCGGACAAAGCCTTCGCCACCGGCTGCGGGCAGAAGAGCGCGCGCGTGCTGCCCTTCCTCGACACAGTCAGCGCGGCAAGGGACATGGACGTCATCCGTGCCGCGCTCGGCGACGAGAAACTGACGTATCTCGGCTTTTCCTACGGGACGTTCCTCGGCGAGACGTACGCACATCTCTTCCCCAACAAGGTCCGCGCCCTCGTCCTTGATGGCGTCATCGACCCGACCCTTTCGGCCAACGACCTGCTGTTCGCGCAGCTGGGCGGGTTCGAAGCGAACCTGCAGGCTTTCCTGACGGACTGCCGGGCGCGCAAGTCGGCCTCGCCGCCCTGCACCTACGCCCAGAGCGGCGACCCCGGCACGAAGCTGACGAACCTCATGAACCACCTCGACACGCAACCGCTGCGCGTGGGCAATCGACAGCTGACGCGAGGACTCGCCGTGATCGGTGTCCTGCTTCCCCTGTACGACCAGAGTAGCTGGACCTATCTCGACACCGCCCTGACGCAGGCCGACGGTGGCGATGGCACGCTCCTGCTTCGCCTCTCGGACCTCTACCTCGGCCGAAATTCAGACGGCACGTACTCCAACGAGACCGACGCCAACCTCGCCGTCAACTGCCTGGATCGCCCAGTGCCGACCGACATCGCGACCTACGACGCGCTGGGTCCGTCATACGCCCGCACCTCACCGTTCTTCGGTCCCGCGTTCCAGTACTCGAACCTCATTTGCGCCTACTGGCCGGTCAAGGCCACCGGTAGCTCCGGTCCCCTTACCGCCGACGGTGCGCCACCGATCCTGCTGGTGGGCGGCACGGGCGACCCCGCCACCCCCTACGCGTGGGCTAAGGCGGTGCACAGCCAGCTCGCCGGCTCGATCCTTTTGACCCGCAACGGCAACGGCCACGTGTCATATGACAAGAGCGACTGCGCGAAAGCGATCGAAGAGGCCTACCTGATCGACCTCACGTTGCCGGCGGACGGCACGGGGTGCGCCAGCTGACCCGGATTCTCAGCTCGCGGCTGCGCTAGCGGCCGCCTTCGCCTTGGTGAAGGTGATCTCGCCCTTGCCGGCACCAACCTCGAGGGTGTCGCCCTCGGCGAACTTGCCCTCGAGCAGAAGCATCGCCAGCGGGTCCTGCACCAGTCGCTGGATCGCCCGCTTCAGAGGCCGCGCCCCATAAACGGGGTCCCAGCCGCGCTGCACCAGCCGCGCCCGGGCGGCATCCGTTACCAGCAGCGAGATCTTGCGCTCGATCAGGCGCTGCTCCAACCGCTCCAGCTGGATGTTCACGATGGCCCCGAGCTGTTCCTCGGTGAGCGACTTGAACACGATGATCTCGTCCACACGGTTGAGGAACTCCGGCCGGAAGTGGTCGCGGAGCACTCGAAGGACGGCCTCGCGGACCTCGTCGGCCGGCTTTCCGGACATCTCCTGGATCAGCGGTCCCGCCAGGTTGGAGGTCATGATCAGTACGGTGTTGCGGAAGTCCACGGTGCGGCCCTGGCCGTCGGTCAGGCGCCCGTCCTCAAGGATCTGGAGCAGCACGTTGAAGGCGTCGGGGTGCGCCTTCTCGATCTCGTCGAACAGCACCACCGAGTAGGGACGCCGCCGGACGGCTTCTGTCAGCTGCCCGCCTTCGTCGTAACCGACGTAGCCGGGGGGAGCGCCCAGCATGCGCGCGACGTTGTGCTTCTCCTGGTACTCGGACATGTCGAGCCGGATCAGGGCCTGCTCGTCGTCGAACATGAACTCGGCCAGCGCGCGTGCGAGCTCGGTCTTGCCAACTCCCGTCGGCCCGAGAAAGATGAAGGAGCCAACCGGCCGGTTGGGATCCGCCAGCCCTGATCGCGACCGGCGAACCGCATTGGCCACGGCCGTCACGGCCTCTTCCTGCCCAATCACGCGATCGTGCAGCCGCTCCTCCATCTGGATGAGCTTCGCCACCTCGCCCTCCATGAGCCTGGAGACCGGGATGCCCGTCCACTTGCCCACGATCTCCGCGATGTCCTCTTCGCCGACCTCCTCCTTCAGCAGAGGATGGCCGGCCTGCAGCTGCCCGAGCCGGGCGTTGGCCTCGTTGAGCTGCTTTTCGATCTCGACCACCTTGCCGTAGCGGAGCTCGGCCGCCCTCGCGAAGTCGGAGGACCGCTCGGCCCGTTCGGCGTTGCCGCGAGCCTCCTCGAGCTGCGCCTTCAGCGCGCGGATGCGCGCGATCACCTCCTTCTCCTGGTTCCAGCGGGAGCGCAGCCCTGTCCGTTTCTCAGTGAGGTCGGCGAGCTGCTTCTCGAGGAGGGCGAGGCGCTCCTTCGACGCCTTGTCGAGCTCCTTGCGCAGCGCTTGGCGCTCGATCTCAAGCTGGCGGATCTGCCGCTCCAGCTCGTCGAGCTCCGCAGGCATGGAGTCGATCTCGGTCCGCAGCCGAGCCGCCGCCTCGTCGATCAGGTCGATGGCCTTGTCGGGCAGGAAGCGGTCGGTGATATAGCGGTTGGACAGCACGGCCGCCGCGACGATGGCGGTGTCTTTGATGCGGACTCCGTGATGAACCTCGTACTTCTCGCGCAGGCCGCGAAGGATGCTGATGGTGTCTTCAACCGAGGGTTGGTCGACGAGCACCGGCTGGAACCTGCGTTCGAGTGCGGCGTCCTTCTCGATGTGCTTCCGATACTCGTCCAGGGTCGTGGCACCGACGGCACGCAGCTCGCCGCGCGCGAGAGCGGGCTTGAGGAGATTGGCCGCGTCGATCGCACCTTCGGCTGCACCGGCGCCCACGAGCGTGTGCAGCTCGTCGATGAAGAGGATCACCTGACCGTCCGAGCTCTCGATCTCTTTCAGCACCGCCTTGAGCCTGTCTTCGAACTCGCCGCGGAACTTCGTCCCGGCGACGAGGGCACCAAGGTCGAGGGCGATCACCCTCTTGCCCTTCAGGCCTTCGGGGACGTCGCCCTGGGCGATGCGCTGCGCGAGACCTTCGGCGATCGCCGTCTTGCCCACGCCCGGCTCGCCGATCAGCACCGGGTTGTTCTTGGTCCGGCGCGACAGGACCTGAATCACGCGGCGGATCTCTTCGTCGCGTCCGATCACAGGATCGAGCTTGCCCTTGGCGGCGAGCTGGGTCAGGTCGCGGCCGTACTTGTCCAGCGCCTGGTATTTGGATTCGGGGTTTGGGTCGGTCACACGCTGGCTGCCGCGAATCTGACGCAGAGCCTGCAACAGGGTTTCGTGGGTCGCGCCCACGTCCTTAAGGAGTCGGTTGTTTGCGAGCGCAAGCAGCAGGTGCTCGGTGGAGATGTACTCGTCCTTCAGCCGGCCGGCTTCCTGCTCGGCCTGCTCGAGGGTCGAGTTGAGGGTCGGGCTGAGGTAGGGCTGGCCGCCGCCGCTCACCCGGGGGTGGCTTTCGACAGCCGACACGAGGGCCGGCTCGAGGGCCTGAACCGAGGCGCCGGAACGCTCCAGCAGAGTGCGGGCGACGCCGCCTTCCTGCTGGACCAGAGCAAGCAGGAGATGATCGGGCTCGATCGCCTGCTGGCCGCGCTCGCGGCCGAGCTCGGCAGCCTGCTGGAGAGCCTCCTGGGCCTTCTCCGTGAATTTGTCCAATCTCATGAGTTGAGGCTACCCGGGTCCGCCGGCCACCAAACCCGTGGCCTTATCTTGGCCGCATGCCCGAGCTGCCGGAGCTGGAAGCCCTGCGTATCCGCCTCGCCCCGAGGCTCGAAGGGCGGTTGATCACGGGGGCCACCGTCAACGCGAAAAAGGCCCATATGCTCAGATACCCGGTCGACAATTTCGCCCTCGAGCTGCCGGCCCGGCGCATCACGTCGCTCACCCGCCGAGGCAAGCACCTTGTTTTCGCCACCGAGCTGGGCGGCGGGGGCTCGCCGCGATGGCTCGTGATCAATCCGATGCTGGGTGGCCGCTTTCAGGTGGCTGGACCGGAGGAACCTGTTCCGGCGACGGAGGTCTTCACGGTCCGCACCGAAGGTAAGCAGGAGCTCAGGTATCTCGATTTTCGCGACATGGGCCGGATCTACTGGGTGGAGGACTGCGCGCGCGAGGTGCCGGGCTGGGCGGCGCTGGGACCAGAAGCGGACAGCGTGGAGGAGATGGGTCTGGAGGCGTTCCGCAAGCGGCTGCGCAGGTTTCGCGATGAGCTCAAAGACCTGCTGCGAAACCAGGAGTTCGTGGCCGGGATCGGCAACGCGTATTCGGACGAGATCCTGTTCGACGCACGTCTGCTGCCTCTGCGACGCCGGGCGTCGCTCAAGCCGGCCGACGAGGAGGTTTTGTTCGCATCGATTCCGTCGGTGCTGTCCCGGGCGGTCGAGGCGATCCTGGCCAACCCGGACTACCAGGAGTCCAAACAGGACCGATCGTTCATGTCGGTTCACATGAAAGGGGGAAAGACTTGCCCGCGCTGCGGGCACCGGATCAGCCAGCTGGGATCGAATCGGGAGCCGCTGAACTTCTGCCGGGGCTGCCAGCTCTAGGCAAGCAGGCCATGCGCTGGGCCCTCCCTCCTCCAGGCCGGGCCCTCCCCCGCCGGCCAACCTCGACCAGCGTATGAGGGCACGTCAATCGTGGTCGTTAAGGCCGGTGGGCCACCAGGTTCCCGGCGATGCTGTCGAGCAGCCGTCGCGACGCCACCGAGATCTCATCGATCGCGCCTTCGAAAGCCTCCTCATGCCTTGAGGACGGCTCTCTGAAACCGCTCACCTTGCGCACGAACTGGCGAGCGGCCGCTCGGATCTCATCGTCCGACGCGACGACGTCGGCCTGACGCAATGTCTTGATGCTTCGGCACATGTCAACAACGATACCCAGCCGGCCGAATGGACGAAGCTACGCGATCGCGAAATCGACCTCGACGGTTACCTGCACGTCGAGCTGGCCGACCGGGACCTGGGTCACAGCCGACGGCGCCGCGCCGGCCGCGTACTGAGGTGGAAACTCCGTAGCGGTGGACAGGTCGCTGATTCGCACCACCTGTCCGAGCCTCACCCCGGAGGCATTGGCCATCGCGTCCGCCTTCGATCGAGCCTCGGCTATCGCCTGGGAACGAGCCTGGGCCTGGCCCGACTTGGGATCCGACAGCCCAAAGCCAACCGTGATTCGAGTCGCCCCGCCCTCCTGGACCATCGCGTCGAGTGTCCTGCCGACGGTGTCGACGTTGTGCCACTTGATCACGAGGTCCTCAGCAGCCGTGTACCCGCTGACGATCTGCCCGTCCGGTTCGTACATCGGGGACACGTAATAACCGCTGGTGGAGATGTCGCTGTCGGCGACGCCCAATCCCTTGATTCGCGCGATGAGCTTGCCGGCTTTGGCGGCGAGGTCGCTTTGCGCGGCTGCAGCCGTGCTCTGGCTCGACTGCACCCCGGCTGAGACCATGGCCAGGTCGGGCTTCAGTGACACCGTCGCCTCCCCCGTGGTGAGAACCCCCGCTTGGGGCGAGCCCGAGGTGACCGCCGTTTGGGAGGTCAGCAGCACCGTGGGCCGGTTCGCGGCCATCACCATCGCGGTCACGGCGATCGACAGAGCGACGGCAAGGACAATTGCGATCAAGACGAGACGGACGTTGGCGGTCGGGTTCTGCTCCATGTGATAGCAACGTCGTATCCGGGCTGAGGTAACAACCGTGCGCCCTCAGCCGGGTACCGAAATCGCCCATCCTTGCTGTGTCCAAATGACTGTTCCAACATCACGGATGCCGCTGCTTCTGTCGACAGGCGAGAGATTTCTGCGTCGGCACTGGGGCTTGCTCTGCGCCGCCGGACTGCTCGCGTTGGCGCTGCGTAATTTCGCCGCCCTGGCCAGCGTGCCTCGAGGCTTCTACCAGGACGAGGCGGCCATCGGCTACGACGGGTGGGCCATCGCGCACTACAGCACTGACGAGCACGGCGTCCACTTGCCGCTCTTCTTCGAGTCGTTCCAGGACTACAAGAACCCCGTGTACATCTACGCGGTCGCGGCCGTCACGAGGTTCTTACCTTTGACGATCACCACTGCCCGCGTTCCGGCCGCCGTCTTCGGGGCGCTTGCAGTCCTGCTGCTGGCAGCCACAGCCTGGAAGCTGACGCGCTCCTACACGATCACGGTCGTCACGTTCTTGGTAGCGGGCATGACGCCGTGGCTCATGTTAGAGAGTCGCGTCGCGTTCGAGGTCATCTCGCTGGTTTGTGCGATCAGCGCCGCCCTCTACTGCCTTGCCGCGGCGCAGTCCTCAAGGCCTCGCCTCCACTACTTTCTCGCCGGCTGCGCGCTCATGGTGGGCACCTTCACCTACTCGCCCGCCCGGCTGCAGATCGCCATTTTCGCCGCCGTCCTGTGTGCGGCCTTCGGTTTGTCTCAGCACCGCCGCGGGTCATGGTGGCTGGCCTTGGTCCCTGTCGCCGCCGGCTACGCGATCCTCTTTGACTGGAGCGAGGCACACCCCGGAGCCCTTACCGGCCGCTTTCAGTATCTCAGCGTCTTCAATCACACCAATGTCCTGTTCGGATTCGGCCATTTCGTTCTCAACTACCTCCTGTACATCCCCTCGCCGGAGTTCCTCCCGTTATGGGGCGACCTCAACTGGCGCCACAACATCCACTTCGGCGGGATGCTCTTGGTGGTCACGATTCCGCTCTTGATCATTGGAGCCAAGGCGTGCCTTCGGCGCTTTGACGAGCCGCTTCGACGCTTCATTCTTGTCGGCTTCCTGGCATCGCCCATTGCAGCTGCGCTCACCGGGGAGGGCACTCCACACGCGCTGCGGGCGGCCGCGATGCTGCCCTTTTCGATCGCACTGACGATCTATGGTGCGGAGGCGCTGCTCGCCCGCACGCGCTCACCCGAGTCGGAGCGGCGCCTCGCCACGTGGGGGACGGCCGCGCTGCTCATCAACGGCCTCGGCGCCAACTTGTGGATGTTCACCGCCTACCCCGTGATCGCCGCCACGCCCTTCCAGGACGGGACAATCGCAGCTTTGCAGGCGGGCCACAAAGCCGCCGGCTCGCACACCATGTACATCACCGACAGCGCCGGTATCGAGTACTCGTTTCCGCTCTTCGCCTTTCAGCCGCCGCCGAGTGTGACCGGAGGCGCGAACGACGTGACCCGCCTCCTTGCATCGGTGCATGTGGTCGAGCTTCCCGCCAAGGCCACACCGGAGTTGCAGTCGGGCGATGTCCTGGTGACGGCGAGTTCCGGTCATGTCTCGATTCCAGCAAGGGTGATCTTCAGCACCGACTTGCTTCGCGTGTACCTGGTGTCCTGAGAGCAAGATCAGACGGGGGAAATGTGGCCCGCCCGATCCGGGTCGAATGCTCCTGTGATCCAAACGGCCGGCAGCTCAACCTGAATGTGTGAAGTGGAACCGCAGGCGGGACCTTTAGGTGTTCGCCGAAGCCTCCGTGAACGTTGATTGCGATTCGGCGCGCGTGTCTGCGCTGCTCAATGAAGAGAACGGCGCCTGGACGGTCGAATCCGCGCTTGGCAACGACGTTCTCAGCGCGATTGAGCCGGTCCGGTCAATACCCGGCAGCAGATCGGGGCGGACGCTTGTGCCCGTCAAGTGGTCACCGAGCGCAGGTTCGTCACCCCTCTCCCACATGGAAGGTGTGGTCGCGATCGAACCGGACATGAGCGGCGGAAGCCGCGTCACAGTGAGCGTCACGTTCGACCGCACTGCCGCACGAGTGCCGGGCGATCTCGGGCTGGCCGATCTCCACAGGATGGCCGAGGCCACGATCCGAACCTTCCTTTCAGAGCTCGCCGGAAGGGCTGACAGCGCGGCTGCGTCGAGACCTGAGAGAAAGCGGTCGGCAGAAGGTCGATAGACTGGCTGAGTGAATTACCTCATTACGGCCGCCATCACGCCCAACAAGATCATCGCCGGCGTGGTCTTGCTCATCGTCATCGCCGTCGGGGCCATCTGGTGGTCGCGCCGCCGCCGAACCTAGGTCACCGATCGACCTCTAAACAAGCGCCCTTGACAGCCGCTGGATACTGGTTCCATGCCAGCGTTGGCGCTTTGGGCCTGGGTAAGATCCCTGCCGAAGTACCTCGGTCGGGATAGCGAGAACCCAGCCAGGTCCATGCGACGTCAGTTCGCGGTACTGGGACTTTTCTTGGGGTCTGGACTGATTGCGTTCTTATGGGACTGGACCGCCAGCCTCGCCGTTGTCGGCGTAGCCGCCGCCGTGCTTGTTTCCGGTTCGTGGTTCTATGCCGAACACGGGGACCGGATAACGGCCTAGCTCAGTTTCGGTCTGAGCGCGGATGGTCACCATCAACGAAGTTCGTGCCGTGGCTCAGAAGCTGCCGCGAAGCTACGAGGTGCTCGTTGGCGGCCGCGTGAAGTTTCGAGTCGGTCGAATGGTGTTTCTCTCATTCTCGCGTGACGAAACTGTCATGGGTTTTGCTTTTCCCAAAGAAGAGCGAGAGTGGTTGATCGGCGGGTCTCCGGACAAGTTCATGCATCCGACGCCGTCTGACATGCGCTACCACTGGGTGCTCGCTCGCCTCTCCACTTTGGAGCTGGATGAGATGCGCGGGCTCGTGATCGACGCGTGGCGGATGGTCGTCCCCAAGAGTCTCGCTTTCACATACCCGGAAACATGACGTGACGACCGACGCGGGTCGGGGAGGGATGGGAGCACCCCTCCCCGACGAAGCAAGACGTAGTTTCAGCAGGGCTTGGTGGGAGTCGAGACGCAGGGCGTGGGTGACGGTGTCGGCGATGGTGAGGCCATGGGCGGGGTCGGCGACGGCATAGGCGTAGGTGAGGGCCTTGGTGTAGGGGAGGCGGACGGGCGGCCGTAGTGGTCGTCCGAGTCGCCACCTTCATTCTCATCCGAGTCCCACCATTCAGAAGGCGTCATTCTGGGCATGTCGTCCGAGTGGACCCTGGGCGAGGGCTTTGACTTCGGCTCCGCGGTCGTAGGCGACTTGACGTAGACGATCTGATGAACGATGCGAGCGGTGGGTGAAGGGAACAGCTTGGCCGCGCTCATTTCGGCCTGTGTGGTGTCGCTCCCGCCGAGATGCGATGCGTCGACATGCAGGCCCGAGAACGGCCCGCTCGCGGAGGTCGCGGCGAAACCCGCGATGCCGCCCGAAGCGAGTGCGGCGCCGAAAAGGAACCAACCCCGAGGTCTGCGAATTGCGGCGTGCGGCTGGGCGCGTTTGATTCGTCGGTCTGGAAGCATATGCATACCCCCCGGTCAGAGCCAGTGGAATCCGAGACGTCGGCTGTTGCGACGTCAGGTACATAACGCCTCCCGCGCCGAGAGTTGGAAGTCGGTCCGCGTCTTGTGAGTCGGTGCTGAACTCAGCCTGAACTCAAAGAATTTTCTTGGGGTGACGCCCCATCGGCGAAGTGCACGCTGTGCAGATCGCCCGAGCCGAGTTCAGGTGGGTTAGATCCAGCGCTGAGGCCGGCCGTCGGACCTCGGATCTCGTCCCCAATCCCGCGAGTCGACGCCTGAGATCAGGGCCGCTATGTCAAAGATGATGACGGCGATCAGGAAGACGACGAGTTCCACAGAACTGAGCTTACTCCCCGCCGGTCGTTCTCACTCCACCAAAACTTGGCGGTCTCTGATCTACCTCTGCTGGCCTTCGAGACCGTCGTCGTGCTGACCTGCTTGGACCTTCGACTGCAGTAAATCGCAAGCTCATCAATGACAGTCTTACGACGTGCCGGTCCCTATCCGAAGGAGACGCAGTTCTCGACCGAACCGGAAGCCACCGTGTGCGGATTGTAGTTCAGCGCGTAGATGAAGCTGTACGAGGTCTGATACGAGAAATACATGCACCATTCCGACGAGTTGCTCAAATAGATATTGCTGTCTTCGTAAAGCGCCTGGTAGGTCCCGGTCCCCTCATAAGAGGCGCCTTCGAAAACCGTCGTGCAGGGAATCACGTTGCAGTTGTATAGCCAGAGATCAGCCTGGATTTCTGTCGGTGTGGTGATCTGGGAGGGGGTGTAGGAGGTTTCGGAGGCGAACTGGATGTAGTTGGTGCCGACGCTGTTGGTGCAAACACCCCAATACGCCTCGAAATAGGCATGAGAGACGGTGGTCCCACTGTAGAACTTTATGTCCGTCGTCCCGAATTCGGTAAAGGCCGTGACCGTACATATGCTCCCAGGAGCAACTCCGTGCAGGTAACCGGACAGTATGGGGCATGGATCAACACCGCCACCTCCACCCGGCCAGGTCGTCAGCGGACAAGTTCCTGCACCGGTCCATTTAGCCGGCACGAAATAGGGGCGAGAGAATTTTCCGCCGACCAGGTAGTTTCCGCTTGCGCTGTACATGAACTCCACGTGAGGGTTGAAGCACGCCGCGTATGGAGGGCTTGTGTAGTGTCCCTGCTGAACGGTGGCGACCTCCGTACCGCCTGGCACGTTGTTGTGCCATTGACCGTCTGCGTAGGAGGCGACGGCTTGAACATGACCGAAGGAAACGAAGGCACCGCTGGCTAATTGCTCGTCCAGGTGGCCGGGTGGCCAGCAGTAACCGCAATTCGGACAACTTGTGTACTTAATGTTTCCCGACTCGGGAGCGTTGATGGCTGTGCCTACTGGGAGCCCAGCGTCTATTCCGTATTCACCAGATCCGCCGTTTGAGTAGTCCTGGGTGTCGTGGAAACCAAGCGCGCTTCCATCAGGAGTCCACGGCTGATAGCCAGTTGCGGCTGAAGCCGATCGCTCCAGCTGAGGAAGACCCGGGACAACGGAGGAAACCGAGAAACAGGCAGCAACCACAGCCAGGCCAGCCGCTATCCGGATGACCAAAATGAGAGGTCCCTCACCCGAGCCAAACCGCCGCATGCGCTACCCCTCCCCCAGACCGGACGGCCGCTGACCCGGAAGGCTAGACCCGACCCGGCAGCCTGTCAACCGGGCTGGTTGATGTCCTGTGGTAGTTCTGAGAAAAACGTCACCCCTGAACTGTTCTGTGATTCCGTCACCCCATGAATGGAGGCCGGATCACCTTGACTACGTCTGAGCAGCGTCGGCTGATCGTCCTCAACCATTTGGAGTCGGGTGCGCTGGTCAACGCGGAAGCCGCTCGGCTCCTCGACCTGTCGGTGCGCCAGCTGCAGCGCATGAAGGCTGCCTACGCTGACTCGGGCGCGGCAGCTCTGTCGCACGGCAATCGTGGGCGCCGTCCGGTACACGCACTAGACCCAGAGGTCGCGCGCCGGGTGGTGGAGCTGGCGACCACGACCTACGCAGGTTTCAACCAGCAGCATCTGACCGAGCTCCTGGTCGAGGAGCACGGGCTGGCCATCTCCAGACCCAGCGTCCATCGCATCCTTACCGCGGCCGGCGTCCCGGCGCCACGCAAGCGCCGACCGCCTAGACACCGACGCCGACGCGACCGCTATGCCAAGGCGGGCATGCTTTTGCAGGTCGACACCAGCCGGCACGACTGGCTCGAAGGGCGAGGACCCTATCTGAGTCTGGTCGGAGCCATCGACGACGCCACCGGAGAGGTGCTGTCGGCTCGCTTCCGAGAACAAGAGGACGCCCAGGGCTACTTCGAAGTGATGCGAGAAGTTGTCCGTCGCCGGGGTATTCCGCTCGCCCTTTACGCCGACCGCCACTCAATCTTCGTGGTCACCAAGGACAGCGGGCTCACACTCGAGGAAGAGCTCGCTGGGCGCCGCCAGCCAACCCAGTTCGGACGGCTCCTAGAGGAGCTCGGTGTCAGCCTCATCCTGGCTCGCTCACCGCAGGCCAAAGGTCGAGTGGAACGGCTGTGGGGAACCTCCCAAGACCGCCTCGTCAGTGAACTACGCCTGGCCAACGCCTGCACTGCAGGCGACGCCAACCAGGTCCTCGAGCGCTGCCTCCCTCGCCACAACCGGCGCTTCATGGTCGCCGCGCAAGACCCCAACCTAGCCTGGATACCCTGGCCGAAGAACCGTCGGCTCGAGGAGTTCTTCTGCTTCAAATACCGACGCGTGGTCGGCAACGACAACACCGTGCACTTCGGTCCACATCTCATCGACATCCCTCGATCTCAAGACCGCACCAGCCGCACCCACCTCCGCGTGGAAGTCCATGAGCGCTTCGATGGCACACTCGGCGTCTTCGCCGACGGCTTATGCCTGGCCAAGAAAGTGCTGACCGAGCCGAAGGCCTTGTACCGTGTCGCGGTCCACTCCAAAGCCGCCGACCTTGCGCCCGTCCCCATCATGTCGAAGCTCAAGAACTCCTCGCTTGCGAGCTCCACCTCTCGACAGCCGCCCGCTGCCAACCACCCCTGGCGCCGAGCCGTTGTAGCCTCACGATGACAATTTCACTGAGCAGTTACAGCGACGGAGTCACGGAACTACGACACCGGGCTGGTTGATGTCAAGGGCACTCTGAGTTTCCTCAAGGTGCGGCCTGGGTAATTGGCGGCATCCTTGGAGCCGGTCTGGCCGTAGGGATAGGCGTCGTTGTGGTCTTCCTAACGTCGCACCACTAAGTCGGCCCGCTCTGGCCCACTCAGCCGCCCAATGCTCACAATCGCGGCCGTGAACCTCGCACCGCCGCATCTCAAGTCGATGATCGGTAGCTAGGTAGGAATTTCCGCAGCACTCACAGCACGCACGGCCATCGTGGATTCGCAGCTCAACCCTGCACAGCGGGCACGAGCCTTCGACCACGTCGCCAATCGTCTGGCCGAACTTCGCCAAACTCTCCGTTCACTTCCAGTTGTATCGGACCTACTCGACGCTGACCGCGTCAGCCACTGGCACCGACGCCACCACTGAGAACGCTCACACCCACAGTCACAACCACACCCACATCTACCCCGGCGGATCGGGTGGGGCTGGTGTTAGCGAAATATCCAACCAGCTCGCCGTGAACGGTGGCCCGATCACTGACACGGCTACCTCGCAGACCAATGCCCAGGCTGGTAGTGCCCACTCGTGAGGCCATTCATCTACATCAAGGCGACTACCGACGGGATGATTCCGGCACTGATCCAGGTTGGCTCCCTGCCTTAATAGGCAACACTTTGGCAATACTCGAAAGGACTTGACAGCCAGCTCGCCAGCCCGTCGGTGCAAGAAACGGTATTCAAAATTGGCGGAGGGGTAGGGATTTGAACCCTAGATAGGCTTGCACCTATAACGGTTTTCAAGACCGTCGCCATCAACCGGACTCGGCCACCCCTCCCAGGGCACCTCGGATTCTAGAAACTCGTCAGCGGACCCCGATCCGTTCCAGACCGCCCATGTACGGCCGGAGCACGTCCGGAACGGTTATCGTGCCGTCCGCCCGCTGATAGGTTTCGATGATCGCGTCAATGGTTCGCGGCAGGGCCAGGCCGCTTCCATTGATGGTATGCGCGAACCGAGGTTGTGTCCCACGCCCGGGTCGGTACCGGATGTTTGCCCGCATAGCCTGGAAATCGTTGAACACAGAGCACGACGACACCTCGAGGTAGCGATCAAGGCCCGGCGCCCACGCTTCAAGGTCGAACTTCTTGTACTGCGCGAAGCCCATGTCTCCGGTGCACATCGCGAGCACGTGGTAGTGAAGCCCGAGCTTCTGCAGAATGTCCTCCGCATCCTTCACGAGCTTTTCGAACTCGTCCATCGACGTCTCCGCCGTCGTGACCTTGACCAGCTCGACCTTGGAGAACTGGTGCAGCCGGATGAACCCGCGCGTGTCCTTGCTCGCGGCGCCGGCCTCAGTCCGCCACGACGGTGCGTAGCAGACGTACTTGAGCGGCAGCCGGTCGCCATCCAGGATCTCCTCCCGGTGGAAATTGGTGATGGGAACCTCGGCGGTGGGAATGAGCCAAAGGTCCTCGCCCTCGACCTTGTAAGCAAGGTCGGCGAATTTCGGCAGGTTGGCCGTGCCGACCATGGACGCGGAGTTGACCAGCATCGGCGCCCACACCTCGGTATAGCCGTGCTCCTGCGTGTGCACGTCGAGCATGAACTGCACCAGCGCGCGTTCGAGGCGCGCGCCCTCGCCAAGCAGGAATGCAAAACGCGAGCCGCTTACGCGGGCGGCGCGTTCGAAATCCATGATGCCCAGCGCCTCGCCCAGGTCGAAATGCGTGCGTGGTGGGAAGCCGAGCTCGGGCTTGGCCCCCCACTTCCTCTGCACGACGTTGTCGGCATCCGTCTCGCCGATCGGCACCGACTCGTGGAACAAGTTCGGGACTCGCAGCAGGAGATCGTCCAGCTCGCGCTTCACGGCGTCCGCCCTCGCCAGCTCCTCCTTGCCGGAATCGGCCATGTCGCGCAGGCGGTCTTTCAGCGCCTCGTCCTTTGTTTTGGCGTACTCCTTCGAGAGGCGGTTCTGCTCCGCCTTGACTGTCTCGGCTTTGTGCAGGTGGCCGCGCCAGCGCTCGTCGAGCTCGAGGATCTCGTCGACCGGCGCCTTCTCGCCCTTCAGTTGGGCGGCTCGGCGAACCCGATCCGGATCCTTGCGAATCAGCTCGAGCGGCAGCACCTGGGCTAGGTCTCCGCCTTCATCACCGGGAACAGGATCACGTCGCGGATGGACGCCTGGTCGGTGAGCAGCATGATGAGCCGGTCGAGCCCGACGCCCAGGCCGCCACACGGCGGCAGCCCGTACTCCACCGCGCGGAGGAAGTCCTCGTCCATCGGGTGCGCCTCGGCGTCTCCCGCCGCGCGCAGCGCCGCCTGCGCCTCGAAACGTGCGCGCTGGTCGATTGGATCCGTCAGCTCCGTGAAAGCGTTTGCATGCTCGCGGCCGACGATGATCAGCTCGAAACGCTCCACAAAATTGGGGTCGTCGGGTCGGGGGCGGGCCAGCGGCGAGATCTCGATCGGGTAATCGGTCACGAAGGTGGGCTGACGGAGTCGTGGCTGGACGTGTTCCTCGAAAAGATCGTCCAGTTCGCGTCCCGTCGCCCGCAGACCCGTGTGCTCGAACACCAGATCGGCCATGCGCGCCCGTCGGTAAGGCGGGGTGAGGTCGATCGACTCACCCTGGTACGTGGTCGTCAGCTCCCGGCCGGCCGCCTGCGCAGAGACTACGACGAGGTCCTCCACCAGCTTCATAACGTCCTCGTAATCGGCGTAGGCCTGGTAGCTCTCCAGCATCGTGAACTCGGGGTTGTGGCGCGGCGACAGTCCCTCGTTGCGAAAGACCCTGCCGATCTCGTATACGCGCTCGAGGCCCCCGACCAGGAGACGCTTGAGATGCAGCTCCAGGGCGATCCTCAAGTAGAGATCGCGGTCCAGCGAGTTGTGATGGGTCTGGAAGGGCCGCGCGTGACCTCCCCCAGGGACCTCCTGGAGCACAGGCGTCTCAACTTCAAGGAAACCGCGCTCGTCGAGTAGGCCGCGGATCGCAGTGATGATCCTGGTGCGAGCCCTGAACACCTCCCGCACACCCGGGTTCGCGATGAGGTCCACGTAGCGCTGCCGGTACCGGATCTCAACGTCCTTCAGGCCGTGCCACTTCTCCGGCAACGGTCGAAGCGACTTCGTGAGCAGCTGGAAAGATCGGACCTCGAGCGTCACCTCGCCTCGGCGAGTCCTGAAGATTGGCCCGGTCACCCCGATGACGTCGCCCGGATCGAGGTCTGCGAATGTCGTGAACTGCTCATCGCCGACGATTTCGCGGCTTGCCATCAGCTGGATGCGGCCGGCGGCATCCTGCAGGTCGGCGAAGACCAGACCGCCCTGAAGGCGTTTGACCATCAACCGGCCCGCCAGGCCAACCGCCTCCGTGCGCTCGGTGTCGCCCAGCAGCTCTCGCGCGGTCTGGCTCGTGTGGGTCGGCCGGAAACCGCTCGAGTAGGGGTCGATCCCGGCCGCCCGCTGACGGTCGAGCTTCTCCCTGCGATCCCGCATCACGGCCGGGAGGTCTTGCTCGTTGTCTTCCACGATCGGAAAAGGTTAGCGGTGATTGGGTAGGTGAGGGCGCTCGCCAGCTATCAGCGCAGGCGTGGTTAGGGCGGCCGGATTTACTCCGGCCGCGACGCAGCATGCTTTGTGACTCCCCACGTCGAGATGAGATCGCCATCGAAAAACGGACTCGGCAGGAGGGGGTTCCGCGGGGGAGGACGGAGTCCTCACCCGCGCCCTATAGCGCGATCTCCTGCTCCTCGCTTGCCGGGAAGGCGTTCACCTCGCTCCCGCCGGCGTTGCGATGGTTCGCGTGCGCCTGCTGGATCAATAGGTCGACGTCGCTGTCCGAATGCGTCGGGTCGTGGTGAAAGAAGGCCAGCTCGTTGACCTCGGCGAGCTCGGCCAGGGAGAGCGAGTCCTCGTACGTCGAATGTCCGAAGCCGACATGGTTCCTGTACTCGTCGGAGCTGTACTGGGCGTCGTGCACGAGCAGCCCCGAGTTGCGACACCATGCCGTCAGAGCTTGGAGCGCACCGTTCTTCTGCTGCCCGAACATCGCGTATTCGTTGTCGGTGGCAAAGGTGAAGCGAGACGACCCCTCGTCGATCCTGTAGCCGAAAGTCGGGATCGGGTGCATCAGCAGATGGGGGGTGATTTGCATCGCCCCCACCTGGAACGTCTCTCCAGGATTGCGTTCGATGAACTCCATCTCCGCCGGCATGTGGCTCAGCCTGACCGGAAAGTACGCCGGGTCCATCTGGTCGGCGAACGCCGCTTGTAGCGACTTGGCCGAGCCGCCCGGACCGACGATCGTCAGATGCGTGCCTGGCACGAAGGCCGGCATGAAGTACGGGAATCCCTGGATGTGGTCCAGATGTGTATGGGTGATGAGAAGGTGCGCCTGGACGGGCTCAGTCGGGCTGAACGTGTTGCCGAGCTCGGCTATGCCCGAGCCCGAATCGATGATGACCAGGTTGTTGTGGCTGTCCCTGACCTCGATACACGTGGTGTTGCCGCCGTACCGCAAGGTTCTCCTTCCGGGGGTCGGTCGCGTGCCTCGGGTGCCCCAGAACTTGATCCTCATCTAGGACGCGGTAGCCAGGTAGATCTCTTTCGTCACGAAGACGTCGAGGAGGTCCTTGTCGAGCTGGCCACGGTTCGCCTCGGTGTGGAGGATGTCCAGCGCCATGTCCTTGGAGATGGCGCGCTTGTAAGGGCGGTCTGTCGCAGTCAGCGCGTCGTATATGTCGGCGATGGTCATCATGCGGGCCTCCAGCGGGATCTGCTCGCCGGTGAGGCGGCGTGGGTACCCGGTGCCGTCGAGCTTCTCGTGGTGCGCATAAGCGATTTCGGGAATCCGGCGCATGGGTACCGGCCAGGGAATCGTGTTCAGGAAGTTCCAGCTGTGGGTCACGTGATCTTCCATCTGCTTTCGCTCTTGGGGATCGAGAGTGCCCTTGGGGATGCTCAAGAATCGGAATTCCTGCGGCTCCAACATCGGGTGGGGCTTGCCGTCCATGTCGTCGTAGGTCTGGTCCGAAATCTCAGCGAGCACCGCAGCAATGTAGGTCTCGGCTTCAGGTAGCACGGATGGCTCGTTGGCGGTCGCGACGGCCTCGTACCAGACCCTCAGCTTCCGCAGCTCACCCTCGAGATGCTGGTACATGGCGGCGAGTGCTGATTCGTCCACGCCCTTCTTGCGATGGATCTCGATCTGCTCACTTAGGCGCTTGACCTGCTCGGAACGCTGGATGTAGTCGAAGCGCATCCGAATCAAATCGAGCTGCCCAGCCTCCAGCTTCTTGGCCTTGACCAGGATGTTCTCGCGCACTCCAACCTTGCCAAAGTCGTGGAGAAGGCACGCGTACTTGAGCACTTGGAGCTCTTCCTCGGTGAGCAGGCGCTCGCGAAACTTGCCTACCGCGATTTGGTTGACGGCGAGCGCAAGTTCGGTGGTCAGCTTCTCGACGCGGCCCGAATGCCCGGCCGTCGTCGGGTCGCGTTGCTCGATCGCGGTCACGCTCGCCTTCACGAAGCCGTCGAACATATCCTGGATTGAATCGAGGAGTTTCTGTTTGTCGAGCGCCACTGCCGCCTGGCTGGCGATGGATTCGATCATCGGGAGGTCGTCAGGCTGGAAGCTGACGACCTCGGCATCGACGGCGTCGACCGTCAGCTTCACGTCGAAACGGCGCTTCGCGTTGATGAGCTGGATGGCGCCGATGACCTCGTCCTGGTAGTTTCGCATCGGGACCGTGAGCATCGACTTGGTCCGGTACCCGAACAGCGCGTCGAAGCCGCGTCCGCCCTTGGGCTTCCCGGGTGGAGGGTTGTACGCGTCGTCGTAGAGCAGGCTGGTTGCCGACGTGACCGCGAAACCGACGACCGACTTATCGTCGAGCGCCACCTTGAACGCCTGATACGTGCTGCCCTCAATCGAGTGGTTCTGGCTCGCCTTCAGGAAGAGCTGCGGCGGCCCATCGTCATCGGTGCGTAGCCACAGGCTCGCGCCGTCGGCGTTGGTGAGCTGCCGCATCGTCAGGAGGATCAAGGCCTGGAGCTGGTCGAGGTCCCGCTCGGCGGACAGCGCGATGCCGATTCGGTTCAGCTCGTCGAACTGGGTGTGCTGATGCTTGGCGCGCTCCTCGAGATGGGCAAGCTCCTGGCGCAGGATCACGTTCTCGATGCCCATCCGGACCAGCTCGCGCAGGGCCTGACCCGAAGTTCCGGGCGGCGGCGAGATGGCCAGGTCAGCCAGGCCTTCGGGCGCGGTCTGGCCGTCTCCGAGGACGATCACGGCCGGGCGCTCGATCGCTGCCGGCCTCCCCAGCGACTTGACCTCGAAGCCCAGGCCGGCCAGATTTCGAGCAAGCTCGCCTTGCTCCTGGCCCCCCAGGACGTACACGTTGAACCGCTGGGCCGTCTTCACCCCTACTACTTAACGCTGCCGGGCGGGTTTTGACTGTAGATAAGCCGTAAACCTTCCAGGGTCAAGAGTGGATCGGTCACGTCGATGACCGTCGTCAGGCCCGCCACCAGCGCCGCCTGGCCGCCCGTGGCGATCACTTTGGCCTTCCCGCCCAGCTCCGCCACCATCCTGCCGACCATCCCCTCCACCTGGGCGACGAAGCCCCAGACCAGGCCGGCCTGGATCGAGGCGACCGTGTTGCGACCGATCACCGAGTCGGGGGCCACCGGCTCAACCCGCCGCAGCATCGCCGTGTGCGAGACGAGAGCGTTAAGCGAGATCTCCACGCCAGGCGCGATGGCACCCCCCAGGTAGTCTCCCTCCGAGTTGATCGCGTCGTATGTCACAGCAGTCCCGAAGTCGATGACGACGACGGGGCCGCCGTACTTGCTGAAGGCCGCTAGCGCGTTGGCGATCCGGTCCGCCCCAACGTCCTTCGGATTGTCGTAGCGGATCCGAACGCTGGTCTTGACCCCGGGCCCGACCATGACGGGCTCGCAGCCCAGGTATCGCCTCGACGCCTCGACCAGGGCGGCGTTGATGGTCGGGACCACGCTCGAGATCACCACCCCGTCGACCACCGTCAGCTGGTAGCCGCGGAGTTCGAAGAGCTCTCGGAGCTCCACCGCAAGCTCGTCGGCGGTTCGCTCGCGGTGTGAGGAAACGCGCCAGTCGGCCGCCAGCCGGTCGCCGTCGAAAAGAGCCAGCGTCACGTTCGTGTTGCCGACGTCCACCGCGAGGAGCATCAGATGCTAATGGTCTACTACTTCACTCCGGCAGCGCGGGCGGGTGCCGCTCGGCCCACCGGTGAAGCGTTGATGCTTCGCGGCGGACCTCCCGCGCTCGAGCCGCCACCCGCCTCGGATGTGGTGCGCCCGGCAGGTCGCGCCTCGTGAGCGACTCGCGGGCGGTCCATGGCGCCCGGAGATCGCCTTCGAGCACCTGGCGGCCGATGCTCTGGTGAGCGGCTCTGAACGCCACCCCGGAGCGGACCAGCTCGTCGGCGGCGTCGGTCGCGAGCAGGCCGGGGTCATTCGCGGCCAGAGCGAGGCGCTTGCGATCGAACTCGAGGTGGTCTACGAGTAGAGCGGCGGCCGATAAAGACTCGAGCACGCCGTCGACCGTGGCGAAAACCGACTGCTTGTCCTCCTGAAGATCGCGGTCGTATGCGAGAGGCAGCCCTTTGAGCACAGTCGCGAGGGCAACGAGGTTCCCGAGCGCGCGCCCGGCCCGGCCACGCAGGAGCTCGGCGATGTCCGGGTTCTTCTTCTGAGGCATCAGGCTGGAGCCGGTCGCGATCTCGTCGGCGAGCTTCACGAACCCGAATTCAGCGCTTGCCCAGAGCACCACGTCCTCGCCCAGACGGCTCAGGTGAATCGCGGCGCACAGGCACGCATAGGCGAGATCGAGGGCGAAGTCGCGGTCGGACACGGCATCGATGCTGTTGGCGGTGAGCCTGGAGAAGCCAAGCGCCTTACGGACCGCGTCGCGCTGCAGGGGCAGCGTGCTCCCGGCGAGGGCTCCTGATCCGAGCGGCATCTCGTCGGCTGCTTCGTAGGCATGCCGGAACCTGGTTGCATCGCGCAGGAGCGGTTCCGCATGCGCGAGCAGGTGGTGACCCACGGTCACGGGTTGAGCCCGCTGCAGGTGCGTGTAGCCGGGCATGACCCAGCTCGCGTGCGCTGCAGCCTTCGACGCCAGCGAGGTGACGACGTGGGAGATCCTCGAGGTCGCTTCGCTCGCGGCAGCTCGGGAGTAGAGGCGAAGGTCGAGCGCCACCTGGTCGTTGCGCGAACGACCCGCGTGGAGCGAGGCTCCGGCCGGCGTCAGCTCTGTGAGCCGCCTCTCGACCGCGGTGTGGATGTCCTCGTCGGACGGCCGGAACCTGAATTCATTCTGGTCGAGCTCTCGGCGTATGCGCCTCAGCCCGCGCTCGATGGCTTTGAGCCGCGTCGGCGGGAGCAGGCCCGCGGCCGCCAGCCCCCTGGCGTGTGCCAGGCTGCCGGCGATGTCATACGGGTAGAGCTCGAAATCGACCTCCAGCGAGGACGAGAAGGCGGCGAGCTCGGGCAGCAGGCTTCGGCTGAAACGGGCGCCCCAGAGCCGTTCTGGCTGGCGCCTCTTGACCGCTATGGGGTGAGCCTCTTCGCGTCGCCCAGCAGCTTGGCGAGCTCACCAGCCGGGAGCCGGCCCTGAAGCTCCGAGGACGTGCGCACGCCGAGACCCCAGAGCTTGATGAAACCGGCCGCCGCCGACTGGTCGAAGACGTCTCCCTTCCCATAGGTCGCGAGGGACAGGCGGTACAGCTGCTGCGGCCCCTTCCTCCCCACCACCTGCGAGGAGCCTTTGAACAGCTTGATCCGGACTTCGCCGGTCACATGGCGCTGCGTCTCGGCCACAAAGCCGTACAGGGCGTCCCGAAGAGGGCTGAACCACAGGCCGTCGTACACGATCTGCGCCCACTGCTGGGCGACCACTTCTTTGAAGCGGGCGACCTCTTTGGGCAGCGTGATGTCCTCCAGGGCCTGGTGTGCCTGCAGCAGCAGGACCGCGGCCGGCGCTTCATAGATCTCGCGGGACTTGATGCCCACAAGTCGGTTCTCGAGGTGGTCGATGCGACCGACGCCGTGTTCACCCCCGATGCGGTTGAGGGCGGTGACCAGGTCCAGAGCGCTCGCGGGCTGGCCGTCGAGCGACACCGGTACGCCGCCGCTGAAGCCGATCTCAACGTAGGCCGGCTCGTCGGGGCACTGCCTCGGATCGCGCGTCCATGCGTAGATCTCCTTTGGAGGCTCGGCCCACGGATCCTCCAGCACCCCTGCCTCGATCGAGCGACCCCAGAGGTTCTCGTCGGTCGAGTAGGGCGAGTGGACGGTCGCCGGCACCTCGATGCCATGTGCGGCGGCGTATTCGATCTCATCGTCCCGGTTCATGCCCCACTCGCGAACGGGAGCCACGACCACGAGCTCGGGCGCCAGGGCCGCTGTGGCCACCTCGAAGCGCACCTGGTCGTTGCCCTTGCCCGTGCAGCCATGCCCGATGGCCGTCGCTCCCTCGCGGCGTGCGATCTCGACCATCATCGCCGCGATCAGAGGGCGGCCCAGCGCCGTCGCCAGGGGATACTCCTTCTCATACACCGCGCCGGCCTGCAGCGACGGCCAGACGAAGAGCTGGAGGAACGGGATCCGGCCGTCGGCTACGTATGCGGCGGACGCGCCGATCTTCAGCGCCCGGGCTTGGACCGCGTCGAGGTCCTTCTTCTCGCCGAGGTCGACCGTGAAGGCGACCACGTCCCAGCCCTTGTATTTCAGCCAGCGAATCGCCACCGAGGTGTCGAGCCCACCCGAGTAGGCCAGCACCAGTTTCTTATTCGCCACCGGCCAGCAGCTCCTTCAACGCCCGGCCGGCGGAGCGCCCGCGCAGCAGGGCGAAGACCGTGTCATCGCCGGCCACCGTGCCGGCGACTCCGGGCAGCGAAGCTTCGTCGATCTTTCGGGCCACGAGGTTGGCCGTCCCCGGCGGGGTCCTGATCACTGCTATCGGTTCGATGAAATCAACGGAGAGGATGAGCTCGCGCGCCAGCACGGTTGCGCTGCGGTAGGCGCCGCCCGTTCGCACGAGTCCGAGCTCCTGAATGTCGCGCGAGACCGTGGCCTGCGTCGCGCGCACCCCGCGCCTGGCCAACGCTGATGCGATCTCCTGTTGGGTGTGAGCCGATCCGCGGCTGACCAGCTCCAGGATCGCGCTCTGGCGCTCACTCTTGGTCACCGTCACGGAAGTGCCCTGGTCATGACGCCGACGGCCTTCTCGATCTCGTCTGGCGTGACTATCAGCGGCGGTACCAACCGGATCGAGTTGTCATCGACGGCGTTGACGACCAGCCCCGCCTCGAGACAGGCCAATTGAAAGGCCTTGGCCCGAGGCGCTTCGAACTCGAAGGCTTGCATCAGGCCCAACCCACGAACCTCCTTGGCACCGAACCTGCTCAGCGCGGCGTGCAGCAGATCGCCCATTTCGGCGGCATGGCCGACCAGGCCGTCACGCTCGACCACGCCAAGCACCGCCACGGCGGCGGCGCAGGCGAGGGGGTTGCCGCCAAACGTCGAGCCATGGTCGCCCGGCTCGAACACGTCGGCCCTGGGGTTGGCCAGGCACGCGCCGATGGGCACGCCTCCGCCTAACCCCTTCGCCAGCGTCATCACATCAGGCTGGACCCCGTGATGCTGGTGCGCAAACCACCTGCCGGTCCGGCCGAGTCCGGTCTGGACCTCATCGAGAATGAGCAGCAGGTTCTGACTGTCGCACCACTCCCGCGCCCCCTCCAGGTAACCGGGCGCTGCGGGGACGACTCCGATCTCGCCCATCACCGGCTCGAGCATCACGGCCACCGTGCGGTCGCCCGTGGCGGCCTGGAGCGCGCCCAGGTCGTTGTACGGCACGTGGACGAACCCGACCGGAAGCGGTTGGAACGGCTCCGAATACCGAGCCTGGCCGCCTGCCGTGACCGTCGCCAGAGTCCGGCCGTGGAAGGCGCCCGCGGTCGTGATGATCTCGAACGCCCCGTTGCGGTGGAGGCGTCCCCACTTACGGGCGATCTTGATCGCCGCCTCGTTCGCCTCCGCCCCCGAGTTGCAGAAGAAGACGCGGGACGGGAACGACAGCTCGACCAGAAGGCGAGCGAGCTCCACCTGCGGCTGCGTGAAATAGAGATTGGACGTGTGGATCAAGGTGGCCGCCTGGCGGGCAACCGCGGCCGCCACCTCCGGGTGCGAGTGGCCAAGGAGGTTCACCGCGATGCCGGCGACAAAGTCGAGGTACTCGCGGCCGGCTTCGTCGTAGACCCTGCACCCCGACCCGCGGACAAAGGTCACCGGCATGCGCTTACCGGTCTGCATCAGGTATCGGTCCGCGAGCTCTGGGGTGGATTCGGTCGACACCGTCAGGTCGTCACCATGGTTCCAATTCCGGCTTCCGTGAAGAGCTCCAGCAGCAGGGCATGCTTCGTGCGTCCGTCGACGATGTGAGCGAGGGGAACGCCATCCAGTGCCCTGAGGCAGGCCTGGAGCTTGGGGATCATGCCGCCGGTCACCTCTCCGTCGTCGATCCGCTTGCGGGCATCCTCTCTGGACATCACGGCCACCACCTGACCGTCAAAGCCATGCACCCCTGCGACGTCGGTGAGCAGGATCAGCTTGGCCGCGCTCAGCGCTACGGCGATCTCCGCCGCCACCGTGTCCGCGTTGATGTTGTACGCATGGCCGTCATAACCGAGACCGATCGACGCGATGACAGGGATGTAGCCGCGGGCGAGCAGGGCGGTGATGGGCTCTTTGTTGACCTGGACGACGCGACCGACGAACCCCATGGCCTCGTCAAGGGCCTCCGCGATGATGGTCGGCCCATCCTCGCCGCTCATGCCGACCGCCTGCCCCCCGAGCCGGTGGATGGCCGCGACGAGGTCCGGCCCGACCTTGCCGGTCAGCACCATCTTCACGACCTCCATCGTCTGGTCGTCCGTGACGCGAAGTCCCTCTTTGAAGGAAGCCTTGAGACCGAGCCGCTCGCTCATCGCAGTTATCTCTGGGCCGCCTCCGTGAACGAGCACAGGCTGCATGCCGACGTAGCGAAGAAGCACGACGTCGAGCAGGGTCTCGTCGCGGGCCTGCTCGATCGCATTGCCACCGACTTTGATCACCACGATCTGGCCGTGGAATCGCTTGATATAGGGCAACGCCTCCACGAGAACTTTGGCGCGCTCCTCGACGGTCAGTGTCATGTCGTGTAGTCGGCGTTGATGCGCACGTACTCCTCCGATAGGTCGCAACCCCAGGCCTCGGCGTGCCCGCCTCCAAGGCCAAGGGTGGCGACGATTTCAATTTCCGGCTGCTCAAAGGCCCGGCGGACTGCGGACAGGTCGACGTCGACCCCGGAGCCGCGTTCGAACACCACGAGGCCCCCAACGGTCAGGTGAAGCCGATCAAGGGCGAGGTCGGCGCCACTGTAGCCGAGGGCGCAGACGATGCGGCCCCAGTTCGGGTCCCCGCCGTGCACAGCAGTCTTGACCAGGCTGGAGGAGGCAACCGCGCGAGCTGCCAGGCGCGCCTCGGCGTCTGAGAGCGCGTTCACGACCTTGACGGTGATCAGCTTGGTCGCCCCCTCGCCATCGCGGGCGATCGAGCGCGCGAGCTCCTGTGCGACCTGCAACAACGCCGCCTCCAGCTGACCTGCCATCAGGCTTCCGGCGCGGACCGGCTCGTTGCCGGCGGCTCCGTTGGCGAGCATCAAGAAGGTGTCGTTGGTCGAGCTGTCGCCGTCCACGGTGATCTGGTTGAAGCTGCGATCCGCGATCGGCTTGACCAGCCTCGCCATTAAGCCCGCCTCCACCGATGCGTCGGTCGTGATGTAGGCCAGCAGGGTCGCCATGTTGGGATGGATCATTCCCGATCCCTTAGACATGCCTCCAATTCGGATGGTCGTTCCGCCGAGCTCGACCTCCAGCTGCGCGGTCTTCGGCACGGTGTCTGTCGTCATGATTGCCCGGGCCGCCGCAGGCCCGCCCTGTGCGCTGAGCCGCTCGCACGCCTCGGCGATCCCAGACTTGATCGCATTCATCGGCAGCTGGCGACCGATCACTCCGGTCGAGCTGACCAGCACCTGACTCGGGTCCAGATCCAGGCGGTCGGCCGACAGCTTGGCCATCAAGAGCGCGTCGCGGAAGCCCTGCGCCCCGGTACAGGCGTTGGCGTTTCCCGAATTGACGGTCACCGCGTGGATCCGGTTGTGCTGCAGGTGGAGCTGATCGATGACCACGGTGGGCGACTTGACCTTGTTGGTTGTGAAGACTCCGCCCGTGTCGCACGGCAGCTCCGAGTGAACGACACACAGGTCATCTTTCTGCCCGCTTGGTATGGCCGACGCGCCAGCGGTGAAGGCCTTGATGCCGCAGGCGGCGGTCCCGGCGCGAAACCCGCGCGCGTAGGTCACGGCCACTGCATCGCTCCCACCAGCCCGGAGGTGCGGTCAAGGCCGAAGGCTATGTTGAAACACTCGACACCCTGCCCGGAGGCTCCCTTGATCAGGTTGTCCAGGGCGGCCGTCACAACCGCTTTGCCGCCCTGCTTCGAGACGTTGACCAGGCAGAGGTTGGAGTGGGCGGCGAGCTTGGTTGCGGGCGGCGAGTCCACGACTCTCGTGAATGGCTGTCCGGCATAGAACTCGCGGTAGGCCACCTGAAGCTCGTCGTCCGTCGCCCCGGCGTCGAAATAGCAAGTGGCGAGGAGGCCGCGGGTCATGGGTACGACATGCGGCACGAAGGTGATCGCGGTCCCGTGGTTCAAACCCAGACCGACCAGTTCCTGGCGCAGCTCAGGCAGGTGCCTGTGGCCCTTGATCGCGTAGGCGCCGACAGATTCATTGACCTCGCTGAAGTGCACGCCCATGCCGGGGGACCGCCCGGCCCCGCTCACCCCCGATTTGGCGTCGACGACGATGTCGGAGTCGATGAGCCCTCTGGCCGCCGCCGGCGCCAGGGCGAGTATGGCGGCGGTCGAGTAGCAGCCCGGTACGGCGATCAGGTTCGCCTGCCGCAGCGCCGGCTCGTGCAGCTCAGGCAGGCCGAAGACCGCCGTGGCGAGCAGCGCAGGGTCGGGGTGCTGCTGCTCGTACCAGACGGGGTAGTGCGCCGCGTCGCGAAGCCGGAAGTCAGCGCTCATGTCGATGACGCGCGCGCCCGCGGCCAGCCATGCGGCTGCCTTTGCGGCGCCGACGTTGTGCGGCAGGCAGCTGAACACGACGTCAAGCCCGGCGGGATCCGGCTCGGCCCTGAACTCCCCGGCAAGCTCGAGCATCGGAAAGACCGCGGACAGCGGCTTCCCGGCGAACGAGCGCGACGAGAGCTGGCAGAGCTCGACGTCAGGGTGATGGGCCAGCAGGTTGACCGCGGTCATGCCTGCGTAGCCGCTGGCGCCGGCGACCGCGGCCTTCAGCTTCCTGGGCTTCCCCGCCTCAAGTGCCATGGACGCATGAGTATACGGTCCCGTGCATAAACATGCGCCGCCGGGCGGGTGGCTGCCGGCGGACCGTCAGGAGGAGCTTGGGCTACTCGTCCTCGTCTTCGTCCGCGTCGTTCGAGTCTTCGTCGGCGTCCTCTGAGAAGTCGACCGGCTCGGCCTCGTCCTCAACCGCATGCATCCCCTCTTCCATCTCGTCCGCCACCGGAGTGTCCGCGATCAACGGCTCTTCTTCGTCCTCGGTGAAGACCTCGACCTCGCGGCTGAGCAGGCTCTCCTTGGTGTAAGGGCGGAATTCGACGTCGCGTTTGCGGCGCATCGGGAAGCTCGGCTTGCCGGCAAAGTGCGGGTCCTGGTAGGTCTCGCGGACGATCAGCTTCACCGTGTTGCCGTCGCACGCCGTGACACCTGCCTGGTAGCGGTTGCCGCCGCGCATGAACTTGATGAGCCGCCTCGCGAGCTTGGCCTCGAGCAGGCCGAGCCTGACGCCTCTGGACGTCTCCGCGACGATGCCGTCTCGGTCGATCTTCAGCTCGGCCACGTCGCCGGCCGCCACCTTGGAGCAGATGTCCGTGCCGGCCGTGCCTTCCAGTGGGGTGATGACCGTCTTGCCCATCTCCTCGACGAAGAGGTTGAGGTCGACCCTCGTGCCGCCCACTTTGAGTCCTTCTTTCTGATGCAGCAGCACGTTGATCCGGGCGGCGTTCTTCTTGGCGATCGAGTTCATCGGATTGAGCTTCAGCGCAGCCTCGTAAGCCTGCTTGGCCTCTTTTAGTTTCCCGAGCTCGGACAGGGCTTTGCCCAGCCGGTTCTGGGTCTCCTCGTCGGCGCCCAGGTTCTCGGTTATGAACTTGTTGAGCTTCACGGCCTCGTCCCACTTACCGGCGATGGCCAGCTGCACGGCGTCGTCCGCGTACTGCGAGCGGGGCTTGAGATGTTCGCTGGTTTCGGTCTTCAAAAAAGGCGCTCCTGAGGAGTGAGGGAAGGGGATACCGAGTATAAGTACTGTGAGGGGGCGGGGGCTGTTTCGCCTCCGGGGTGGCATTCTCTACAGTCGTGCGCAAGACCCTGGCTTCGGCCGGCGCACTCGGCCTGCTGTGCGTCTCCGCATGCAGTGGCGCGGGGCTGGGTGCGGCGGCGTCCACGACCATCCGCGTCGGTGTCGACCTGCCCCTTTCCGGACCGGAGGGCGCGGCCGGGCTTCAGGCGCTCAACGGTGTGAGGTTCTTCGTCCAGCAGCACGCGCGGATCGATGACTACGCGGTAGCGCTTGCCGTCGCGGACGATGCGGGAGGCAAGGCTCCCGATCCGCAGCTGGGCGCGGCCAACGTAGCCGGGTTCGCCGCGGACGCGTCGGTGGTTGCAGTGATCGGGCCGTTCGATTCGGCGGTGGCGCGCCAGGAGATTCCCATCGCCAACGCCGCATCGCTGGCGATGATCAGCCCCGCAGCGAGCAGCCCGTGCCTGACCCAGGACCTCTACCTCCCCGCCGCGCTGAACCCTTACCGCACCCCCATCACCTGCAAGGTCGCGGGCCTCCCCTCCGCGTCGGAGCTTCGACCATCACACGTCAACAACTTCTTCAGGCTTGCCGGGACCGACGCCCTCCAGGGCCCGGCTGCGGCGGACTACGCGTTCAAGACGCTGAAGGTCCTTCGCGCCGCGGTGGTTTCCGACCACGAGGCTTACGGCCAGGCCCTGGCTGCAGCGTTCACCGCGCGGTTTCAGCACCTGGGCGGTTCGGTGGTGGGACACCTGGACGTCGGCACAACGGCCGGCGCGGACGCCACGGGCTTCTTGAAGGAGATGAAGGCGGCGGGCGCGACCGCCGTCTATTACGGCGGCTCGACCGCCACCCAGGGCTGTGCCATCCGGGCCCAGATGTCCGGAATCTTCGACCCAGGAGCTGCCACGCCCTTTTTGACAGGTGACGGCATCGCAGACGACCCCGGCTGCGTGCTCGCGGCCGGCTCCAACTCGGCCGGCATTCTTGCGACCGTCCCGGCGGCGATCGGGGCCACCTCACCGGCGGCGATCCAGGCGGTGGCCGGGTTCAGGACCGCCTTCGGCAGAACCGAAGACTATGGCCCTTACACGCTGCTCGCGGTCGATTCCGCCGCTGTGGTTTACGCGGCGCTCGACCGGGCGATCCACGCGGCCGGTGACCAGGTGCCGGAGCGCGGCAATGTCATCTCACAGCTGTCGGTGACGTCCGAGTTCGCCGGCGCGACGGGGTCGATCGGGTTCGACCTGGCAGGCGACAACACCCACCCCGTGGTGTCGATAGTCGAGCCGACGGCCGCAGACCCACGCGCCCAGTGGACCGTGGTGGGCTCCATTGACTACAGCAATGCGCTCCCATATTGAGTCAATCCCGCACTCACGTTCGAGATCGCACTTGACTTGCGGGGCCTGTGGAGTCAATAGTTTCATCGGAGTAAGCGGTTCGGCCATCCCGTTTGGCCGCACTCGCCGCCGGCGCACTCTCGCCCCGACGTGAGTTGGGAAGAGGGCGGCGAGTGATGGGATCTGTCTGCAGTCGATGACGCAGACCCTCCCAACAAAGCACAAGGGGGAACCACATGGTTCGAGCTAGGGGACTAACAGTCCTCATCGCGGCGACTCTGTTCGCCTTCGCATGCGGCAGTTCTTCGACCGGCGGGACGACAGTCAAGGGCGAGATCGACATCGCCAGCGACCTGCCGACGTCGGGCGCCGACGCGTCGAGCGGTCTGCCCACTCAGTACGGCGCGCAGTTCGCCGTCACCCAGAAGGGCTCCGTCGACGGCTACACCCTGGTCTTCGTGCCCTTCGACGACTCCGTCAACGGCAAGCACGACCCCACCAAGGGAACTCAGAACGTCCAGCAGATGATCTCCAACCCGAAGATCCTCGGCATGGTGGGACCTTTCAACTCCGGTGTTGCCGCGGCTGAGATCCCGGTCGCCAACCAGGCGCCCCTGG